>JAJFMT010000012.1 GCA_020696855.1 Pseudobdellovibrio sp.
TGCCACGAAAGATCATGCAAATCGGTAAAGCTTCTTATAGCAAAACCATGACCTTCATTACAACGATCACAATATTAATCGCGCTGGTCATGTTACACATGCTGGACCGGTTGCTGACACGAAGACTTTCGGATCTGGATGAGCAGGTTAACCTTTTAAATGAGAACGGTGTCGCTAACCTTAACGTAAGCGGAGACGACGAAATCGCCCGCCTTGCAAAAAGCATGAATCAAATGCTGCACACTCTTCAATCCCGCAACGAAGAACTTATGAACTTAAACGAAATCATTAAAAATCAGAATCAGGCTCTTGTCAGCACAGCTAAAATGTCTGCTCTCGGAGAGATGGCCGGTGGAGTCGCGCACGAAATCAATACGCCTCTGACTGTAATCAAATTAAGAACCGAAATGATGATGAATGAGATCATGGAAAACCCGGGTAACAGCAATGATATGCTGAAGAACTCACTTGAAATCATCGACAGAACGGTCGACAGAATAACAAAGATTATTCAAAGTTTAAGAACGTTTTCGCGAGAAACTAACGGTCAGGAAAAAATAGACTACTCTGTTCGAACAATCGTTTCAGAGGCACTTAACCTGTGCAGCGAAAAATTCAAAATGCACGGAGTCGATCTGCAAATCGAACCTTGTGAGGACTATATACTCAGCTGCCGGCCAACCGAAATCGCGCAGGTGTTAGTAAACCTGCTGAACAATTCATATGATGCCATTGAAAAACTGGAATTTAAAAAAATTATGGTCAGCACACGACAGATTGACCCTGTCTATATTGAAATTTCTGTAATGGATTCAGGGCCGGGCATTTCTGCGGCCATTCAGGATAAAATTATGCAGCCGTTCTTTACGACAAAAGAATTAGGCAAAGGCACAGGCATTGGCCTCAGTATTTCAAAAGGCATAGTAGAAAGTCACGGCGGCAGACTGTATTTGGACCGCAGTTCCCAAAGAACGCGAATGGTTATCGTTTTACCGTTTAAAAAAATTGATTCTGAAGCTGTTAACGCAGCTTAGGTCACAAAGGAGAAGTCATGGGAGCAAAGAAGATATTACTGGTTGAAGATGACGACGTCTTTAGAAGCACAATCAGTGAAGTACTTGGCAAAAAGTACCAGGTCATCCAGGCTCCAAACGGCAAATCCGCGTGCGAGCTGATGTCTGTTCAGGATTACGATTTGGTTTTGTCAGACATCCAAATGCCCAATATGTCGGGCATTGATCTGTTGGAATGGTCGACCAAAAACCGCCCCATGCCTTTTATTATCATGACCGGTTTTTCTACGTTGCTTGAAACCAAATCCGCTTTTGAGCTGGGTGCAAAAGGTTTTATTGCAAAGCCCTTTAGAATTAATCAGTTGCTGGATCTCATCCCGACCGTCATGGGCGAAGAGCAAAAGAAAGCTCCTGAAAAAAAGCCTTCCGATGCCTACTACAAAGTTTCCATAGAAGAATTCATTGCAAAACCGACGATCGACTTTGATATCTACATTAAACTTTCTGAAACAAACTTTATTAAGATCGCCAATAAAAGTGAGCAACTGCCAAAAGAGCAAATTGCTAAATACCGCGAACGCGGCGTCAAGCATTTCTACATCGAAAAGGAAGACTTCGGAAAGCTCGTTCAGTTTAATCTTGGCCTCGTTAAAATCATCAACACCAGATCTGAAATCGCCGTTGAAAAGAAGACCGCTTTCATGAATTACACAGGTAAAGTTATTCTGGAGAGAACGTTTACAGACGGTATTGACCAGGAGTCCATTCAGGAATCTTCAGCCTTTTTAAAAATGGCGGTGGATTGTGCCACTCAGTCTGAAGAGGGTTTTGACTTGCTGAGTTTGCTGAACAGCTATTCAGATGCTGTATACGCGAATTCAGTGGCGGTCTCTTTTTGTTCGGTGATGCTGGCAAAAACACTTGGGGTCACTTCGCTGCAAACATTGTTTAAAATCAGCATGGCAGGGCTTTTTCACGATATCGGCAAAAAAGAAATCGACAGCGAACTACTTAAAAAGCCGCGCCACTTAACAACACGGGCTGAACAGAAAGAAATCGAAAGCCACGTTGTACGCGGTCATGACATTCTTCAGGGAATCAAATGTCTGCATTCAGATGTGGTGCGAATGGCTTACGAGCACCACGAAGATCAGGCGGGGCTTGGTTATCCAAATGCTAAATCCGCACGGGACCAGCACCCGCTTTCAAAAATCTTACAGGCAGCTGTTATGTTCGTTGACTACACTGATACCTTACGCCAAAGCGGACAGCCGGTGACGGCCGCAGCCGTTATTGCAAGTCTTCAGCAGCTTTATGAAAAGCGCATTGACCCGCTTTGCTTAGCGGCACTAAAGAAGATTTATAATGTAAAAACTTAGTCGTCGCTGAAGACTTTCTCAGGCGTTACTGAAGGTTTTTCTCAGTCTTCACTGAAAATTTCATATTGTTCTGCGTGGTAACTCGGTTCAATTTTGAATGCAATCGAACGGCCCAGTCGCTTCTCAAGAGCATCTAAAGTTTCAGATTCACTTTCATAAACCCAGTCGACGATCTCGGCATGGCAGTGAACAATAATGCCGGGCTTTTTAGAATTTTCGACCATGCTGATTTCTCTTTCGAGTTCACGGAAGATTTCACAGGCAATCGTGTGTTTACGTTTAATATAACCTTTACCGTCGCAGTATGAGCACGGCTCGCAAAGCGTTTTTACAAGACTCGGGCGAATACGCTTACGGGTCATTTCGACAAGGCCCAGATCCGACATCGAAACGATGTTAGTGCGGCTTCTGTCTTTTTTAAGTTCTTCTTCAAGACCGTAAAGAACCTGTTCGCGGTGAGTCTCTTTTTCCATATCGATAAAGTCGATAATAATAATTCCGCCGACATTTCTTACGCGAAGCTGATGCGCGATTTCTTTTACGGCTTCCAAATTTGTTTTTAATATCGTGTCTTCTAAATCTTTTTTGCCGACATACCGGCCGGTATTAACGTCGATCACCACTAAGGCTTCTGCTTCGTCGAAAACAATATATCCGCCGGACTTCAGCCAGACTTTTCTTTCCATGGCACGAGAGATCTCAAGATCGATATCGTATAAATCAAAAAGCGGCTTCTTCTCTTCGTAAAGAATAATGTTCTGGCGGTACTTCGGCATTAACTGCGTCACGAACTTCTGAACTTTTTTATAAACTTCCATGTCATCAACCCAAACGGTCGTGACATTCTCACTCATCAGGTCACGTAAAGCGCGAAGCTCTACATCAAGTTCTGAATGAATGATGCCGGCGTTTTTCTTTTTCTCGTAATTCTTGTGAATCTCTTTTGCCAGCCGGTCTAAGTATTCAATATCGGCGCGCAGTGAATCTTCGCTTGCACCTTCAGAAGCCGTTCGTACGATGACACCGCCGGTAGGATTAATATTATGAATGATTTTTTTTAAACGCTCTTTTTCCTGCTCGTCTTCGATTTTCCGCGAGATGCCCGTATGTTTAACGTAAGGCATGTAAACCACGCCCCGGCCCGGTAAAGAAATATGCGTTGTGATACGCGCGCCCTTTGTTCCCAATGGGTCTTTCGCTACCTGCACCATGAGGTGCTGGCCCTCTTTGATCAAATCCTGAATCGGAGTTTTGATCTCGCGCTGATTTCTGTTTTCCTCGTCGCCTTTATCTTCGGTTTCATCGTCATCGAAAAATTCTTTGCCTTCATCGGTAATAATATCGCCCACATACAAGAAAGCGGCTTTATCCAGACCGATATCCACAAAGGCAGCCTGCATGCCGGGAAGAACTCGTGTAACAACTCCCCTATGGATAGTGCCCACAAGAGTCGGAGAGGTTTTTCTTTCGATTTTAAGATCCATCAGTACGCCGGATTCAACATAAGCCACGCGTGTTTCCAGCGGACGAACATTGATAAGAATTTCAGCAGACATAGGACCTCACTCTTGTGCCCAAGGTGTACTAAAAATCAGGTCTTTATGCAAACTTAATGGCGAGGATTGTCAGTCGCCTTCGTTGTCATCAGCCGGTGCCACGTCATTGTCAGTTGCACTTGACGGCACGGTTGTTGTGGCTGACGCAGGCGCAGGGCCCGATGGAGCAGGGGCCGCCCCCACATAAGTGCCATAGCTTTCAGGTGCATTTAACATGCAGCGCTCAGGCCGGTTCAGCACTGTCCGTTTTTGCCCGCAAACTCGGTCAATAGCCTGTCTCATAACAGGGCCAACCTGTGCGTCTCTGAAATAGCGAACGCTGCAGTTTACTTTTCCGAAAATATTCTGGCCTAACTGGTACTCAATGGCTTCAATCTGGTTTCTTGGTAATCCACGGTAACTGGCAGCCATGTCAATTTTGGAGTAAATGTCGATCAAAGCTTCTTCAATTTTTTCCTGAGCCATTGTTTGAATCTGATCGTCATGAATGTTTGAAGGAACTTTAGTAACTTCCTGATCTGCAAACAATTCGCTTCTTGGCTGGGTGTTGCAGTTGTCATACAACTCAATTCGTAAATTGACTTCATTTGAAATTTTTAATCGGCTAATCGTCTTACTCGGACAGTCGAAACCAAAGCCTGAAAAGCGGTACGGGTTTCTGGCCTGATCAGTGGAACACTGGCCTAAGCCGTCTCCGAGATCTTCAACCAAACTTTCATCACATTTTAATTTTCTTCGTGGCACACCTGTTACAGTAGAAATTTCGGGAGAGCTATTTAATGCACTTGATAGATAAGCGCTGTTGTTTCTCAAAAAGCTTCGCATTTCATTAACACAGCTGATATCGGTTTTCAGATCATCCCAAGCGTTGCGGTCGCGGGGCCGGTTTCTGGCTTCAGAAATTACAGACAAAGCTAAAAACAAAAATAAAACTAAAATCTTTTTCATGTTTACTCCGAATAAAAAATTAACCAGTGTCTCAATACTAGATGAGTTTTGCTGGCCGTATAACTCGACTCGACCTTTTCAGTCCTCAAGTAAGACTGAATCATCAAGGGACGAACTGGACTGATGGCTTGTTAAAAAAAACCTCCTTTCTGCCGAAAAAGATTAAGATAGTTCAGATGGAGAATTGGAAAATATGGCTACAATAGATGATCTTTTTAGGCTCATGGTTGAACAAAAAGCATCAGATTTGCATTTGACCAGCGGAGCTCCGCCGTTTTTACGTCTGCATGGTAACATGTCACCGCTCAACTACCGTCAATTAAGCAATCAAGACGTTCAGGCACTTATCTTCGAAATTTTAACTGAAAAACAAAAGAAAGCTTTCGTTGAAAAATGGGAGCTCGATTTCGCATACGTTGTGGAAGGCTTAGGGCGTTTCCGTTGTAACGTGTTCATGCAGCGTAAAGGTTTAGGAGCCGTTTTCAGAACGATTCCAGAAAAAATTAAAACCGCGCAAGAGTTAAATTTGCCGCCATCAATTGTGGACTTAACTGATACGGACCGCGGACTCATTCTTGTAACGGGCCCGACGGGTTCCGGTAAATCAACGACACTCGCAGCGATGATTCAGCATATTAATTCAAACCGTGAAGCTCATATCTTAACGGTGGAAGATCCGATCGAGTTCGTTCACCCGAATTTAAAATCACTTGTGAATCAGCGTGAGGTCGGTTCTCACACAAAAACTTATGCGAATGCGCTGAAAGCCGCACTTCGTGAAGACCCGGATATCATTCTGGTGGGTGAGCTTCGTGAAACCGCAGCAGAAACAGGACACTTGGTTTTCGCTACACTGCACACCAGCTCTGCAGCTAAAACGATTGACCGTATCGTCGACGTTTTCCCTCCGGGCCAACAAGGGCAGATTCGTACCATGTTAGCGGATTCTATTCGCGGTATCGTGGCTCAATCCCTGTTTACCCGTGCGGACGGACAAGGCCGTGTGGCTGCGTTCGAAATCATGAAAGGTACAAAGGCGATTGCCAACCTGATTCGTGAAAATAAAATTTACCAGATTCCTTCCATCATTCAGACCGGTGCTCAGCACGGCATGGTGCTCTACGAAAAATACGTGGACGATCTTGTCAAAAAAGGTCTTGTTACAATGGCGGATGCGAAAGCCTTCCTTGGTAAAGACAGCGCGGCCTAGGGCTGCGTTTTACTGCCAGTGTAATCAGGTTAGCCGCTTGTTATACCTGACAACTCAATGGCTTATTGTTTGTCATTTAGGCTCTCAGATGTTAGTGTCTGAGGCCTTATGACTCTGTATTTTGCCGACCTTATCAAGAAAAAGCGTGATCGCCAGGAGCTCACTTCTGACGAAATTCAGCAATTTATTGCGGCCTACACATCAGGAACAATTCCTGATTATCAGGTAACGGCAATGTTGATGGCGATTTATTTAAACGGCATGACCAACGAAGAGACCGTTGCGCTGGTAAAATCGATGATTCATTCCGGTGTTACAGTCGACACATCAAAAATTCCGGGATTCAAAGTTGATAAACATTCAACCGGCGGCGTCGGCGATAAAACAAGTTTGATACTGGGACCAATAGTAGCTGCTGCGGGCTTTTATGTTCCGATGATTTCAGGCCGAGGCCTGGGCCACACCGGCGGCACTCTTGATAAGCTTGAAAGCATTCCGGGATTTAATACCCAGCAGTCTTTAGAAAGATTCGTCGAAATCACGCGTGAGATCGGCACTTGTTTTATCGGCCAAACGAAAGAGATCTGCCCTGCGGATAAAAAAATCTACGCGCTTCGCGATGTGACCGGCACGATCGAAAGCTTTCCGTTGATTTGTGCCAGTATCATGTCAAAAAAAATCGCTGAAGGCATCGATGGCCTGGTTCTCGATGTTAAATTCGGTTCGGGCGCTTTTATGAAGACAGTTGAGCAGGCAAAAAGCCTCGCGACTGCACTCATGAACATCGCCAAAAGTTACGATAAAAAAATTGTCTCTGTCATTTCATCGATGGAACAGCCTTTGGGGCGTTTCGCAGGAAACTCTCTGGAAGTTTTCGAATGCGTCGAGATCATGAAAAATAAAAAATTCACCGGACCTAACGGTGAGGATATGTACGCTGACACACGCGAGCTTTCTTTACAGCTTTCAGCTCAAATGATTCATCTTTCCGGGAAAACCGCATCCGTTAACGAGGCGTATTCGCTTGCCGTAGAGGCGTTGGAATCCGGCCGCGCCCTTCAGGTTTTTGAAAAGATGTGTAAAGTTCAGGGTGGCAGGCTTTCCGAGCTTCCGGCTGCAAAAAAATCACATAAGGTCACTGCAAAAACGGCGGGATATCTTCATTCCTTTAATGTGGAAAAGATAGGCCTGGCAGGAATTATTCTTCACGCCGGCCGCATGAAAAACGATGACGTCATTCACCCCACAGCAGGAATTGAATTTCACTGTAAACTTGGCGATCAGGTAAAGGCCGGAGACACGATTTTTACGATTCATGGCGACGAACCGGAACTTTTCGCAGAAGCTGAACAACTCCTGACACTGGCTCATGAAATTTCCTTGCAAAAACCACCCGCTCACGTTTTGATAAATACTGTTCTCAATTAACAGATCTGCAATAAACTTTTGAGGGTGCGATGGTTGTCATTGAAAAGCTGACCGAAACAGTAAATTTTCTTAAATCGAAAATAAAAAATAAGCCCCGCATCGGAGTTATTTTAGGTTCCGGCTTAGGTCATTTTGTTCAGCACATGCAAATCGAAGCCTCTTTTCCTTTCGGTGATGTTCCGAATTTCATTCCACCGACTGTTGAAGGCCACTCCGGTAATTTGATTTTCGGCAAAATCGACAATGTTGACCTGGTTGTTCTTCAAGGCCGCCTTCACTTCTACGAAGGCCACTCAATGGAAACGTTGGTGTTCCCGACGCGGGTCATGGCACTTTTAGGAATTGAAATTCTGATCGTAACAAACTCTGCCGGTGGTTGTGGTGATGGCATGAAGGCCGGCGATTTCATGATCTTGGACGATCACATCAACTTAATGGGCACAAACCCGTTAATGGGACCGAACATAAAAGAACTTGGTCCACGCTTTCCTGACATGACAGAAGCTTACGACAAAACTCTTATCGCCACAGCAGAGCGCATTTTCAGATCGCAACAAACATTCTTTCACAAAGGTATCTATGTTGCGGTCACCGGACCTGTTTACGAAACACCTTCTGAAATCAGAATGTTTAAAGTGATGGGCGGTAAAGCCGTCGGGATGTCGACAGTTCCTGAAGTCATTGCGGCCAATCACATGGGCCTTCGAGTTGCGGCAATTTCCTGTATTACGAACCTTGCTGCCGGCATTTCTCAGCATAAACTGAATCATGAAGAAGTGACAGAAACGGCAAAAAAAGTTGAACAAAAGTTCTGCGCGTTTTTAAAAGAATTCGTCACTAAAATCTGACCCGGGATCTTAAAATTTCATTCTTATTTTAACCGGAATTGAGTTGTTTGGGTCGGCCGGTTTGTTTGTATTGAGTAGCGCAGTTCACTCATAACATTTTCTTACTTCACTCATAATTTCTCATTTTTTCACTCTGAAATCGTTTAATTTTTCACTGCTAAAGTCTTGAAATCCCATAATCAAACTCACAGATTCTTGATGACTGGACTTTTTCTCGACTGAGCGAATGTTAATATTCACCCGAAAAGCTAACCATAACAGGCCACCCATACTGTCTTAATTTCAAGACTCAATGGATGAGTCTTAAACGAGGTCAGCTTTGAAGTTTATTCGGTCACTCACCCTCACAACAGTTGCAATAGTGCTATCTGCCTGTGGTGCTGTGAAAACGACTGACAATGTCTTCCCGGCCTCAGTTAATGTTTGTGTCGAGTCTGCAAGTGAAACCCGGTTTATCGTTCACTGGGAAGACGGCTCTTACACTGTCGAAAACGGCGAATCATCTGAAAAATTCCGTTCTGAATTCGTATCTGAAAATTTAGAAAAAATTAAACACGTCGATCAGGACAGACGCTTGCGTATCCATGTTGAATCAGCAGAGCAAATGGACGGCGAAGGCGATGTCGGAGCCGAGTCTCTTAACTGGGGCCCTTATCAAATGGACGCTCAGTCTCTTTGGAATAAAAACATTCAGGGTGAAAGCGTAATCATCGGGGTTATCGACGGTATGGTTGATACAACTCATCCGCAGATCGCAAACAGCATTGCATTAAATACCGGTGAAATTCCTAAAAATAATATTGATGATGACGGTAACGGTTTCGTTGATGATTACAAAGGTATTCAGGTGAATTCTGAACCGAATGATCCTGTTGTAAACCGTCACGGAACACATGTGACAGGAATTATTGTTGCTGATCCTTCTGCCGGTGCTATCAATGGTGTTGCTCCTCGCGCAAAAGTATTGCCGGCACAGTTTATTGCAAACGACGGCGGTGGCTCGATCGGTGATGCGATCGTAGCGTTAAACTACGTTGCAAACCGTGGCGCAAAAATTATCAATATGAGCTGGGGCCTTGACCCGTGTATGGATATTCCGAACTTGCGTTCGACGTTAAGTGATTTAAATAACCGCGGAATATTATTGGTAACTGCTGCCGGAAACGGCGACAGCAGCGGCGTTGGTATCAACATGGACTCGACTCCTTCCTTCCCGTCAGCCTATAATTTCGGGAACCAAATCAACGTCGCCGCATCAACGATGAGCATGTCACTGATCGGTTTTTCAAACTATGGGACTAAAAGTGTACACGTTGCCGCGCCGGGTGTAGGAATTTACTCAACAACTCCAATGAACCAAATCGAAACCATGAGCGGAACAAGTATGGCCGCACCGATGGTTTCCGGTGTCGCTGCACTCTTATGGGGCGCTATCCCTAGTGCTTCAGCAGCACAAATTAAGCAGGCGATCTTAGAATCTGTTACGCGCCCCTCGACTCCGCTGCGAGTTTCTACAGGCGGAGTTGTTAATGCATACGATGCGTTAACCAAACTGCGCGCGATCACTGGACAGTAAGAAATCAAATAGAAAATCTACTTGTTGATAGCATCGGCCCTTAGCTAGAATGATGCCTTTCCAATTGAGGTAAGGTGTCTATGAGAATCTATATCAACGAACTAAAAGATCATGTTGGCCAAACCATTGAACTTAAAGGCTGGGCTTACCAAACAAGATCATCAGGCAAAGTTAAATTTTTAGAATTACGTGATGGCACAGGAATCGTTTCCTGCGTCTTTTTTCCGGCTGATTGCGGCCCTGAAGTTTTTGCGAACTTCGACCAGATCACGCAAGAGTGCTCGCTAAAAGTTACGGGCACTGTTCGCCAGCACCCGAAACACCAGAACGTTTTTGAAATGGGTGTTAAAGGTTTTGAGATTATCGGTAAATCAGAAAACTACCCGATTACTCCAAAAGAGCACGGCACAGATTTTTTGATGGAGAACCGCCATTTATGGATTCGTTCTAAACGCCAGCATGCGATCTTGCGTGTACGCGCCGAGATCGTTTCTGCTATTCATGACTTTTTTGACGGACGTGGTTTCACGCTGACAGACGCACCGATCTTTACTCCTGCCGCGTGCGAAGGAACTTCAAATTTATTTGAAACAAAATACTTCGACGACAAAATGTATTTATCTCAGTCAGGCCAGCTCTACATGGAGGCCACATCGAAAGCGCTTGGAAAAGTTTACTGCTTCGGCCCGACTTTCCGTGCAGAGAAATCAAAAACCCGCCGTCACCTTATTGAGTTCTGGATGGTAGAGCCTGAAGTCGCTTTCAACGACATGTACGACAATATGGATCTTGCAGAGCAGTTCACCGAATACATCGTTCAGCGTGTTTTGAAAAATAAACAGGAAGAATTAAAAGTTTTAGAGAGAGACATCTCAAAACTTGAACCGATCAAAGGAAAGTTCCCGCGTTTACATTACCGTGAAGCGGTTGAAATCATTAAAAAAGAAAACCCTGCGTTTATTGACGGAGATGACTTCGGTGCGCCGGATGAAACTATTATCTCTTCACAATTTGATAAGCCGGTTTTTGTTCACCACTTCCCGCAGGCAATCAAAGCTTTCTACATGAAAGAAGATCCGAATGATAAAGGCTATGCAATGGGCTGTGACATGCTCGCAACCGAAGGTTACGGCGAAGTGATCGGCGGCGGTCAACGTGAAGAAAGTGTTGAAACACTGATCCAAAGAATTAAAGAACACAAATTAGATCAAAAAGATTTCGAATGGTATTTGGATTTGCGACGTTACGGTAGCGTTCCTAGTTCCGGCTTCGGCTTGGGTTTAGAGCGTGCTGTCACCTGGATTTGCGGTTTACCGCATGTTCGTGAAACCGGATCATTCCCGCGTCTTTACGGCCGCGCTTACCCTTAATTAAGGAATTTCTTATGAGCGATATGATGCTGAAAAAAATTGAAGAGCTCGAAAGACGCAATGAAAAAGCGTTGGCAGGCGGCGGGCCCGAAAGATTAGCCAAGCACAAACAAGGCGGAAGGCTTTCTGCGCGCGAGCGCGTGGAAGTTTTATTAGATCCGGGAAGCTTTGTTGAAATGGACCGCTTTGTTACTCACCGCTGTAACAACTTCGGGATGGAAAAAGCAAGACCTTACGGTGATGGTATTATCACCGGTTACGGCCGCATCAACGGCAAGCTTGTTTACTTGTCGTCGCAGGACTTTACAGTTACCGGCGGCTCTATGTCGCGCACGCAGGCGAATAAAATCTGCAAGGTAATGGATCTCGCAATTAAGAACGGCGCACCTTTTGTTTCGATCAATGACTCTGGCGGCGCCCGAATTCAAGAGGGAATTGAGTCTCTTGGAGGTTACGCTGATATTTTTACCCGCAACACGCTGGCTTCAGGTGTTGTTCCGCAAATCACGGCGATCATGGGCCCGTGCGCAGGCGGTGCCGTTTACTCTCCTTCAATTACGGATTTCGTTTTCATGGTTGAAAACACCAGCTACATGTTTGTTACCGGCCCTGATGTTATTAAAACCGTTACTCATGAAGACGTAACAAAAGAAGAATTGGGCGGAGCTTCCACTCACGCACAAAAGTCAGGTGTTTGTCACTTTACCGCACGTGATGACAAGCATTGTTTACTACTGATCAGAGAATTGATGAGCTTCTTGCCGTCAAACAATCTGGATGACAGTGTTTCTTTAGCCACTAAAGACCGTCCTGACCGTATCGTTGATTCTTTGAATACATTAATTCCCGACAGTCCAAAAAAACCATACGACATGCTTCAGCTTATTTCAGAAGTTGTGGATGAAGGTTATTTTCTTGAGATTCACAAACAGTTCGCTCCGAATATTATCGTTGGATTTTCGCGCTTTAACGGTCGCCCTGTGGGCATCGTTGCGAATCAGCCGCAAGTCCTTGCAGGATGCCTGAACATCGAAGCTTCACGCAAAGCCGCGCGCTTTATCCGCTTCTGTGATGCGTTTAATATTCCGATCGTCAGCTTCGTGGACGTTCCTGGGTTCTTACCGGGTAAAGACCAGGAGTGGAACGGCATCATCACTCATGGCGCAAAACTTTTGTATGCTTATGCGGAAGCGACGGTTCCTAAAGTAACGTTGATTACCCGTAAAGCTTACGGTGGTGCTTACATTGTAATGGGTTCAAAACTTTTACGAAGTGACGTAAATTTAGCTTTCCCATCAGCAGAGATCGCCGTTATGGGTGCCGAAGGTGCTGTTAACATTATTCAGCGTGATGCTATCGCCAAAGCGAAAGATCCTGCGGCAGAACGTGCCCGCTTAACGGCCGAATACGAAGAGATGTTCAGTAATCCTTATGTTTCTGCCGAACTCGGTTACACAGATGAGGTGATTGAGCCTGCATTAACACGTAAACGCATTATTGACTCACTTGAGATGTTAAAAAACAAACGGGATATCATTCCACCGAAAAAACACGGAAACATTCCGCTGTAATTCGTACGAGGTTTTATAATGATTACTCCTCCATTTAAAAAGATTCTGATTGCGAACCGCGGTGAAATTGCGATTCGCATTACCCGTGGTTGCCGCGAACTGGGTATCGCAACGGTTGCCGTATTCAGCGAAGCCGACCGCGACAGTCTTCACGTTTTTCTTGCGGATGAGGCCTACCATATCGGCCCTGCCCCATCCAAAGAAAGCTATTTGAACTACCGCAAGATTATTGAAGTTGCAAAGCAGGCCGGAGCCGACGCTATTCATCCCGGTTACGGATTTCTTTCGGAAAATCCGGTATTTGTGCGTGCTTGCCGTGAGGCCGGGATTACTTTTATTGGCCCCACTCCTGAGAATATGGAAGCCATGGGAGACAAACTTTCGGCTAAAGCTCTCATGCGAAAAGCCAATGTTCCTTTGGTTCCCGGCAGCGACGGCGCCGTTGAAACGGTTGAAGAGGCCATAGAAGTAGTAAAGAAAATCGGTTACCCCGTCATCATTAAAGCTTCTGCCGGCGGTGGCGGTAAAGGCATGCGTGTTGTTCGCGCTGAATCTGAACTGGAAAGCGCATTTCGTGCCTGCCGTTCTGAAGGCCAGAACTATTTTGCTAATCCTGCTGTTTATATCGAACGCTTCATCAATGATCCAAAGCATATAGAAATTCAGGTTTTCGGCGATACACATGGTAACGTCGTTCACTTATTTGAACGCGAATGTTCCGTTCAACGACGACACCAAAAAATTATTGAAGAATCCCCTTCTCCAAGTGTTCCGAACGATGTTCGTTTAAAACTGGGTGAAGCAGCTGTTCGCGCGGCTAAATCCATTAACTATGTCGGCGCCGGAACGATTGAATTTATTTTTGATAATCAGACAAAAGAATTTTTCTTTATGGAGATGAACACACGTCTTCAGGTTGAACATCCGATTACAGAGCTTGTGACCGGCTACGATTTGGTAAAAGAACAGATCTGGGTCGCAAAAGGAAATCCGTTAAGCTTTAAACAATCAGATATCAGACAAAAAGGTCACGCGATTGAAGCCCGTATCTGCGCAGAAGACCCTGTAACCTACAAACCGAGTCCGGGCCGTATTCGCGCCTGCCGTCACCCCCAAGGGCCGTTTGTGCGAATTGATTCCTATGCGTATCCCGGTTATGAAGTTCCTATCTATTACGACCCGATGATCGGTAAAGTGATCACCTGGGGCGAAACGCGTGAAGAAGCTATCAACCGCATGGAGCGCGCTTTATCAGAATTCGTTTTGACAGGGATTAAAAGTAACATCGTTTTACACAAAACCATTTTAAAGCATCCTAAATTTTTAGACGGCAGCTACACCACTCAGTTTATCGAAAAAAATTTCGAGGTCTTAGAACCTGAAATCTTTAAAGAAATTGACGACCCGGTTTTCATTATTGCAGCTGCTATCACTGCTTATCAGGACCGCCAGTCAAAAGATGTTCGCCGCTTGAATGTGGCCTCTAACTGGCGCCGTATCGGCCGCAAAATCCAATTAAGAACGTAAAGGACATCACATGTATTTTGAATGCGAACTTAAAGGCAAAAAATATAAAGTGGATGTGATCGAAGGCCGTCACAACTGGAAAGTTTCTCTTCAGTTAGAAGGCCAAGAGTGGAAGCACTACGATATTTCTAAAAATGATTACAAATCCGCGGAAGAGTATGTGAGCTTTCTTTTTGAAGGAAAGTCATACCTTATCGATGTACTCGGTCAAGATACCGAATATACGGTTTTTACGCGTAACTCTTTCCGTACCATGCAGATCTACAATGACGAAATGCTTTTACACCGCTCTTTGAAAAAAGGTGGCGGCATGGGCGGCGATACAATTTTAAAAGCCGGCATGCCTGGTAAAGTTATTGAAATCTTTGTTAAGCCCGGAGACGAAGTTAAATCAGGTAAGCCTTTACTGATTATGGAAGCCATGAAAATGGAAAACGAAATGCGTGCTTCCACCGACGTAAAAGTAAAAGAAGTAAAAGTGAAGCAGGGCGATTCAGTAGAATCCGGCGCTGTCTTGATCATCTTCGAAGATAAAAAATAAAGTGGCCCTGGGAAAACCTGTTCCGAACTCTGGAACATGAATATTTTCCGTGTTCCATTTTGTTTGGAACACTTTGTTCCAAAATTTCTGGTGTTTTGAATCATACTTAATTAGGTTCCTCCTTAAGAAATCAGCCAATGAACGGCTGAATAGCTAAAAGGAGTTAAACCATGAAAACCCTAAGTCTCACTTTAATCTGTCTGTTGTCTTCTTTGTCGTCGGTAGCAGGCACGCTTCAACCCGCTAAAGTCAAAGCGCTTCCCTTCGTTGCAGGAGTTCCTGCATCTGCAGGAACCGGATGCGTTGGTGGTGCTGACGTACGAATTGAAAGAAACGGCCGCGTAACTGTTTTGCCGGCTATGGAAGTTAAAGGCACAGACGCTTTAACTTCTTTCTCGAGAGTATCGTGTAATATCCGTATCCCGCTTTCGGTCGCAAAGAATTACAAATTGATTATAAAAGAAATTAACAACTCCGGCTCGCACTTCGTTGAAAGCCATAATGAAATTTCTGTTTCACAAAAATTAAATTTCGTCGGCGCGCAACCTTCGGCAAATCCTGACTTAATATTGTCCGGCGAAGGACAACTGAAGTGGAAGAACGCTGTTCCGGGAAAAAATCTGGCAGAATCACCATGCACGAGCCGCGATGTAATGCTGGCGTTAAATACGAATATGCTTCTTAAAAAAGTATCCTTGGAATCTACTAATTCCATAGCTCAGTTAGATCAGACTCAGTTCCAAATCTCTGCAGTAAAATGTAAATAATTTACCGGTGTTCTGACGTTTAACGCCGCAGAACACTGGTGTCACAAAATCCAGAAACTTTGGTCATCCATAAGGAAATCTGAATATCACCTATAAGCCGAAGTTTTTGGAACACCTTGGAACAACCTGTTCCAGAGCCAAAATAGCCTGAAAAATTAAAAAACACCTGGCAGAGCCCTTGCAATTTGATCCAGCATCGGCCACAGGACGGACGGTAAAAAGAACCATACACGGGGGAGCGTATGAAAAGTTTAAGTTTGATTCTGGTTTCAATATTATTCGCGGTGAATGCAAAAGCACAGCTATCGGGGGATCAGCCTGTGCCGCAAGAACCTGTTGCTCAAGAGCCGGCACCACTGGAACCAACTTTGCCAGTGCCGCCTTCATCAGAAGAACCGCCGGTGTTACAGCCTCCAAGCGAGGAACCTCCGGTACTTGAGCCACCGAAACCAGAACCACTTCCGATCATTATCGGGGAAGCCGGCTACGGGGGTACTGGCTGTACTGCGGGTAATGCGCTGATCGGTCATGATGACCAGGGACGGATAACGGTTCTTCTCGCACCGATGATCGTAAGCGGGGGAAGTTCAAATGCGGCGTTTGCAAGAGCCGCATGTAGTGTGCGGGTACCGATTACTGTTCCTGAACACCACAAACTCGTGATCGTGGAGGTTTCAAACAAAGGCCTTTACGGGGTAGAGCACGGAGACTCGCTTGTTCTGACCCAAGAAAGCGGTTTTGTCGGCCAGGATAAAGTACCTCAGACTCTGGATCTCAAACCTGACGGCGATGGCGAACTGAACTGGGACAGCTCTGTCGGACAACTGGCAGAAAGCAGCTGCACGAAAACAGAAAATGTTCTGTCACTGAATACAAGCGCTCTGCTAAGAAAGCAAAAAGCTCAACAAACCTCAAGCTTGGTGGCTTTAGATTCTATCGAGGTTCAGTTGATGCTTGAGCTATGCGAAGACTAGATTAGAGCCATGCGAAGAATAGTTCATCTCGCACGAAGCATCGGCTAAGAAATTGCTAAGCAAATTTCGGAGCATAAAAGAGAATAAAAAGTATTTAAAATCGACTCAGTTATTTAAGAAAGAAACCGGCTGTAAAAAATTCAGGAGTGTTGTTTGAAAGAACAAATTGAAATTCAAAATCTGATTCGCTCCAATCTGGATCAGATCAAGATTAAAAATCCTGGATTTTCTTTACGGGCTTACGCCAAGAAGCTGGAGCTTTCTCCCAGCGCCTTAAGTGAAATACTGAACGGCAAAAGAAAAATCTCCGGTAAAATGGCTGCAAGAATTATCGAACGAATGAACCTCTCACCCGATATAAGCACGCCGGTACTTAATCTTTTCGATTCGAAAACAAAAGAGCTCAGCTTTGAAGAAGAGCCTGGAATAGACTCACCCGCCCCTCCTCCGGTGATTGATTTCCTGCAGCTCAGCAGCGATCAGTTTAACCTCATCGCTGAATGGCAGCACTTTGCACTGCTTTCTTTAATGGAAACCAAAAATTTCAAGTCTGATATTCAGTGGATCGCGCGCAAGCTCGGCATTTCAACTCAACAAGCGCAAACTTCTTTAGACCGCCTGATCCGTCTGGGATTTGTATTTAAAAAGAACCGTAAGTTTGTCACCAACAAGCGTGCGCTGATCAGCAGTGATAACATTCCGAACCAGGCTGTTAGAAAGTCGCACTACAATGATCTGCAGTTAGCCGAAAAAGCTCTGGATCATACACCCGTAGACGAACGCGACTTCACCGCCATTACAATTGCAGCAAATAAAAAAAATCTTCCTAAGGCACGAAAAATGATAAGAGAGTTTCAGGACAAACTGACACTTTGTCTTGAACAGGGCGAAAAAGACGAAGTTATTAAATTCTCATTCTACCTTTATCCCCTCACTCAGGAAGTTGAAAGCAAGGACTAAAAAATGAAACCGCACTTAAGAAACCTCATACTGGCCGCCACTGCGATCTTAGCGTTGGCAACTGCAGCGAAAGCCGCAACACTCAATGACAATCTGTTAAACCCGGGCCTGCCGAAAGCCCCAACGGTTCTTAATTCAGGAACAACTCCTCTTAAGAAAAACCCTTTCACTGTAGACGGCAGAACTTATTTACTGCCCGACTACTTAAAAATAATTAAATCCGAAGACGGTAAATTCAGTATTGATAAAAAAATTGACCACAAAGTCGGTAACGGCGGCGACTACCTTCGCGGTCAGTTCATTGCGCTTGGCCAGCAGATCATTTTGTTCCTGGAAGAAACTGAAGATGGTCAAAATCTGGTTTCAAGCCGCCAGCTGAATGTTGAAGCTCTTAAATCGACATTAGATATTAATAAACTGACTGTCGTTCAGGATTTACTGATAGACAATTCAGGCTCAGTGGTTGATGCGATTGGTGTTCCTGATCTTATCATTATTAATGCTGATTCGTGGATGGATCACTTCGAGCGCGAAAGAAACATCTATTACCTTGTGTTTCATGAAATGCTTCGAAGTGCTGCCATCAATGATGATAATTACGTCGTATCTCAACCGCTGATGAACTTTCCTGCGGCGCTAAAAGTCAGAACGCAGTTGGTTCCTACGCTGCCGCTTTTAGATGAAGATAACCTATCAAATATTATTGCACGCGGATCGCTGCAAACAGGCGGCACCGGCTGCACAAATAACGGAAGCCGACTTTTTACTGACATGAATTTAAGTCAGAACACTTTAGATCTTACTTTTTATGACTATGTGACAAAGTTAAACTCAACAGCTGCGATTGACCGTAAGGCCTGCAGCCTGACTTTGCCTATTACGCTGCCGAAAAATAAAAAATTAGTTGTTTCTTTGATCGATGTGCAGGGCCAGATCGACAGTTCTGTTGCCGGTTCTAAATCGTTAGGCCGCGTGACATTCGAAGCGTTCCTCGCAGGAACAAATCAGCCTTCACAGGTAAAACAAATCGCAATGGCGCAGGGTAAGAAGTCCTTCTTAATGAGAAAAACGAATTTGCTCTCATCGGCTTGCGGCGGGCAGTCTCTGTTAAGACTGAATTCAAACATCATTCTGCAAAAAGGTGCGGGCCAAGTTTCTCAACTGGCAAATCCTGAAGTGCTGCAAATCAAAAAAATTCGTGTGTTTTTAAGTGTAGAAGACTGCACTCAGCAGTAAAATTAATTTTCAGTTTGGTTGATTACGCGCTGACGTTCAAGATAGCCGACGATGATGATAGCCACTTCGTATAAAAGGCACATCGGCACTAACAGTAAAATCATACTCAAAGCATCCGGCGGGGCCGCGAAAGCCGCAATCACAGAAATGATCATCACGGCATAACGTCGCTTTTCGCGTAAGAAGCGCTGGCTGACAACACCGATCAAACCCAAAAAGGCAATAATCACCGGCATCTGAAAGCAGAGACCGAAAACAACTGCTGTGTGAACTAAAAACCCAAGGTACGCATCAATGGTAATCATCGGCCGATCGATCTGGCCACCGAAGTTCATCAAGAACTCAAAGGCCATTGGCAATACAACGTAATAACTGAAGGCTAAACCCATCACGAACTGAAGAGTTCCGAAGAAAACAAACCCGGCCGCCATCTTGCGTTCTTTTTTATAAAGCGCTGGAGCAATGAAGCTCCACAACTGATAAAGCCAGAAAGGTGATGTCAGAAGTAAGCCGCACACAAAAGAAATTTTTAAGTGCGCCATGAATTTATCCATAGGAGCGGTATAAACCAAGCCGCCCTTATCCAGGTACTGCGCAATAGGTTCGCGCAGGTAATTAAAAATAAGTTCACTGTATGTCCAGCACGCGATCATTCCCGCTAGAATTCCGTAAGCTGATTTAGTCAGGCGGATTCGCAGCTCGTGCAGATGTTCCCAGATCGACATGTTTCCTTCAGGCTTTAGTTCTTCCTGTTGGGGCTCGTGCTGATTAGAATTAATTTGCTGTTGTGGATTACTCATGACTTGTTACTGCCGTCTGTTCCGGAAGAGCTTCCGTCAGAAGATCCCGAAGCTTGCACTGGCGGAATCACCGGTTCAGCCGGTTTCTTCGGATCAATGCTGATGGTTTGATTTAAATCTTTTTGAAGGTCCGCTAATTTTTGCTTAATATTTTTATCAAGAATGTCTTCAGGCTTAAAAACCGCATCACGCTTAAGCTCTCCCATAATTTGATCGGCACTGTTTTTCAGATCACTGATAAACCGCGCGATCTCACGCGCCACTTCCGGCAATTTTTCCGGCGGAATGACGATGAGGGCAATGATGCCCAAAATGATCATGTGAGTAAAACTCATTGGTGGTCCTGTCTTCTATGAGCACTAAATTATATTAAGCCTTATTAACTTTCAATTGTTCTTTTGGAACTGTCACAACGCCGAGCTCAGTAAGCTTTTCACGAGCCAGCTCTGACCCTGTGCGAAGGTAGCGGTCATACAGCCTTAATACATCCTGGTTGGCCTGTACAAGCGACTTTTCGCTGATGTAATTCAACACCTCAACAAAATCAGTGAAGCGTTTAGAGAAGACATCGTAGACGTCAGAAAGCGAATCTTCACGTGACCACGAGTGCAGGTTTGAATAAGCGGCTGAACCGATTTCTATGTAGTAATCAATATCAACGGTTTTTCGTTGAAGTGAATCCGCAAAAAACCCTGTTAAGTAAAGCGATCGGTCCGCAACAACTCTCATCAATTCTTTGTTTTTTGGATTTTCTAAATTAATTGCTGTTAAGTACATTTCAGCAAAGCTGTCTAAGGCGCGCTTTTGCGTTTCATCCTGAAGATGAGTATGAAGATTTCTGGAATCCAAGTAGTGGCCCAGCAACCGAACCAAGTACATTTCCACTGCAGGTGGCGTAGCGATCTGTCGGTTTTTACAAGCCTCTTGCACAACTTCTGAAAAGTGCTGCTCGGGAGTTAAAAAAACAAACGATTTCATTTTGAGACACCTCTGGTCCTGCTACTATTTTATCGGAATATTGGACTTCTGGCTTAACGATTACATGGGGTTTAAAAAAATTTTCGACCAAGGGCCAGTTCTATTTTCTCTATAAAATTCGACAATTTGCCGATAGTGATACATGGCTGTCGATTTTGGCCCCTTAAAAACTTTAATTGAGTCGGAAGATATCACCGAAATCATGATCAACGCATGGAACAAAGTGTATGTTGAGCATAAAGGTTTACTGGTTGAAACTTCTGCTAAATTTGTTGATCAGCGCCAATTCGACGAACTCATATTTGGTGTACTTTCGGAAGATAAAAAAAATATGAAAAACGCTTTATTCTTTGACGGCGTTTTAAAAAACGGTTTCAGATACAACATTACACTGCCACCGATGTCACCAAAGGGCCCTAGCCTTACTATCAGAAAATTCAGAAGCAAAGTTTTTTCTCTCGATGAATTAGTTACCGGTGATTTTGTTTCAGACAAAGCGGCGAAGTTCATCAAAGCGGCTGTCACTTCCCGTCTTTCATTTGTCATTTCGGGCGGAACAGGCAGCGGTAAAACTTCGTTTCTGGGGGCCATGGCTTCACTGATTCCGTTTGATGAGCGCTTAGTAACAATTGAAGATGTGCCGGAACTTAAAATCAATCATCCTAACTGGATTTCACTGCAGGCAGTGAAAACAGAAAATATTTCGATCAGCACGCGCCAGTGTGTGATCAACGCCTTACGCATGCGCCCGGACCGTATCATCATTGGTGAGTGCCGCAAAGATGAAACATTTGAAATGCTTCAGGCTATGAACAGTGGCCACGAAGGTTCTATGGCAACTGTTCACAGTAATTCTCCCACTGATTGTCTTTCACGAATTGAATCTCTGATTCAAACAAGCGGTAACGAGCTTCCGCTTCGCCAGCTTCGCTATCAGATGTCGAAGGCCATTGATCTGATCGTACAGATTCGCCGCAAACCGCAGGACGGCAAGCGCGAAATTTCCGAAATAGCAGAATTAACCGGAATGGATGGCGACATGATAACACGTTCAAGTATTTTTGAACGCAACAAAGACGGCCAGCTGGTTTCTACGGGGTACGTTCCGAAAGCGCTGGGAAAAATTAACCGGAATGCCCAAATACTTCCGCCGAATTTCTTTTCTCAAAGCGGAAGTCTTAAGAAAGTGTCTTAAAATTATTACGCGGTTAAGTTCGTTTCCTCTTTTGCTGCCGACTGCTTTTTAACTTTTTGACCGACAATACTGATCGCATACGGTTGCGTAAATAATTCCTTCGCCAGTTTCTGAATATCATCTGAAGTGATTTTTTTATATTCTTCCGCAATATTCAAACTGACGTTGTAATCATTCCCGTAAATCACATCAAAAGCCAGCATGTTGCAAATCGCTGACTTTCTTTGAACGCCGATGTCGTGCTGCCCGATTAAATAACGTTTTGCACGCTCAAGCTCTTCTGTGCCGACAGGAACGTCGATTAGCTTCTTAAACTCTTTTTGAAACATATCTATCGCTTTATCTACTTTTTCAGGAGAGCAGGCAATATAACCGCCCACGTAGCCCGTTTCCAGGGATTCCATTTTCATAGGCGAAACCGAATAAGCCAAAGAATTTTTATCGCGAAGTTCAATGAACAACCGTCCACCCTGGCCTGCTAAAATAGCTTCAATGGCTTCAAGCACAAAACGCTGTTCGCTCTTAATAGTAAGTCCGCGCCATCCAATAATCACATGAGACTGCTCTTTTTCACTTGAAAGAAATTCAGATTTGTTCGAATTAAAACTGTCCAGCGCATGAATCATCGGCTTAGTAGGGCTGTGATAAATAGATTTCTCAAGCTGTTCGATTTTATCAAGCCACAGCTTTTTGTTAAAATCTCCGACCACAGTAATAACCAGATTATTCGGGTTTAAAATTTTAGCGGCATGTTCCACTAAATGTTCGCGCTTAATTCTCGCTAGAGTTTCGAGTGTTCCGGTTGCATCGTAAGAAAGCGGATGTGTTCCGTAAATGGTTTTTAAAAACTGGCGCATACACAGGCTACCGGGGTGATCCTGTTTAGATTTGATCGCCTGCTCCAACATATACTTTTCCCGTTTAATAATTTCTTCTTTAAATTCACAATCCAGCATGTTTTCCAGAGCTAAATCCAATGCCTTTTTTTCAAAGAATGAAAGGTAATCCAGAGAAAAGCCCGAAGTATTTTTGCCCGAAAACGAAGACAATGAAATCGCTGACTCTTCAATTTCATGCATCATTTGCTCTTCAGATTTTTTATTGGTTGACGAAATCCATGTGCGTGCCGCAAGCTCTGATAAACCCATAATGTCCGGTTGTTCATAGCGGGCTCCGCCTTTAAAAACAAATTTTGCAGAAACGGTCGGCGTGTCTTTACTTTGGCAAAACACCACTGTAATTCCCGACTTTCTTTTAATTTCTTCGATCTCCATGTCATGACCGGGTTTAACCGCTTTTAATACCAGCTTCGGCATAACCGGCTTCTTGGCTTTCGCTTTTTTAACAACGGCCGGTTTTACATCGACAATTTGCTTCCACATATCTTTAATACCGGCGACTTGTTTTGCGCTTTCGCTTTCATCCACATCACCAAGATAAGCCACGCTTAAGTGCTCCAGCTTAAGGTATTTTTTGGCTACCTTCACCACATCATCCGGTTTTACTTTGTTAATTGCGGCCAGATATTTTTTTTGCGCATTTTGATCATTAAAATAAAATTCCTGGCTTCCTGCTTTGTTTGCAAGGCCATCTACGGTCTCAACAGAATAGAATTGCTCAGACGAGATCGCGACAATCGCTCTTTTAATTTCCGCCCAGTCTGGCGCAACATTTTTAATTAATTTAATCTGTTCAAGGCAACCGGTTACAACATCGTTAAACTTGTCACCTTGGTAGTGCGCAGATAAAGCAAATATTCCGTCGTCCTGCGGGCTGTACGAAAAAGCCGAAATGGAATTGGCTATAGCATTTTCAAGTCTCAGCTTTTTCACAAGTCGTGAGCTGTCGCCCTGACCAAGAATCATGGCCAGAATATCCAGGGCCGGAACATCCTTGTGCCTTACATTCGGCGCGCGAAAAGCCAAGTGCAAATGCTGATCCTGAATTTTATAGCGCTGTACTTTGAACTGAAATTTATTCTGCTTAGGCTCTTTGACGCGCTTAACTTTTCTTAATGGGTAATTTTTGAAGCCCGAAAAATACTGCTCCACTTTTTTCTTCATGTCGGCAGTTTCAAAGTCACCGCTGACCACTAAAAACATATTTGCAGGCACGTAGCGCGACTTGTAGAAGTCCACGATTTTTTTAGTCGACCACCCACGCACATTTTTTTCATAGCCGATAACCGGCTTTCCGTAAGAATGTTTTTTATATACCGAAGAAAATAATAACTGGGAAGATCTTCGGTTAGGAGAATCCTGTCCCATTTTAATTTCTTCACAAACAACTTCGCGCTCGCTGTTAATTTCTGAAGAATCAAACGTTGGGTATCCCATCATCTGGCTCACAACATTCAGCGCCACGTCTGAAAAAGATTTTGAAATGGTCACATAAAAGACCGTTTGGTCAAAAGAAGTGTAAGCGTTCAGTTCGCCCCCGGATGCTTCTACGGTATTGGCGATTTCTCCTACGCGAAACTTTTCGGTTCCTTTAAAAACAAGATGTTCGATAAAGTGACTGATGCCTTCTTCGCCCTTCTTTTCGTCGGCGCTTCCTGTTTTAACCCACATCTGTACACTGACCACCGGTGATTTCTTGCTTTCAATCAGTAAGACTTTAAGTTTGTTTTTAAGTTGAAATTTTGTCTGCTTCATCTATAAGTTCCTTATGTCAGCCCGCTTTGGAGTTTATTTTCATATTCCTTATTGTTTGCAAAGATGCACTTACTGCGACTTTGCAACGTTTGTTCATACCGAAATCAAGCCTCCGGAATTTTATGTTGAGCGAGTGAAAAAAGAAATTTTTCAAAAGCGGCAACTTTTTCCTGCCAGACCTGTTGATACCATTTATTTCGGTGGTGGCACCCCCAGCCTGATACCGGCTCACTTAATTGTAGAACTGATTTCTGAACTCGCCAAGTTCGGATACACAACTGGACCATCAACAGAAATCACAATTGAAATTAACCCGGCAACTGTTGACGAAAAAAAATTAGAAATTTATTTAAAAGCCGGAGTAAACCGCTTCAGCGTGGGCGCTCAAACTTTTTCTGACAGGCTGCTTAAGATGGTTCACCGCGAACATAATGCAGAACAAACTTTGCAGACGCTTGATTTATTGCGCCGGTACAATCTGAACTTTTCTTTCGACGTGTTGTTCGCGCTTCCAACTCAGACAATTGACGAACTTCGTTATGACGTTAGTGTAGCAGTCGAACTGGGTTCAAAGCATATTTCACCCTATTGTTTAACCGTACCTGAAGGTCACCCGCTCAGTAAAAACCGTCCGCTTGATGAAGAACAGCTCCACATGTTCGATCAAATTCATTCCGAACTTCTTAAAAAGAATTTTCAGCAGTATGAGATTTCAAACTACGCACTGCCTGGGTTTGAATCCCAACATAATTTGCTTTATTGGACCGACGCAGAATACTGGGGCCTCGGTTTAAGTTCCCACTCTTATTCTAAGAGCTCTCCATGGGGCAGCCGTTTCTGGAATTTAAGTAACTTTGATCTCTATACTGCTCAGGCCGACAGAGCGCTGGAAATATCGCAGTTATCTGAGTACGACAGTAAACAAATCGAAAATTTGAGCAAAGCCCAGTCGCTTACGGATTACTGTTATACCTCGTTGCGGCTTAACTCCGGATTATCTGTGGAAAACCTTGTGCAAAAGTTCGGACCCAAGACCTTAGACCTGGTGCTGGAGGCCTCTTCGGCGCTTCGCTCTAAAGGCCTAATTGATTATGATGGCCGCAATTTTAAACTGTCACGGGCCGGGCAAATGATAAGCAACCAAGTCTTTGAAAAGTTTACGTTTTTTGACTCTGACCTGGGTTGATTTTTTGCTGCCAGCGCATTGACATTTCGCACATCAGCCTCAATGTTTAAACATCTATTTGAGGTGAATTATATGTCTGAAACAGATGAGAAGAAATCTGATCAAAATGAAGCTAATGGGTCGGCTAATGAACCTGCCGTCTCTTCTCATGATGCAGCTCAAGAAGAAGCAGCAAAGTGGAAGAACGAGTATTTATATTTAAAAGCGGAATTTGAAAATTACAAACGCAACAACATCAAAGAACGTTCGGACTTACTGAAGTTCGGAGCAGAGCGCGTAGCCCGCGATATTCTGGAAGTTGTCGACAATTTTGAAAGAGCCCTTCAAACAAAAATTTCTCCTGAGACCATTCAGAATTTCAAAGTCGGTATTGAGATGACGGCTAAAGAACTGAAAGATGTTCTAGCGAAGCACGGAATTTCTGAGGTGCCGAGCGAAGGCCAGCCATTTAATCCCGCTCATCACGAAGCCATCAGCTCTGAACCGACCATGGCGGTTCCTGTTGGACACGTTTCAAGAGTGTTTAAAAAACCGTACAAACTTCATGATAAAATTATTCGTATGGGTCAGGTTGTTGTTGCTTCAAAACCTGAGGAATCAAACTAACCCGTGGCAAAAAAAGATTTTTATCAATTACTAGGAGTTTCACGCACGGCTACACCGGAAGAAATTAAAAAATCTTACCGCAAGCTTGCTATGCAGTATCATCCTGACAAAAATCCGAATAATAAAAAAGCTGAAGAAAAATTCAAAGAAATCACTGAAGCCTATGAGGTTTTAAGTGATGAACAGAAACGTCAGAACTACGATAACTTCGGCCACGCGGGCGCACAGGGAAATCCTTTCGGCGGCGCAGGTGGCTTTGGTGGTTTCGGCGGCGGCGCAGGCCGCGCAGGGGCCAGTGCTGACTTTAATGATATTTTCGGAGACGTCTTCGGAGATATCTTTAATCAAGGCAAACAGCGCGGCGGCCCGAATCCATTCGGCGGTGGACGCACGACACGAGGCCCTGCACGTGGCTCAGATTTAAAATACACATTAGGAATTTCACTTGAAGAAGCGGCTGTAGGCTGTGAGAAGCTTATCAGCTTTGTCAGACAATCCGGCTCTAAAGAAGAAAACGCCCGCTTATCTGTCACTATTCCTGCCGGCGTTAAAGATGGTCAGCGATTAAAGCTCAGCTCAGAAGGCGATAAACCAACTTCCGGCGCCGCAGGCGATTTGTATGTGATCATCGAAATGCAGGAGCATCCACTTTTCAGACGCGAAGAAAACGATGTTATTCTTGATCTTCCTGTTTCTTACACCGATGCGATCTTAGGTAAAACCGTTGAGATTCCGACACTGTTCGGAAAAGCCGAAATTAAAATTCCTGCCGGAACACATTCCGGCCAGAACTTCAGGCTCAAATCAAAAGGATTCCCGCGGATCGGCGCAACAGGCTCAGGCGACATGCTGGTGAGAGTTGTTGTGGATACCCCCGCAAAAACAAATTCACGCCAGCGCGAACTTTTAGAAGAGCTTCAGCGCTACAATGAAGAAACACCTTTAGTAAAATCTTTTCAGGATAAGTTACAGTCACTCATGAGGAACCGAAAATGAAATTGAGAATCGTTGCGACCGCAGCGCTGTTGTTTTTTATGGGCTGCGCATCGCAGCCGGTTATGGTTCCACCGCGTCCTTCTCCGAATAAAACCGGAAAGTCTTCGCCTGTTGTAAAAAAGGAAGTTGAGTCAAAACCTAAAGATCCGAAGCAAGAAAAGATTAACACTGAGAAGCCAACAGCTACAGCCGCTACTCCGGCACCGGTTGAAATAAAAATTATTCCAAAAGTTCAAACTCCTGAGTCCCTTTTAAAAAATACCAACAACTTAAGTAACGCGAACAGCATTATTGAAAACTCTCTCTCGTTAAATGAACTGGAAGCCGCTGCCGCAGATCCCGCGCTGGCCGCCTTTAAGCCACAGCTGCTTTTAAAAATTGGAAAGACTTATCAAAAGAACAAAGATGATGCTCGCGCCGGAGAATATTACCGCTCGTTAACGACGATGTACCCGCAAAGCGTTTATTCGACTCAGGCTTCCGTTTTACTGGCAGCCCTACAATCGACCTCTGAAACTGACGCAAACGTCATAGGCGCCATTTTACCGCTTACAGGGCGCAATTCCAGCGTGGGTCAGCATGCTTTAAACGCGATTCGCCTTGGACTGGATCTTAACAAGGGCGAAAAGAAGTTTCGTATCGCTTTATTTGATTCGCAAAGTGACCCCGAGCTTGCGTCTAAGGGCGTAGATAAGCTGGTGAACGAAGACAAGGCCATTGTGATCCTCGGCGGCTTTTCGGCTAAGGAAGCGACTGCTATTGCTTCCAAAGCAGAGCTGTTCAGTATTCCGTTTATCGCTTTTTCTCAGAAGCCCGGCCTGACCAATCTCGGCGAGTACGTTTTCAGAAACGCTTTGACTCCTGAAATGCAGGTCGACCGCTTAGTTTCTTTCGCAGTTGATAAGCTCTCAGCGAAGCGCTTTGCCATTTTGTATCCTAACGATTCTTATGGTGTCGAATTCGCCAACACCTTCTGGGATCACGTCCTGGCGCGCGGCGGGCAAGTTACAGCGGCCCAAATTTATGATCCTAAAGCAACGGATTACTCTGAACCGATTCAAAAAATGGTCGGCACATATTACGAAGACGTCCGCAAAGAAGAACTGAAGCAGCGTCTTGAAGAAATGAAAGCCGACGCTAAGAAAAAAGAGAAAGAAAATAAAGCTAAAGGTGACACAAAACCAAAACCGGTAAAAAGTCAGCGCGACAGTTATGCTGAAGCTAATATTCTTCCGCCGATTATTGATTTTGACGTTGTGTTTGTTCCTGATAACAGCCGCGCCTTGGGCCAGGTTCTTGCGTTTATGAAGTTTAACGATGTCGTTGATATGAACTACCTCGGTACAAATCTGTGGAATACGGCCGATCTGCCGAAGCGTGCCGCTAATGAAGATGCAGGGATTTACTTTTCAAGCGCGTTCGATATGAACGATACTGAAATGCGCGAATCGCCGTTTTTTAAAGAATACTTTGAAACCTATAACGAAGAGCCCACTATCGTTGAAGTACAAGCCTATGAAGCGACGAAAATCGTCAAAGAACAAATTTCGTCAGGCGTCAGCGGACGCGAATCTTTAGCCGCAGCCTTAAGAGGCCTCGGTTCAACAAAAGGTGTAGCAACACCGGTTGAAATGAACTCGCAGAGAGAACTGACCCACCCGGTAAATATTCTGATGCTGGACTCTGGTGTAGTTAAAAAAGTTCAGTAGCCTCTATATTTCATTTGAAGCTTAATTTGGGATAAATAAAAAATTTTTATTAAATTTTTTAACCTCTTTTGCCCCACTCCGTTGTCTTACTTTCCAATTAAACGACGCCTCAAGTTAGAGTCGTCCCTTTAAAATATTAAGACAGGAGGTCTTATGGATTTAGTAAGCACATGCAGGACAAAACTTTTAAAGATGAAAGCCGATTTACTGAATCGCGCGAGACAAGCTGCTGCCGATTTTAATCAAATCGACAAAGCTGCGGGAGATGAAATCGATCAATCCGCTGCTCACCAGGAAGAACATGCCTTCCTTGTAAATCAAGACAGAATTAAAACCCAGCTTATGGAAGTTGAATTTGCTTTAGCTCGCATAGAAAACGGGACGTACGGAATTTGTGAAGAAACTGAAGAAAGAATAGAAACAGAGCGTCTCTTGGCCATCCCTTGGACCAGACTGAGCATAGAGGGTGCAGAAATCCGCGAATCTGCACAAAAAAGGTTTGCTAACTAACAATTGGGGGCTCAAGCGGCCCCCATTAAGCAAGTTCTTTGCCTAAAATAATTATCAATTTTGCCGCTTGATACATCACACAAGTTCACTCTTTTTTTAGTGACATCACTGGCTTAGCAGCCGATATTCCCTCCTACATTCGGAACATTTATCTAGGAGGGGAATTAGATGAAGAGCACCGAAAGTAACTCGTATGAAAACGATTTACAGCACATCAAAAAATCATTACTCGAACAAAAAAGTGAAATCCTGAATAAGAGTATGGAATTCAAAAGCCAGCAACATTCTTCACAGAAGGCTGCTGACGAGGCCGATGCCGTTGTTCAGAATTTACAAGATAATTTAAACATCCAATTACATGAAAGAGACCGTCATTCATTACTATTGATTGATAAAGCTCTTTCTAAATTTGCCAATGGCACATATGGAATCTGCGACTCTTGCGGAGATGAGATTTCATTGAAGCGCTTAAAGGCGCGACCACTGGCAGTTCGCTGTGTTTCTTGCGAAGAAGAATTAGAAACATCAGGCAAAGAACTTCTGCAGTAACTTTATTCAAGGACTGAGAGTTCTTTGACACGGATGTCTTCTTTTATTAATTGCGGAAACCCGCGCCAATAGCTCATTTCACACTAAGGCTATGCGGTTTTACCGCTCAATAATTAAAGGCTTAGGTCGGGCCCAGTAACTCGACCACTTCTTTTTTTAATCTTCATTGTGTTTTTATTTCGCTTCTATAACGATTTTTTAGTTTTATTTATCCTGTTTTTATCTCGAATTTATAGACCTTTAGTCTTGAATGCATGACTCTTCAGTCCTGTTTTTTTTCAATATATCAAAACCAGACATTTTCCAGACCTTAAAAGGATTAAGCGAATTCAAAAAGACTCCGAATAATTCTGTAGGAAACAGGAGTCACAGATGACATTTGACAATCAAAACGTAGAAATTCCACAAACACTGCCAATGTTACCGGTACGCGATATCGTTGTATTTCCATACATGATTATCCCGCTCTTCGTAGGCAGAGAATCTTCAATCCGCTCTGTGGAAGAAGCTTTAACTAAAAGAGATCGTTTGATCTTCTTAGCTTCACAAAAAGATATCACGGAAGAAACTCCGACTCCTGAATCAATTTATGAAACAGGTACTGTCGCTAAAATCATGCGCATGAGAAAACTTTCTGATGGCCGCGTGAAAATCCTTATCCAAGGTGAAGCGAAAGCAAAAATCAAATCTTTCACAAAAACTTCAGGTACTTTTGAAGTATCAGTAGAAAAAGTTGAAGACACAGTTAATGCAGCTGATGCAACTGAAATTCAGTCTTTGGTTAAAAAAGCAAAAGAGTGCATCGAAAAAACGATCGCTCTTGGTAAAGCATTATCTCCGGACATCTTATTAGTATTAGATGATGTTACTGATCCGGGACGTATTGCTGACTTGATCGCAAGCAACATGGGTTTAAAAGTAGTAGATGCTCAAAAAGTTTTAGAGACAACTAATACAAAAGACCGTTTGGCTTTAGTTTGCCAATTGTTACAAGCTGAACTTGATGTATTAACAACTCAAGTTAAGATCCGTGGCACAGGCCGTGGTGAAGACAACCGTGGTCAACGTGAAAACTTCTTACGTGAACAAATGAAAGCCATCAAAAATGAGTTGGGCGAACAAGGCCAGGACTCTAAATCAGAAGAGATGGATGAATTAAAAAATAAAGTTATCGCTGCCGGCATGCCTGAAACTGTACAAGCTGAGTGCTTGAAACAATTAGGCCGTTTGGAAAGAATGCACCCGGATGCAAGTGAAGCGACAATGGTTCGCACATACTTGGACTGGATGGTTGATCTTCCTTGGAGCAAACAATCTGAAGATAAAATCGATATCGTTAATGCAAAAGCAATTTTGGATGACGATCACTACGATCTTCAAAAAGCAAAAGACCGCGTTTTAGAATTCTTAGCGGTTAGAAAATTGAAAGCTACTATGAAAGGTCCAATCCTTTGCTTCAGTGGTCCTCCGGGAGTAGGTAAAACTTCTCTTGGCCGTTCAATCGCTAAAGCTATGGGCCGTGAGTATTTCCGTATCGCTCTTGGCGGCGTAAAAGATGAAGCTGAGATCCGCGGTCACAGACGTACTTATGTTGGTGCAATGCCAGGTAAAATTATCCAGGCTTTACGCCAGGCTAAAACAAGAAATCCTGTTATCGTGTTAGATGAGATTGATAAAATGGCTTCTGACTTTAAAGGTGACCCGTCATCTGCAATGTTAGAGGTGTTGGATCCGGAACAAAATGCATCTTTCCGTGATAACTACTTAAACGTAGACTTCGATTTATCAAATGTATTGTTCATCGCAACTGCAAACGTTGTTGAGAACATCCCGGCTGCTCTTCGTGACCGTATGGAAATGATCAGCATCCCTGGTTACACAGAGAACGATAAATTGTTAATCACGAAAAAGCACTTGATCGACCGCCAGATCGAAGCCAACGGTATCACTGCTGAGAATATCAAGTTCACAGATGAAGGTATCAAAGCTTTAATCGCAGGTTACACTCGCGAAGCCGGTTTACGTAACTTAGAGCGCGAAGTCGGTTCAGTTTGCCGTAAAGTTGCTAAAAAAGTTGTAATGAATGAAACAAACTTCGTAGAAGTAAATGCTCAAGCTGTAGCAGAACTTCTTGGCCCTGCCCGCTTCACTCGTGAAGACAAAATGTTGGAATCCAACGTTGGTGTTGTTCAAGGTTTAGCTTGGACTCAGGCCGGTGGCGAAGTGTTACTGATCGAAGCTCTTAAAATGAAAGGTAAAGGCAGCCTTTTACTGACAGGCCAACTTGGCGATGTCATGAAAGAATCAGCTCACGCTGCAATGTCTTACGCCCGCGCTCACATGGATGAACTTGGAATTGATCCTGAAATGTTTGAAAAGTTCGACGTTCACGTTCACTTGCCGGCAGGCGCTATCCCTAAAGATGGTCCTTCAGCAGGTATCACGTTAACAACTGCATTAGTAAGTTTATTAACAGGTACTCCTGTAAGAAACGATATCGCAATGACAGGTGAAGTAACATTACAAGGCCGCGTACTTCCAGTAGGCGGTATCCGTGAGAAGTGCTTAGCCGCTCTGAACCTGGGTATCACAAATGTCATCGTTCCTTTAGCTTGCGCTAAAGATTTAGAAGACATCCCGACTCAGTTCAAAGAAAAAATGAATTTCATCCTTGCAGAGAATCTGGATGAAGTGTTTGCGGTGGCTTTTGAAAAATCTGAGCGTTTCACAAAACGTTTGGTTAACAAAAAGGCCGAAAAGAAATCAAAATCTGACACTGCAGCGGCTTAATTACTTAAGTCGAAACAGGTCATCCCTTAAAAAACCGGGCGTAAAAAACCCGGTTTTTTTATTTAAATTAACGCAGCCCCTCGGTAGTGCCTGGCACTTTTTCCTTCCGGAAATCGTTTTAAAATTCGGGTCTCGTCTGTGGTCCAGTTATTATTTTTACGCGGTATAGAAGTAAAGTTTTTAATGTATATTATTGTGATATTTAAGGTGCCAGGCACCTTTGAAGGATAAAAATGAAAAAGATTATTATTGGGTTAGCAGTTTCTGTATCGATGATGGGTTGTGCTTCTAAAGGCGTTAACGTTGCCGGAACAACGGGTACCGCTGGCGGCGTTCGCACTCCTGCGGCTGTTGTAAATAACGACAGCATTCAAGTAGATCTTCGTGACGTAGCAGCTTTACTTAAAGGTTACTTCTCAACAAAAAAGGCAGATAAAACATCAACAATCCGTGGTTACAGCGCGTATGTTTTAGGTGCGGCGCCCGACAGTGATTACGGCCGCGTAATTATTTACATGGAAGACCCGAACGACATGGATAAGCAAATTCTTGCTGTTGATAACAATAAATTCTTAATGACCGGAGGCCCACTTGCCGGTGACGAACCAAGTTTAGCTACCAACCGCAAGGATTCTTTATTGATTCAGTCAGGTAACGACGGTTCAGGCCGCTCTCCATGGCATGAAACAATCACTGTAGCTTTACGTAATAACCAGCTTGTTGTTGCCGGTTATGATTACGATGATTACGACCGTTTAGGCGAATACGAAGGTACAAACTGCAGCGTGAATCTATTAACCGGAAAAGGAATCTTAACTAAAACTCCTCCGATTGATAAAAGCGGTAAAGCAAAAATTAAAAATTTCACTGTTAGCACTCAACCGGTATTGTTAAAAGACTGGACTGAAAAAAGTAGACCTGCAGGCTGCGGCTTATCAAACTAATTACAAAGTAAAATTAAAATGATCCTTTTGAAACCCGCATCTCCTGCGGGTTTTTTATTGCCATTTGCTGTGTCTAACATTTTTACATTTTTAAACTTGAACCTAACAGCTGTCTCAAATTGAAATCAGCAAAAATTCCCCCAATGAAAGCTACATACATGCGAAGCCCTTAACGCCATAAACTGCAGAGGCACCGATCTTGCTTTTGTACTACCGGGGGCCATCATCACAAAATCTTTAGCGATCGTTTCAACGGCTTTGCTTTGCTCAGCTTGTGGAAACATTAATTTAAATTCGCCGGTTGAACCGCCGCCGCAGCTGTTTGAATACAGTTCGCTTTCGACTTTTTGCACTTTACCGCCGAAAGAACTCGGATATAACACGAAAATAATGTTTGTCGTCGATCAGTCAGGTTCTAACGGCACAACAGATCCTTCGAAATCACGCCGTCTTGATGCCATTACAAACTTCTTTAATAAAAACTCAGCAAATGCCTCTATTGAATGGGGCCTAATCAGCTTTCAAGGGAGCGGCGCCACTTCTCTTACGCCAGGTTTTGTTCCGGCAGCAGAGTTTATGGCCGCCATCGGCCAGCTTGAATCAATGTCTGATTCGGGAGGCACGCCCTACAAGGCTGCGATTTTTGAAACGACAAACAATGTTTCAGAAGCCATCAAAGAAGAAACTGAAAGCACTGAATCCACTTATCAGGTTATTTTTCTATCAGATGGGGTGCCGACTGACTACGGCTCACCGATTTTAGACAGTGAGATCACGGCCGACATCGAAAGACTGACTCAACTGGCAGACGGGCGTCTTTATTTTTCAACCGTCTACTACAATGTCGCCGGCAGCGCTAACCTCAGCGCCTCACAAAGGCTCGAAGCTATGGCTGTTACCGGCCGCGGTGGGTTCTTGGATGCATCCAGTGGCGGAGAAATCTTTATTGATAAACTGGCTGTAAATAAAATAACAAAAGAGCCTTATATCATGAAAGATTTCTTCGTTTATAATATGAACTCGGCACTTTGTGACTCAGGTTTTTTGGGGCCCGATTCAGACGCTGATGGCTTATGCGATGTTGATGAAGATTTCTATAACACAAAATACGGTAGCGCTATTACAGAGGATCCGGAACTCAACGGTCAATTCTTCAACAAGCAAAACCGTAATAGCTTCAGCCCTTTTTTTTCCGACTACTTTATTTTACGCAAGCTTCATCAAGAAGCTTTGCCTACTTGTACGCAAGAAGAAGCCGAAAGCGACCACGATCATGATCTCTTAAACGGCTGTGAAGAAAAATTTTTAGTTAACCGCAGTCCGACAGGCCCTACTCTTACATGGACAAATCAAATGCTTGAATCCCCGAACTACGCTTCAGATACAAACTTCGATTCGGACGGCGACGGCATTATCGACACCCTTGAATTCTTCTTTTTCAGAGAGAAAGGCGCTGCCATGGATTATGAAAATACTGAAAAACTGATTTCAGGAATTTCCGGATATGATTTATTTAAAGATCATCAAAGCCGCATTTATCCGGGAAGCACTGACCCCTATAAAATTAAAGTTCAGCAGATTGAACGAAACGACAGAGGAGAAAATTGCTACACCTATCAACAGGAAATATTACCGATGTACGAAGTAAAATCTTTAGACGCAGGCAATACTCCAGATCTGGCTCATCCCGCGGATGAGAATGTCATTTTGGTTTACTACATTATGGCGCCGGAAAATAATCCGAACGGAAAAGGTGTTCTCAGGTACTCTTACCAGAAAATCAAATCAGCTCATCCTCAGAGCCATACCAGTATCAATTTTGCGGATTATTTATTCGGAGAAGTGGCAGCAAAGTAGTCGTGAAATTTGAATTTAAAAATTGAATTAGTTCGTCTCTCTCAGACGGCTGTTTTCAGATTCAAGAACTTTAATGAGCGTTCTTAAATCAATAACCTCTTCTTTAAGGTTCATGATTTGTTCTTCTTTTTCATGAAGAACCTGAGTGTAGGCCTTTTTCAGATCGATCAACAACTTGTTGGCTGCTGTCAGAACCGACTCGCCCTTCTCAGTAGACATTTGAAGAACAGCTAACTCACTAGCTGTTCTTGCAGTGGTATCACCTGCGGCCGCATGAGCTGTTACAGAAACGTCGTTTCTGCCAGAAACAAAAGCTTCGCTACCGTTAGAAACAAAAGCTTCGCTTTTAGGGGAGGGGCGATGAGCTTCTGCTTCAACCTTTTGCGTTTGAGGTGCTTCATCCAAGATGAAGTACTTCCCGTCATCAAACCGAAAATTAATGTCATCGGCTTTAATACGGCGTCGTAAAGTAGAAATGCTCACATGATGCTTCATTGAGTATTCAGCTAGTGGTAACCAACTATTAGTAGTGGTCATGCATTCTCTCCTCGACTATTCAAGCGTAACACACAACAAAGGTCTGTCAACACTCATAAATAAGCCTGGCTTTGGTCCTGAATAGTCACGATTTTTTTTAATTGGATAGCCCCTATTCAGTTTATCTTGGTCTAGTTTCGTGTTTTACTAACCCGACCTCATGAATATTCAGGGCAAAAAAAAGATAGCATTAGTACTTGGTGGAGGCGGCATAAAAGCGGCGGCCTACCATATCGGGGTTTGCCTAGCCCTAAAAGAAAAAGGCTTTGTCTTTGCCGGCGGTTCTAAAGAATGGGTTCAGCAAAAGTATCCGCACAAAAAAGAGGCATCAGATTTAAATCAAAAACCCACTATCAGACTTTATGTAGGTTCAAGCGCCGGTGCCTTTATCGCTTCGGTTTTAGCTTCAGGCAAGTCGTTAGAGTCTTTGATCACAGCTTTTCAGGTAGGATTTGGTTCATCACCTTTTTACCAAGTTCCCAAAGAAGAACGGATTAAGCAACTTGGATACCGCCATCTCTTTCATCTCAATTCAAAGCGAATCCTCAGCTGGATGCCGGAAAGTTTACTTCAAAGATCGGTTTTAACCGGCGGCTTAGAAGTTTTCCTTAAGCGTGGCTTTAAATTGAACGGTATTTTTAATACCAATGGGATTGAACGTTATCTCCGAAAATACGTATTAGATGAAAACGAATTCTCACGCCTGGGTGTGGAGCTGTACGTAACTGCTACCCAGCTGAACCATTCAAGAAAAACGATTTTTGGTCCGTATTTAGAAAGCACTAAAAACGCCACGACCAAATATATCGGTTACACGCACATTTCAGAAGCGGTGGCAGCTTCAACAGCGCTTCCACCGATGTTTGCACCGTATCCGATCACAAAACCTGACGGTAAGATTATTTATCATTACGACGGCGAGATTCGCGACACGCTCAGTACGCATGTAGCGGCCGACCACGGCGCAGATCTGATCATTGCTTCTTATTCGACCCAGCCTTATCACTTCAACCCTGAAGTGGGTTCGCTTCACACCTTCGGAATGCCTGCTATTATCAATCAGGCCCTGTATCAGGTGCTCGAGCAAAAAGTTACAAAGCACATTCAGTTCCAGGGTCAGAAGAAAGATACATACAACGCTCTTAAAAAAGCGTGCGCAGAATTAAATCTTCCTAAAGAACAAAGTGATAAAATTCTTAATCTGGTAAAAGAGAAACTCGCTTATAATCCTGAAACAGACTACATCTACATAGCGCCACGCCACCAGAATTATGAAATGTTCTTTGCAGATCACTTTTCATTAAATCCACAGAGCTTAGAAAAAATTCTTAGAATCGGTTTTAAATCCGGATTACAGGTTTTAAGAGAATATATTTAGGTATGAATTTCAGATAAAAAGAATGGTCTGCCGACATCATTCCGTTAATGTCGCAGCCAACGTACCACTTTGTTGTAACAACTTCCGTGTTTTCGTCTCAACTACTCTTACAATACTTTTCGGCAACTCAATTTTTTTCTTAAGTCTTTTTTCTGAATTTTAAAAATTTCTTAAGGCAAATGAGATCTGCGTGTTTGTTTACTATAAAATTATTGGCAGTATTTTAAAGGATTGTGAAATTCTTTTGCTACAAAACTTTTTGTCATTTGAAAGCTGCCGTTTTTCTTTACCAAAATGTGGCCATGAAGCTTGCGCCCCTCTGAGTCAGCAGACCAGGCTACACGAGCAAATGTTTCGTCATTAAGTTTAAGTAGAGCGTAGCCCGTATCATCAGACTTAACTTCACCATTTAATGTTTTTTTAAAATTCAATTTAAGCTTCGGTGAAACCAGACAGGTCATATCTTTTTCCAGAGGATTATTTTCCAGATCCGACACCGGCGCGAAGCGAATCTCCAAATCATTTGCTTCATCTCTGAATTTTCCGAGCATCATCATCGTATTTTGATCATTGTCGTTGAGACGCTTTAACGAAACTATCTCCTCAGCAGGATTTAACTCTTGTTTTCGTTCCAAAGTTTCTTCAGCGATTTTTTGATCACGTTCCTGCGGTTCAAAATAGACGTTATCTCCCGGATCTTTCGGCATGACATGAGTTACAATTTTCCCGTCCGGTTTTTTTGTCTTTTTTACGAAGTGATATGGCTCGTTCGGATCTTCCGTATATCCTTGAGCAAACAGTTTATCCTGATACTTCTTTTTTTCATCGCTGGTAAGCTTTGAAGGTGGTTCAGCAGTGGGTTTTCCACCGATTAAAGAATTTTCATCGCCGCCACCCGGGTTTACAACAGTTTCGCCTTTATCCGACTGCGGAGCTTCTGATTGACTCTTCTTATACAAAAAAAAGCCGCCGGCAATAATGACGGCGGCAGCAATTGATCCAACTAAATTACGATTCAAGTTTTACCCCAGGCTTCTTTCGACCATGTTAAAGATCGGGCCGGAAACAACACCAAGTACAATAATTAAAACAGCAAGTACAACCACAACAAAAGTTGTACCGTAGTTCTCTTTGGAAGATGTGCAGCTTCCTTCCTTCATGTACATGACCACAATAGGGCGCAGGTAGAAGTAAACGCTCAGAACTGAATTGATGATCCCCCATAGGGCCATCCACAAAAGACCTTCGTTAATTGCGGCACTGAACAAATAAAGCTTACCGAAGAAACCCATCACAGGTGGCAATCCCGCAAGCGAAAACAAGAAAACCGAAAAGCATAGCGCCAGCATAGGATGAGATTTAGCAAGTCCTGCCAGTTCATCCGTTTGTACGAAGTGGTTTTCATTACGCTCAATTAAGCTTAGAACGGCGAATGCACCTAATGTCATAAGCGAGTAAGCCATCAAGTAGTAAATCACACTGGCTGCCGGGTATGCTGAGCCTTCACTGATACCGACTGCGATAACACCCATTAAAACATATCCGGAATGAGCTACAGATGAATAAGCTAAAGTACGCTTCAAATTATTCTGCACAAGAGCCGCAACGTTTCCGACTGTCATCGTGATAACCGCAAGCCATTGCAATAAGTTCAAAAGGTTGTCTGATCCGCCGATGCCCTTTGAAGCCAGGATTCTCAGGAACGCGGCAAACGATGCTGTTTTAACCGCCGTTGCCATGAAGGCTGTTACAGGGGTCGGAGAACCCTGATAAACATCAGGAGTCCACGCATGAAACGGAGCAATCGAAACCTTAAAACAGAATCCGATAATCACTAATGCAAAACCAAAGATAAATAAATTACTGTGGCCCTGAATCAACGGCTGAGCTGTTTCCATCAAATCAACTGTGCTGATAGACCCCGTTGTTCCATAAATGAAAGAAACCCCGTAAAGGAATACAGCTGAAGCCATAGAACCAAGTACAAAGTATTTAATCGCTGCTTCTTTTGAAATTTTTTGCTCATGTGACATCGCAATCATTAAGTAAAGCGATAATGACATCAGCTCTAAACCGATAAAAACCCCGATCAAATTAATTGAGGCAATTAGAATCAGCGCACCTAGAAGTGAACTCATTGTTAAGAACATCAATTCAGAAAATTGCGGTCCTCTTGTCGACGGATTTTCATACATCAAAACAACTGAGGCTCCGGTAATTACTACTGCAATCAGGCTTGACCATGTTGTAAGGCCGTCAAAGATCAGCTGGCCACCGAAAGCCGTAGGCGATCCGCCTTGACCTTCACTTCCGAACACAACAATCAAGGTTGCTGTTACCAATAAACCGATCAGCACTTCAATGACTGTTGCTAAATGAACCTGTTCAACGTTGCCGCGCAAAATTTTAATGGTCAGCGGCACCAAGCTGAACAAAAACAAAACGATCATCGGCGAGGTTAATAAAATGTCTTCTAATCCGAAATTTGCTGTATTCATTTTATCTTTCTCCCGCGCCTAACAGCATATACTGATTCTTATTTTGAATAAGATAATCAACGCTGGTTTTTGAGTAGTTCATGAATTGATTTGGAAACAGACCCATCCAGAAGATTAAAACAACCAGCGGAACTAAAACTAAAACTTCCCGCGGACTTAAATCATATAAAGCGTGGTGTGAGTCTTTTTCTGCAGCCAAAACGATTTCACCTTTTGGTCCGAAGAAAACGCGCTTAACCATCCAAAGCATGTACGCGGCCCCCAGCACAACACCCGTTACAGAAAACACCGCGACCCAAGGTGAATACTGATAGCTGCCAAGTAAAATCAAAAACTCGCCGATAAAACCGTTTGTCATCGGCACTGCTATTGATGACATCGTCACAATAATAAATGCGATAGTGAAAAACGGTAATGCGCTTGCAAGGCCGCCGTATTTAGCGATTTCACGTGAATGTGTTCTTTCGTAAATCATACCTATTAACAAGAACAGCGCACCGGTAGAAATACCGTGATTAAGCATTTGGTATAAACCGCCGTTCAAACCGTAAGAGTTCATTGTGAATAGACCGATAATGATATAACCCATGTGAGACACAGAAGAGTAAGCAATCAGCTTCTTCACATCCGGCTGAATCATGGCGACAAGGGCACCGTAAATAATTCCTACAACACCTGCGCCGATAAACAACCAGCTGAAGTGCTCGGCCGCTTCAGGAAACAATGGAATCACCCAGCGGATAAAACCGTAAGTACCCATTTTCAGCATTACACCGGCAAGAATCACAGAACCGGGAGTCGGCGCTTCTACGTGGGCATCAGGCAACCATGTATGCAGCGGAAACATCGGAACTTTGATTGCAAACGCCAAAGCAAATGCAAAAAATAAAAGAGTTTGCGGAGTAAAGAAATCACCAGCAATAAACGGAATCTGCAATTTGTAAAAATCCAGTATGCTGGCGCTGATGGAGCCGCCGGTTACTTCAGGTGTTAAACGCATCATAAAAATAATCGCTAACAACATCAGTACCGAACCGCTCATTGTATAAATGAAGAACTTAACAGTAGCGTAGATTCTTCTGGCGCCGCCCCAGATACCGACCATGAAGTACATCGGAATCAGTGAAAGTTCCCAGAATGTATAAAATAGAATTGCATCCATCGCGAGGAAGGATCCCAGCATCGCCGTTTGCAAAACAAACAATGAAGCATGAAAGCCTTTAATTCTTTCATCAATCGACTTCCATGAAGCTAAAATGATAACCGGGGTTAAGAATGTGGTTAGCATCACAAGCATCATTGAAATTCCGTCAATTCCAAGGAAGTAAGAAATTCCGAAGCGCTCTACCCACATGTGCTTTTCAACAAGTTGAAGCGCAGGAGATGTTTTGTCGAATTGAAGCAAAACAACCAGAGATACCGCGAATTCGATGATAGAGCCGGCCAATGCCAAGTAACGTAAAGTCGTTTTTTGCGGCCAGGCTGTTACAGCAAGAGCTAATACAATGGGTAGAAAAATTAACAACGATAACAACATATATTACCTCATCAACACCAGTGAAAGGGTTATAGCGGCACCGGCGATTACATATAAAGCGTACTGCTGCATATTTCCGTTTTGTAACGAACGAACAAAAGATCCGCCGCCGCGAACCAGGTCAGTCGTTTTATAAGTGGCCTTATCGATGACGTTCACGTCAACATAGTACCAAAGATTACGGCTTCCTTTAATTAACGGATTAATCAAAGAAGCAAAGTAAAATTCATCAACGAAGTATTTATTGTAAACAGCCTTGTAAACCGGACCGAAAGCATCAGAAACTTTTTTCGGTGCATCGGTGTTTTTCAGATACATCAAACATGCTGTTAACACAGAAATGCCGGCGATTGAAACCGACGCTCCCATTAACAGCCACTCTTCAACCGCAGAATGTGCCGCGTGTTCGCCTGCAGCAGCCACTTCAGGCATTTTTGCAATCAATGGCGACAGCCAGTGTTCCCAGTAATTCGGAATGTGGCCAAGGCTTTCACCGATAACATGCGGAATACCGATCCAGCCGCCAATTACAGATAATACCGCCAGCACGATCAAAGGAATTGTCATTAAGCTTCCGCTTTCGTGAGGGTGAACGTGTTTATCAACACGTGAAGTTCCCCAGAAAGTTAAAGCCATTAAACGAGTCATGTAAAACGCAGTTAAACCGGCGCCGATCGCTCCTGCAACCCACAACAAAACGTGGCCGCGTGGAGACGAATACGCCTGCCATAAAATTTCGTCTTTAGAAAAGAAGCCTGAGAATGGCGGTGTCCCGATAATCGCAAGCCATCCCATTACAAATGTGATGTGAGTGATCGGCATGTATTTTTTAAGACCGCCCATTTTTCTGATGTCTTGTTCTTCGTGCATTCCGTGAATCACAGAACCTGAACCCAGGAACATCAATGCTTTAAAGAACGCATGAGTCATTAAGTGAAACATTCCCGCGCCGAAAGCACCAACACCCACAGCTAAGAACATGTAACCCAGCTGTGAAACTGTCGAGTAAGCGAGAACTTTTTTAATATCGTATTGAGTAAGGCCGATTGTTGCCGCCATTACCGCAGTTGCAGCGCCGATAACCGCGATAACCATCATTGTATTCGGAGCCATAACAAATAACGGGTTTAAACGCACGATCATGTAAACACCGGCAGTCACCATTGTCGCCGCGTGGATCAGGGCAGAAACAGGCGTCGGGCCCGCCATCGCATCCGGAAGCCACACGTAAAGTGGAATCTGTGCCGATTTACCGGTAGCACCGATGAACAGCATTAAAGTTCCAAGAGTTACAGCACCTAACCAGCTGGCTTCCATTGTTGTCGGAGCCAGTGCATTTAATTCATGAATATTTAAAGTGCCGAAAGTGAAGAACAGAATAAACATACCGATAATGAAAGCGGCATCACCGATACGGTTTGTAATAAACGCTTTCATACCCGCAGCTGCTTTGGCAGCATCGTTGAACCAGAAACCGATTAACAAGTAACTGCAAAGTCCAACGCCTTCCCAGCCTACGAACATAGTTAAAAGTGAATCACCTAACACTAATAACAACATGTTAAAGACGAACAAATTTAAATACGCGAAGTATTTAGTTACGCCTTTATCGTGGTGCATGTAACCGATTGAAAATAAGTGAATCAAAGAACCTACGCCCGTGATAATCAAAATCATTATAGAGCTGATCTGATCAACAACGAAGCCTGCGTTGATTGAAAACTTATCTACAGAGAACCATTCGTAAAATCCGACAGCGATTGTTCTTTGGTTTTCAGGAGCGTTTACTAAATCTAAAAACAAAAGCACAGAGCAGATAAACGAAATAAACACGGCGGTCGTCGCAATGGCACCGGCAGCAATGTAGTTCGTATGTTTGAAGCGGACCCCGTTTAAAAGGAATCCGATCAGGGGACTTAAAATTAATACTGCAACTAACAACTGATGACTCATCTCTGTTACCCCTTCAAGTGTTCGAAGAAACGAATATTAACTTCTTTAAAGCGTTTAAAGATTGAAACCGCTAAGGCCAAACCGACCGCAGCTTCAGCCGCAGCGATTGTCATGACAAAGAACACCATCACTTGCCCGTCAACTTTTCCGAATGAATGTGAAAATGTTACGAAGCTTAAATTCACCGCGTTTAACATCAATTCAATCGACATAAATAACACAATCAGATTTCGTCTCAGTAACACTCCGGCAACACCGATCATAAACAGGCAAGCCGAAAGCACCAGATAATGATTAGGAGTAATGGTCGTTAAAATACTAATGTCTGGCATGTGTTCCACCTTTACTTCTTGAAAGAGCCACTGTTCCTACCGCGATTACCAACAGTAAAACCCCCAGGGCTTCAAAACCGAAAACATTTCTTAAAAATAGTTCTTCAGCAAGCGGAGTGATTGCGCCTTTTGGTGTCGTGTTCGCCACAGAAGCCGCTTCGGGTACCGTCAGCACATTCGCCGTGTACATAGCGCCAACTAACAGGCCGGCCAATGATCCGATAGAGGCAATTTTAAATGCTCCGGAAAATCTTCCGCGGGTAAAAGCCTGAAGTTCATGTTTTAAGTCAAAAAGCATAAGAACCATGACGAATAAAACCATCACGGCGCCCGCATAAACGATAATTTGCACGCCTGCCAGGAAGTAAGCCTGAAGGGTTACAAAGATCGCCGCCACACTCACCATCGTCATCGCGAGCGAAAGTGCGGAGTAAATCGGGTTCGTCATCAAAACCACAGATAGCGCACTCACAATTGTGAGCGCTGCTAAAAACCAAAATAAAAATGCATCTGCTGTCATATTTTTTATTCCTTAAAACATAAAGTAAGAGGTTACGAACATTACCGTTGCCGTCACCATGGTGTTTGCAAGCGCCCATGGAAGCATGGTTTTCCAGCCAAGATCCATCAACTGGTCATATCTGAAGCGTGGCAGTGTCCAGCGTACGTGAATGAAGATCCACAAGAACAATCCGAACTTAAGATTATACATCAGGAAGTGAACAACAGTGTTAAACACATTCGCCGCAATTTCAGAACCGAATAAATTCATACCGAAATTCTGAACATCCTGAATGCTGACATAAGGAATGCCGTAGCCACCGAAGAAGAATGTCGCCATCAGGCCAGATGCGATCATCATATGGCCGTATTCACCGATGAAGAACATCAGCATTTTAAAACCGCCGTACTCAGTATGGAAGCCGGCAACTAACTCTGCTTCACCTTCCGCTAAGTCAAAAGGTAAACGGTTAGATTCTGCAAACGTGGCAGCGAAGAATAGAATCATTCCCACCGGCTGGTAGAAGATCCCCCAGTTCGGAAGTGCCACGGTTGAAACGGTGTAACCGAAAGCCTGAAAGCTTAACGGACCCTGTTGCTGCAAAATCATTTCATTGAAGTTGAAAGTACCGTACATCAAAATCACGCCAACGATTGAAAGGCCAAGCGCCAACTCGTAAGAAATGATTTGAGCCGAGGCACGCATCGCTCCCATTAAAGAGAACTTGCTGCCTGATCCCCATCCTGCCATCAAAATTGTATAGGCAGCCAAAGACGAGATACCTAATACGAAAACGATACCGACGTTAATTTCAAACCCCTGAATTAAAAACGTCGCGCTCTCTAACTTTAATGGCACTGACATCGGAATCGCCATGTACGCAATCGCTGCCGGAATCAACGCAAATACAGGAGCTGCGTAGAACATGAAGCGGTTACCTTTTTCAGGAGCGAAGTCTTCTTTAGTTAAGAATTTCACAGCGTCAGCCAATAACTGCAATAAGCCCAAAGGCCCTACGCGGTTAGGTCCGAAGCGGTTCTGAATGAAGGCAGATCCGCGGCGTTCAAGCCAAACTAAAATTGGTACGGCTTGAACCATCATTAAAAATACTAAAACTGTTTTAATTAAATTTACGGTAATTTCGAAACCGGTTGTTCCCATTGATGTCATAGATTAGTCCCACTCCAATGCTTTCGATTTAATTTCCCACCACAGTCCGAAGATGAACACCGCCAGAAAGAAGGCCATGGCGCCGAAAACAAACGGGCCGTTTCCGCTGGTTAAAAAGTTCTTAAAATTGGCTGCCCATGGATACATGAAAATAATCTCGATATCGAAAAGAATAAAAAGGATCGCCGTCAGATAAAACTTTACGGAAATTTTTGTATCCTTTTTTTCCTGAACCGGAATACCGCATTCATAGATATCAAATTTTGCCTGGCTCGTTTTAACTGCCTTACCGCCCGTCAAACGCGCCAACCGAATTAAAATATAACCAAACACCGCGATAAAAATCGTTATGAATATAACTCCACCCAGTGGCACAGAATCCTCCTGTCGTACAAGTCCCTTAACGCGAGCATTGAGCTTGGCGCTAATTTTCTTTTTTTCATTTTATTTTCAACTATTTAGTTATACAAAGTAAGACTGCAAAAACCAATTAAAAATCTATAAATGACTGTGCAAAGGAAATCGTCATAGATGCCACCAGATAATAAACCAGCGCCTCAACATATCAGTACAAGAATTGAATCTCTGATAGAGCGTGGCTTTGAAAAGCACAAAAATATTTTTCACATTGTTGGGGCTTCCAGTTCATTTTCATCAGCCTTTTTGTTGTCTAATAATTTATCCAAACATATCCACGAGTTGCCGCGTCTTGTCGTTACTTCTAGTTTAGAGTCCGCACTGCAGTTTCGCCAGGAGCTTGAGTTTTTTACGCCGGAATTTCGCTGTCATCTTTTGCAATCTTACGACGTCTCACCCTTCTCCGGGTTGTTTCCCTCACCTGAAGTTAGAAATTCCCGTGTTAACTTTTTGTATTGGGCTGCGAACGCCCATAAAAGCGACATTTTTATTGCGCCTGTTTCAGCACTTATGCAGCTGTCTGTTCCTTACAATAGCTTTTCAAAACGCTGCAAAAAGTTGCAAGCCGGTGACGAGCTCGTCGATGATGTTGCCGGTTACTTAAATTCACTCGGCTATCAGTCAGCTCCGGTCGTTGAAGATGTCGGCCAGTACAGTTTGCGTGGCGGTATCGTCGATATTTATTCACCGGCCGAAAAGCACCCGGTCAGAATTGAACTGTTCGGAGATCAAATTGAATCTCTTCGTTATTTTTCTGTAACCGATCAAAGAAGTCTGGAAGAGATCAAAATATTCAACCTGACTCCTGTGCAGGAATTCGAATTGACAGATGAAAACATCGAATCCGTTATCAAAGATCTCAGAAAAGAATTTGCTGAACGCGAAGTTACACCAACAGAAGCGGATGAAATCATTCGTTCGATTTCTCTTAAAAATTACTTCACAGGTTGTGAGCTGCTTCTGCCTTACGTTGAAAAAGATCAGCACTCGCCGTTAGATCATTTCAGCAGCGGCCTGAATGTTTTTATTTTAGATGTGGCAGAAGTTTCAAGAGCCGCAGATGAATGGTGGCAAGAGCTTGAGTCCGACCGCCGCTCTAATATTTCAAATGCCTCGGTCACTTTTTGCCCTCCGCTTTCATCTGTGGCAGAAAAATATGAATCCTTAAAGTGGCCGGATGAAAGCCGCATCTTTAACTTTTCAAATCTCAGTTTTCTGGAAGAAAGCTCCGGCACAGAAGAGCGCATTAGTTATTCGTCGCTGCCGTTGACAGAATTTTCTTTGCTTTCACAAAACATGACTCCGGCTTCCGAGGCTTGGTTAAAAGCAGCCAAACCAAAGCTTGATGCGTGGATCAGTTCAGGGAATAAAATATTCATTGCCAGCAAAAACTCAACGCAAAACGACCGTTTAAAATCACTGTTAAATAAATTGGAACTTTCTTTTGATTCCGCTGACGCTGAATCTTATGACTGGCAAAACTGGGCTGAAAATAAAAACACAATCACGCTCATCCCAAGGCCGCTTCCTGCTACTTGTTACTTAACTGATGAGAAAATTATTTTTCTCAGAAGCGAAGATTTTTTCGGTAAAAAGCAGCGCACCGCAACCCAAAACGCTTACGAGCAGTTTTCTTCTAAAGCTAAAAGTCTTGCCTTCGGTGACTTAAAACCGAATGATCTCGTGGTTCATGTAAAACACGGTATCGGTGTTTATGAAGGCCTTAAAATCATGAACATCGGCGGAGCTGAGTCAGAATACATTCAGGTTGGATACAAAGATAAGGATAAACTTTATCTTCCGGTTTACCGAGTGGGCCAGTTGCAAAAATTCTCGGGTGCAGGTCAAACTTCATTATTAGATAAACTTGGTGGAACCGGCTGGGAAAAAACAAAAATCAAAGTAAAGTCCCACTTACGTGATATTGCGGCTGAACTTCTGCAGCTTTATGCAAAGCGCTCTGAACTTCACCGTCCTCCTCTGGAATTCGACGAGATTCACAGTAATCAGTTTGAAAAAGGCTTTCCGTATGACGAAACACAGGATCAGCTAAAAGCCATCGACGACATCCATAAAGATTTCGGCAGCACAAAACCCATGGACCGCCTTGTTTGCGGAGATGTGGGTTTCGGCAAAACAGAAGTGGCCATGCGTGCCGCGTTTCAAGCGGTTGAAAACAAAAAACAAGTAGCCGTTCTGGCTCCGACAACTGTTTTGACGTTTCAGCATTTAGAAACATTTAAAAAACGTTTTCAAGGGTGGAATCTTGAAATTCATTCCTTAAACCGATTCGTTTCAACTGCAGATCAAAAAAAGACATTAGCCGCATTACGTGAAGGTAAAGTCGATATTCTGATCGGAACGCACCGCCTTTTAAGTAAAGACGTGGTGTTTAAAGACCTGGGCTTACTTATTATCGATGAAGAACAAAAATTCGGTGTCGTTCATAAAGAGAAAATCAAAAAGCTTAAAACCGACGTTGATACACTGACCTTATCAGCAACGCCGATTCCAAGAACTCTCAACATGAGCTTCACGGGAATGCGTGATCTTTCAATTATCAATACGGCGCCCGTCGACCGCTTGCCGACCCGTACCTTTATTTCAAAATTCGATTCCGAGCTGATCAGAAAAGCCATTCAATCTGAAGTTTCACGCGGCGGTCAGGTTTACTTTATTCATAACCGCGTGCAAAGCATTTACGGCGTCGCCGATGAACTGAAGCAAATTCTGCCAGACGTCCGAATGAAAGTGGCTCATGGGCAGATGAATGAAGAAGAACTTGAATCAGCGATGCTTGCGTTCTTTCATCATGAAATCGACGTTCTTGTTTGTACAGCCATTGTAGAATCGGGAATGGATGTTCCTAAAGCGAATACAATGTTCATCGACCAGGCGCACATGTTCGGTCTCTCGCAGCTTTACCAGCTGCGTGGACGCGTGGGGCGAAGCAAAGCCCGCGCCTTCTGTTATCTGCTTTTACCGAAAGATAAAAAAATTGATAAAGACGCTCAGGAAAGACTTAAAATTATTCAGGATAACTCGGCTCTGGGTTCGGGAATCCGGATTGCCCAGTACGATTTAGAACTTCGCGGAGCCGGTAACATTTTAGGAGACGATCAATCCGGCCATGTCAATGCCGTGGGTTATGAACTCTATATGGATTTACTGAATGAAGCGCTCTCAGAAGCAAAAGGTGAGTCGCTCCCGGATAGAGAACTTGATCCTGAAATTAATCTGAGAGTGCCTGCGCTTATTCCTGACAGCTATATAGCCGATATCAGAATCCGTCTGAGTTATTACAAGGCCCTTTCGGAAATCGCATCCAATGAAGAGATGAACCGCATCGAAGATGAATTGAAAGATCAGTTCGGCCCGTTGCCGGATCCTGTAATAAATTTAATGGGACTTATGCT
>JAJFMT010000082.1 GCA_020696855.1 Pseudobdellovibrio sp.
TTGCAGCGCTTTTCTTTTTTTGAGCCAAAGCTTGCAACCGATGTTCTGGAAGTTCTGCGCAGCGAGCCCGGCTTAAAGGGTCATTTTTTAAAGTACTATATCCGCAAATTCAGCGAAACAAGCAACGCAGCTGTTACCGGTGCAGAGCTGGTGGTTCTTCGGTGGCCGTTTAAGGATTATGAGAATTTATCGCAGGTCAGGATTTCAGACTCTCAGCAGGAAGTGATTTATGCAGCTGAATCCTTCTGATAAAACTTCTGCCTGGATTAATCTTCGTTACTTCCGAATGGCTATCGGATTTTTTGTGCTATTGCGATCCATTACTTTATTTTTTGAAGTCAGTTCTCAACTGGGCCCTGCTGCCTGGATACCGGTCGATTACTTTAAAGCCGCCCCGGGTTTTGATATCAGCCATTTTACTCTCTACAGTTTATGCTCAAACGAATTTTGCACCTATGTACTGGTTATTGTGACTTTAGCGTCTGCAGTGATGATGTTTTTTGAAAGAACTGCAAAGGCCGGAACCTTTCTGGCTCTGGTGTTGATGCTTTCATTCTTAAAACGCAGCAACATTCTGGCTGCTGCGTTAGACCGCATGGCCGTGCAGTTTTTGTATCTACTTTGCTGGGCTTACCTATTAGCGTGGCTTGCGCCGGCCTTAAATTTTCGCCGTGAAACCTCTGATGCTATAATTAAAAAGCTGATTCAACTGCAAATTTGCTTTATTTACCTCGGTGCCGCCTGGGGGAAGGTTAACTCTGACAGCTGGTTATCAGGAGATGCCTTTCGTATTTTAACTCAGTACACGGCTTTGGTTCCTGGTTATATCCTTCGTTATAATTCACTCTTGCAAACGCTGTCGCCACTACTGTGTTACCTTGGAATGGGGTTCTTACTGACCTTCCCTGTTCTTGTTCATATTAAAAAAACGCGGCTGGTGGTTTTATTTCTAGGCGTCATATTTCATGGGTGTATTTTTATTATCTTCGGAAACTTAAAACTGGTTTCAGTCCTGTTGGTTTCCACATATACAATCTTTTTATCCACAAACGAAATAGCCTGGCTGAAATCCCGCATTCTGAAGCCATTCAATAAAATAGAGGTCAGCCGGTGACAACTCAGGATTTGTTATCAGCATTTAAATCTCTCGTTGCAGCGAATAAGCTACCTTCACTTTCAGAACTGCACGACGCCACTGAAAGGGATTCTGAGTTTAAAGATAACGTGCGCTACTACCTGAATACCCAAACTTTAAAACCGCACGAAATCAATTCATCGAATTCAAATCTGGTAACAACTCATTACCGGCGCATTCAAAAGACATTTCTTAACGTTCAAAAAATCTGCGAAGGCCTTGAAGCCCTGACCGGAAGTAAAATCTCGTGTAATGCTTTTCATTCAAACCCCGGCACACAGGCCTTACCTGCACATGAGGACTTAGATGACAGCTTCATCTGGCAGGCGACGGGCAAAAAGTTTTGGAAGGTTTGGAAGCCCTATCACAATGATCTCTCAGTAAAAAATCTGGCTACAAACAAAAATAAAGAAAATCTTGAAGCCTGGATGAAGATTTCTACTCCGCTGTCCTTTTCATTGAAGGAAGGTGAAATCTATCTGTTAAAAGCAGGCCACCCGCATATTGCATGGACAGAAAGCGATTCTTCTCTGCATTTTACATTTTTGGTGTTTGCTAATAGTACTAAAACGGATACTCGAGAGTATTGATCTTAATCGCATCTTCAAAGCCTGAATTTCTTTGAAAGTAAATCTCAGCAATGACTTTTCCATTTTTAGGAACGTCATCAGGTAAAGCGTACTTAAGCTCAACTTTGCTGCCGTACCCGCCGAGGCTCACGTACTCTCCCGGGATTTTGTCTTTGATTTCTTTCGGAAGCTCAAGACCCGGCTCTGCAGAAACAAAACGGATTTTTTTAAATTCGGCTAACTTCCCGTCCTTGGAAGGAACTTTCAGCAACACGAGATAGCCGCGAGGGCTTGTTGTAAACAGCGGATGCGGGGATGCATCGTTCAACAACGAAAACTGAAGCTCTCGTTTGTCTGTGCCGGTGACCGAAATTTTCAGGGATTTAAAAATCGTCAGTGCTTTTATTCGCTTCGCAAGCCTGTTGTCGGACGGGAACTCATAATCGCGGGACCAGTAATACGAGTGAACGTTGTCGCTACCGACTTTTTCTGTGTGGCAGGTGTCGCAGTCCATTTTAGCAATAGCCGGAGAAAGATTTTTATCGATGTGGTGATACTCACTATGGCAGGCAGCACAAGTGTATTTCACCCTCGCGTCCGCAACTGGATTGCAAAAGTTAGGATCCTTTTGGAGTTCCTTCAGCTTTTTTTCGTCAGGCTTGTACTGCGGCGACGCCATTACTTTATTACCGGAAACATGACAGGTAATGCAGCTGGTCCCTGTTGATTCATCTTTGCTGCGGTCAGCTTTTAAAGATTTGTAGAATTTTTTTTCGTGATAATTACCGGCATTTATATCTTTGAGTTTTTCAGAATCAAAAACATTCTGCGGGTTATGGCAGCGCAGGCAAAGCGGGCCCGTTTTAAAAATGGCATCGCGCTGCGAAGGAATCAGATGAATTTGTGCGTGCGGCCCTTCCTTCCAAGCCTTGTATTCTTCCTGGTGGCAGGCTACACATGATTTAATTCTGTCACCGTGTGGCTTAGCGGTGTCTGCCCATTCGGGCATTTGCGCGAAGACAGGCTCGCCCGCGAACAAGCTGAAAATTAACATGAGACTTGCCAGCCGTGAAACCCAGTTGTCAGCCATCTTAGCAATAAAACCTTTTTGAAATTTCTCAGCCAGCATTTTATTGAAGTTTCCTGCACCCGTTTGAAGAATCTGAAACTGTAACCATTTTTTATAAGTTAAACCATAACAGTAGCTGAACAAAATAAAAAACAGCCTCTTTCGGAATTTACCTTTTAAGTGACGGCTTCGGTACCAGGCAGAGCGAAAACTATAGAATTCTTTAATGGCAAATTCCGCCTGCTGATAAAGGTCTTCTTGCTTTTGATCCTTAAATAAATACGTTGCATGAATACCGTCGAATGCTGTGACGTCATCCGTAATATAATCACCCACATTTTTCATGCTGGAGTTTACTTTCGTACCGGGATTAAACGTCAAAAAAGTCACCTTCATGTAAATGAGACCCAACTCATTATACATCTTCAGAGTCTGCTTGATACTTTCCATCGAAGACTTGCCAAGTCCGATGATCAGACCGGCGCCAATCTGAATGCCATGCTGCTGAGCTTTTCGGATAAGTGTCTCGTAGGTGCTGACAATATTCTGGCGTTTATTCACACTCTCTAAAGACGAAGGCTCAGCGCTTTCAAGACCGCAATAAATAATTTTGAGCCGGCTTTTCGCCAGTTGCTTAACCAGTTCAGTATCTTCAAGCGATTCGATGCACATCTCGCACATCCAGCCTTTTACGGATTTGGATTTTTCAATCAGGGCTGCGGCTTTTATCAGGTGCTCGCGGTCAATCATCACATTGTAATCAACAACGTTTAAAAAACTTCGCGGATTTTTTTTCAGGTCCGTCTCAATCTGACTTAAGGGGTGAGTGACCTGTTCTTTTTGCATGACATGAACCATACAAAACGTACATTTATGAACGCAGCCCTTTGTAAGTTCAATGGGTTCGCCTAAAAACTTCCAGTACGAATACGGCGCCAGCAGATCCAGCCTGGGATGAACATTCAAAACGCTTTTTGCACTCCGCTGGCCTTTATATATTTTTTGTAAATTGTTGTAACGAAAATCGTTCCAGAAGTCGCTGCAAACATCTGCGAAGTCTCCGCAAAGAACGGCATCGCAGGCCGTTAGGCACTTTTCAGGAAGCAAAGTCGGGAACTCGCCTCCCCATATGACTGTAACGTCGGCGTTTGCGGCTTTTATCATTCCCGAAACTTCTACAGCCACATTAAAATTCTGCGCGCTGACTGAAAGTCCTACCAGCCCGAAACCGGAATATTTTTTTAAAAGGGACGGCCATTCATCAGCAGAAAAGAAGTTGAGATCAAGAATTTCGATATGGCTTCTGGGATTAAGTCTTTCAAAAAGGGCCGCGACCACCGCCAGCTTCATAGACTTCACCCCTTTTGGAAAGGTGGGCGGGTCAATCAGCAAGATCTTGGTCATTCGACTCTCCAAATTGGCAATATTTGATTTTAACAGAATCTCATATGTCTAAACTATTTACAACTTTTCCCTTTTTACCAAAACTTTCGTTTTAAAACACAACACTCTGAACTTCTGTTACAACAGAGGCCTACAAAGTTAATGCGGGTACTTGTTTACAGGTTATTTACGGGGGAAATTCTATGAAAAATTCATTATTGGTTGCTGCTGCTTTATTGCTGTCGCTTTCTGCGTTTGCAAATCCTAAAGCCGGCGAAAAAAAGTCATTTAATTACAGTGGCCGCGTCGGTAAAATGATAATCAGCGCCTTAAAATCGGCCGATGTAAAAGCGAAATGCGACCAAAATTCCTGTAAGTATACGATTAAGGATTTTTACGCCGCTGAAGAAACTGACGGTTGCGGCGGCGGAACAACTTCTTACGACACTTCTTTTCGTTACGTTGACGGCAGCGAATTCACTTTTAAATACTGCGAAGGTTACGATGGCCGCGACTACCAGGACAAAAACAACAGAGCCAGCGCTTTAGTTACGGTCATTAGTGAACTTGATTTCTTTACAACTCAAGGATGGACATCATCTGCAAGTCTTGACATCATCGACTGCCTGACTGACAGACAGGTTTCGTACGCGAGCTGCACTATTACCGAAAAAAATTAAACGACGATATCTCTGAGAACCTGTCCATAACCGTGGTACAGGTTCTGCGCCGGAATCTGCCCGGCCTCCATCATCAACTTATGCACTTTCGGCAGATTATAAAACGGTACGCCAGGGTACTGATGATGTTCGATATGATAATTCACATTATGTGGTGCAAATAAAAAAGTCTGCACCGGGTTAATAACCGTGCGCGAGTTCAGCCTCTGATCAGGCCCTTGCTTATAGCCGGCGTGCTCGGCGACGCCACGAATTCTTAAAATCACCTGCAGAGCTGTGATCTCAGGTAAAAACCAAAAGAAAAAATAAAACCATCCGTGGCCGTAACTGAAAAGAACCGCCCACATTAAAAAATTAACTAATATCATTGAGAAGACCTGCAGCCATACCGGCATACGGTCACCTACCCCTTGCATTTTCAGTTCGGCCGGCCCCACATCAGATGCGGAGTGATCATCGCGTTTTGCTTTTGCTGCTTTACTTCCCATTTTCAGAAAGTAACGAATGAATTTAAAATAAGAGATTCCAAAGGCATCTCGCAGAAGCTTTCTCGTGAAGCTGGCTCTAGAAACGGGGTAACCACCCGTCAACGTAATATCCGGATCATCAGGGGCCAGTGGATCACGGTGGTGTTTCAGGTGAGCTTTCTGATACGAATACATTGAAAAGAAAACAGGAGCTGCGCAAAGGAACTGGCAAACATAATCGTTTAGCTTAAAATTTTTGAATAAGCGGCGGTGTGAGCCTTCGTGAACTAAAACTGCAAAAGCCAGTTGCTGCCGGGCCGCAAATACAAAACAAAAAACCCAAACAAAAATATTCTGAAACCGGATAGCGAGATAGAAATTAAGTGCGATCAAAAACCAGTCGCTGGCAATCGCCCACGTCACATGTGCAGCTGACGGAGCTGATAATTTTCTAATTTCCTCAGGGCGAATCATCGTATCCTCCCGTAAAGAAAGCGTATCATATTCCTGGCACCGGTAAACTGCGGTGGGGTCCAGACTTTACGCTACAGATCATCTTAACAATTGCTATATCATTTTAAAACAGCCTTCCGGCCTCTGTTTCCTTACCGCCTTCTGACAGTTTCTTATTGGGAAATCTTTCATTTGCAGGCGGAATATTCCGATAAGTTCCCTATGAAAACTTTAGCTTTTTTTATCTTATTCAGTCTTTTATTTGCCGGCCAGTCTTACGCGCGAACTGTCGATATGACAGCCGAGCAGTTTATGAAAAAGGGCATTCCTTATTGTACGAAGAAAATTAAACGTGGATGCGTGCAGCCGAAAGATGGCAACACTGCCAAGTATTATCTGGCACCTAAGTACAAAGAGAAGAAGCCTGTCGCAAAAGTAAAGACCAAGCTTAAGTCCAAATCTAAAACTCTTGCTAAGAAAACTTCACTTCCGAAGTATACGAAGTCAAAACAAAGCAAACGTGATATTGCTTCTGTGCTTGAACAAAAGCTGAAGAATCACCGCAAGAAGAAAAATAAAAAATAAACACCGTTAGAAAAGGCCACTATATGAAAACCGCCATTACCGGATTACTGATTCTGTTATCCTTTAACGTCTTTGCTGAAGATTACAAAAAACCATCAAAAGAAGAACTGAAAAAAATGCTGACGCCTCAGCAGTACACCTGCACTCAGGAAGCCGGCACAGAGGCACCTTTCAAAAATGCATACTGGAATCATAAAGAGCTCGGCATCTATGTTGACGTTGTCAGTGGTGAAGCGCTTTTTAATTCGTTAGACAAATACGATTCAGGTACCGGCTGGCCTTCATTTACAAAGCCTATCGAAGACTCTTCAGTTACAACCAAAGCTGACAAATCAGAAGGCATGAGCCGTACGGAACTTCGCTCTAAGCGGGCGGATTCGCACTTGGGCCACGTATTTGATGATGGCCCGAAAGACAAAGGCGGATTACGCTATTGTATTAATTCCGCTTCGTTAAAATTTATTCCTTACGCAGAAATGAAAGACAAAGGATATGGAAAATACCTTTATCAATTCGTAGAAGCTAAAAAGCAGGAAGTGGCTCTACTTGCGGGCGGCTGTTTTTGGGGCGTTCAAGAATTAATGCGAAAACGCCCGGGAGTCATTTATTCAGAAGTGGGCTATACCGGCGGCGATGAATCCAAGGGAACATACGACGATGTCCACTTAGGAACAACAGGCCACGCTGAAGCCGTCAGAATTATTTTTGACCCGAAGGTGACAACATATACTGACATCTTGCTGTACTTTTTTAATATTCATGATCCGACTACAATGAACCGTCAGGGTAACGATAAGGGCACTCAGTACAGATCAGATATTTTCTATATGAATGAAACTCAGAAAGCCGCAGCCAAAGCGGTAATTGAACGTGTTAATAAATCTAAAAAATGGGGAAAGCCAGTTGTAACGAAGCTGACACCGGCTAAAAAATTCATTCGCGGCGAAGAAAGCCATCAGGATTATTTACAGAAGCATCCTAATGGATATACCTGCCACTTCCCCCGCAACTACACCTTTTAAACAATTTACCTGTCAAAAGTGTAACAGTGAATCACTGCTGTTTTCTTGCTATAAGGTGCGGGCTAACCAAACCTTATAGAAAAGGAAACACAAATGAAAATGTTATTGATTGCTTTAATGATGACCGCAGGTTCAATCACTTTCGGCGCTGAATGCGTTAATGAAAAGGGTGAAGATATCTACAACCAACCGGAAGTTTTTCTGGCGTTAATTGAAAAGGCTGATTCGTGTTACAGCGCACAACAGCTGGCATCAGCATGCGCTTACGGTTCAAGCCTTGACGTACAAACCGCAGGTACAGCCTACGGCGTCTGTGAAGCTGAATTGGCAAAACAGAACCCTTCTAAGAAGTTAACGGCGTTGCTTGCGAATATGAAATCTCTTTGCAATAAAAAGTATGAAGATGCACAAGGAACTATGTACCGCTCAATGAATTCTTTTTGTCACTTAAGTGCAATTGACTGGGTATTGGGAATCGCCTCACCTGTTGAGTAAATTATGTTGGAAGATGGCGCTCTAATCGCAGAGCGCACTCTTGCCACTGCTTCGTTAAGAACGGCGATACTCTTCCGATTTCACTGACCTTTGTGAGTAGCGGAAAGTACGTCGCCGGCTGACGGCGCAGCCACACTCCATCAGGGCCTGGCGCTAATGTGCCCGCCCCTGAATACGAGTGCCTTTCATTCTGCAATTGCCCGTTAGGAAACTTTGTTGTCAGCAGGCTGACCACGTCCTGAACAGATTCTCGCGGCAGCACAACGTTTGCCTTATCAGCCCAAATGAGCAATGCATTCAAGCCCCTAAGCACGTCGTACAAATAATAACGTGGAAAGCAAAGCTTCACCCACTCTTCAGCACTTTTTTGTTCAGCTTGATTATATTTTGTTGAAGACCCCAAACGAAGCTGACGGTTCATTAAAAATGCCGCGCCCTTTTTTAAAAAACTTTCTTCTTCAGCCGTCCATTCGCGGTTTGTGTAAAACAGCACCGCTTCAAATACGGCGATCGTTCCCACCATAGAGCTTGGCGTTTCTTCCTTCACCAAATAGGCATCGTTATCACAGTTAAGCCCGCCATCGTTCATTTGATAGCGCAGAAACCACGGACGCACCCAGGGCACTTCGGTGTCAACGTTAACGCCTCTGGCGGCCAGCACCTGATACACGTTCCCTAACTGGCAATGGCAAGATGATCCTCTGAACGGGTCAACATCAGGAGGCATGTCCTCTTTTTGAATCGGGAAAATTTTAAGAGGCATTTTATTTATAGCTTCAACGTATCCAACGACAATGTTGTCAGGAATTTCTTTAGTGTAGCCCATCTCATGAAGCAGCAGCATGTGCCACCAAGTTGAATCCCACTTGGGCCAATAAGGATCTTGCTGAAGACTTTTAACTGCTTTGTCGGATTTTAAATAACGAAGACTCGCTTCTAATTCCTGCTGGTAATCCATGATTAAAGATTTTATCACTGTAGAAATATTTGTCGAGAAGCTTTAATCAGCAAAATTAATTTTTTGTTAGACGGCTCGAGTAAGTTCCAACAATGCCGTTCAGGTTTTGCCAGCCATCAATAATGAAAAATTCATTCGGGCCGCCCTTCGCCCACGTTTCCCGTAATTTTAAGCTGCCGTTCATAACTGTCGCTGTGAACGCGCAAGTGTTCTGGCTGCAAGTCCCGTTACCGGCAGCCGCATAACCGCCTGAATTATCCGGACGGTCTAAATCTAAAAGTAAAAATGTATTCGGTGCTGTGATTTTTATTTTTAAGCGCGCTGATGCGCCGCCGATTTCATGGCCAAACAAGTAAGCCTTAGTTTGTGCAGTAATGGTTCCGTTGCGTAATATTCGTGTCGTTGTAAAATCAACGGTGGGAACCAGCGGCGTTTGCGGAATAACAACGTCACTACCTGTGTAAGTGCCTTCCGGAATTCCAAGAACGGTAGCAATTTGTGCGAATGACGTTACTGAACAAAAAACAATGAGGGCCATCAGTGATTTTTTCATAGAACGCAGTTTAAATCACAAACCGCTTAAGTCAGAGAAATTCTGAAGGAATTTGAAAAAAAGCATAGACTGTAAAAAGAGTTTACACCCGGGTTAGAGGAATTATTACCTGGCCATTGAAAGTAGGCACACCATTGGATAAATTCCTCTTCATGAAAAGTGCAATTGTGGCTTTCTTACTACTGTTTTCGGTTTCGGCCTTCGCAGAAGAGGTCCTCATCATCGGCGATTCACTGACCTGTGGATCTTTCGGCAGACAGCTCTTAAAGAATCTGACTGACCGCGGGGACTCTGTAACTTTGTTTTGTACGGTATCAAGCGCACCCATTCACTGGCTTGAAGGTAGAAACCCGGCCGGCTTTGTATGTAAAACAATGTCGAGCAGAAAGCCCACATTAGAAAACTGCGGAACAGCGGGCGTAACACCGAAGGTTGATGACATTCTGGCCGGCAACAATTCAACTACAGTGATTGTCGCGTTAGGAACTAACACGCTCTATGCCGGCCGTACCGATGCGACCTACAGGCGTGTGGCACAAACAGTGGCGTCTGCACAGAGACGCTGTTTATGGGTAGGCCCGCCACGCTTAAATGAGAGCGAATCAAAAGGGTACCCGAAGGGGCGCGTTGCTGAGCTGGATACCAAGCTGACAACTTTTTATCCTTCACTGGTGCAGGTAACGAACACTTTTTGCAAAGTGATCGACAGCCGCCCTGCAACCGCACCTGGAACGCCGGGAATCCACACGACCGACGGTATACATAGAACTTCAGCCGCGGGCATTTTTTGGGCTAATCAATTAAAGCCTCAATTTTAGAAAACTATTTTTTACGGCGTACGTAACCTGCCAGAGCCTCTCCCACTTCCGGAAAGAAATCACCTGGCCTGAACTGAAAATTTTTAAGGTTCTCGTCATCGGCATTTAACATATTTGTCATTCGGAAAAGTAAAAATGATCTTCGGGTAAATTGGCCAGTATTCCCTTATCGACCATTTTATTCATGTAAACTTCCAGCGCCAGCCATAGCACAATTTGCGAAAGCAGCGTCGGTAAAAAAGTATACAGTACGAACCGAAACTGAAAATCTTTATTAATCAGAATATTTTTTCTGTTATTTTGACTCATTTGTGATCTTCCTTTTTTTCAAATGTTTTATAAATATCAAATTGCTTTTGCTCTTCCGGTGTCAAATCTTCGGGCCGTTTATTAATCCCTTGATTGGGCGGTTTTCTTGCCGCCGCTTCGGCTTCAATTTGCTCTATTTGTTTTACTGTTTCGTTGTGTGCGGCTTTTTCTTCTTGGGTAACGCGCGTCTCATCAACCTCTTCAGATTGTGGATAAACATCTCGTAAAGTATCAAAATCTTCCCGCGTGGATGATGTTGGGGATTCTTGCTGAAATACAGCTGACTCAGCCTTCGGATCAGAAGCCTTAGTCTGGCCTGTCACCTGATGGGGTGTCTGCTGAGGGGTATTCGGTTGAACAGACCGTCCATCTTTTGAAACTTTAGCCGAAGATACCGAAGATACAACGGATTTAGAATTGGCTTTTTTAGCGCCTTTAATTGTAAGCGCTTTATAAATTAAAAATCCTGACAATGTCAGGATTATAAAAACCAATTTATTCATAAGACTATTGAAGCAGGGCTTTACCGATTAGGCAAAGCCCATATTCACTAATAACATTGAATGTAAGATATTGGAGCTGATGTCAAACTTGATGTTAAAACCTTACAGCCGGAATACGTTTTACTATAAGAAGCGATTCCATAAGCGTCTGATGTCGACTGAGTCACAACCGGAGACGTACATGCCAAATACACATTTAACCACTGGTTGCTTGCAGTCGGAAAGCGTGAAAAGAAGTAAGCATTATCCGGAATATTTTTGTCTAAAACGGCTGAATGTGTAGTTGTCACTTTCCTGCATTGAACCGGATCCAACGCGGAAGATGAAAATTTCACACTTACCAAATTAGAAGATGCGACCGAACTGATAAATTGAGCCCGTATGCTATAACTATAGTTGTAATAGACAGGAGGCGGTTTCGGTGCACATCCGCCTGCGATGGCTTGGCACTTCTGATTCAGACTGGCGTGCGCCCCGTTTGCATCGGGAAGTGCCAATGAGCTGAAAGAAGAGTTAACTGAGCTATCGTTAATACAGCGCCCGCTCGCAGAATGGAATTTATTAACACCTGATGGGTAAGGAGCCAATGACATTGATTTTACACAGTTTTGCGCATGTGCAGAAAAACCCAAAAATAAAAGTCCAATTACTAAGATTAAACGTGAATTCATAAAGTCCCCTTTATTAAATTAAGGAATCATACACATTGCGGATGGTGCCGAGCCGGCTGAGTAGCTATCCAATACGCAATTGCTGTTGTAGGTTATTATTGGGTTAATTCTATCGTAATCAGTGCTTGAATAACTGGTTGTTGATACCAGACTTGTAGGGCACGAAAGTTTTATGCTGATGTATTTCGTCGCATCAGGACCCGGATAGGCAAGAAAGTAAGCTGCTTCTTTTGCTTTAGACTTATCTAAGACCGCAATATAAGTATATACTGCAGGCCCGCATGTCATTCTGTCTTTTCCTGTATGTTTCCAGGTTACTTTTACTAAATTCGGATTTTCGGCTGAAGCTTCATAAGATGAAACGGTCGAGCTAAACGAAGAATACCAAGCTGTTTGAGGCGGCGGTGGTGGCGCCACACACTGGCTCGAACACTGAGCCGCAATGTTTTCTACCAATGCATTCGGTGTCTGACAGGCTCCTGCAGAACTTCCTGCCGTTACAAGCAAGCCTGACTTACAGTTTGCTCTGGCTGATTTAAAAGAATTTGCCGCTTCTGCACACGGATTATCGTAAGCAACTGTTGAGCTATAACAGTTTTGTGCATGGGCTAGCGAGAATGTGCTTAATACTGAAAGCATAAGCAATAGACGTACAAACATGGTTCCCCCTGGGTTTTTGCTACTGAACCAGTATCGTCAACGCCGTTTTAAATCTCAAATTATTTTAAAATTTAGATTTTTTTGAAACACTTTTGGTCGGGGGTCCTGTCTCATTATGCGAATGTTAAATTCTCAAATGAATTTTGCGAGCCGAACGAACTTAAAACCAGAAAGTTAAGGCCGCAGAATATTCTGCTGAATAGTCTTTATAGATATTTAAATTCCATTTCGAGTTGTTGCCAAAGCCGATACCGAACCACGCTTTATCCTCATGAGTTTCATTCTTATCATTCAGGTAAGTATCAAAAGAAATCCCAAGGCGCACAACGCCGCCATCGACCATTAAACCGGGTGTCAGCATAATAAGGCTATTATCTGTCGACGAATCACCGTCTTCCTGCTTAGAAGCATCGATAGCAAATTTGAAACTATTCGAAGAGTAAGCGTAACCGATTCCGTAAGAATACGTTTTGAGATTCTTATCTTCATTATCCCGAAAATCCACTGCGATACCTAACTGTCCAGAAGAACCTAAGCCAAACAGAAGTCCTGCAGAGTAAGTTTTTTCTTCGCGGTAACCGATACCGAAGGAACTGTCGCGCCCCATACCGAAACCGGCAATGGCCCCCACCCGCCCATCGCAATTGTCACAGTCATTTTTATAATAACCGATTCCTAATCCGACATTGCCTGTACCTACGCCAAGCTCTGCTCCGTAGCCTTTTGCATTTTCATTCTGGTCATATTCTACAGACAACAAAGCGCCGTCATAATTTCTTGCCACTGCAGAGTTGTTATAAGTAAAACCGTGACCCCAATTGACCGGTGTGGTGATCGCCGGCATCGAAATGCCCTGAGAGATCGCCAGCACTGTGTAGCCTGAATCTTTCTGGCCGAAGGCGCGGACAGATGTAAAAAGAATTAGAAATGTAATAATAAGAATTTTCATTTCAACCATCCTGTTATTTCATTTATATATACGTCATTTTACAGAGGCATTAATTCGGCGTGATGATTTCACCATAAATTAAAAGTGAAAAATATTTCGACAAAAAAACAGTGAATTTCATTCTGAAATTTGATCGCAGCTTTATGCGTTCTGACAGTTAACACAGCAATTAATTAAGTGTTCACAAGCTTTGCATTTATAATAGAGGGATGGTTATGGATAACCTGGTAGAGATTCTTTTAATTGCCTTTGTGCTGGTCGTATTGTTGTCAGCGGCGGTGGGCCGGCTAACAAAAATACATAAAGCTGAATCGAGCACAAAAGCCATTGAAGAAAAAATAGTAAGAAAAATGTCAGTTCATGAAGACCTGGCATTATTAGCAGGAAAGCGTGTTCTTCTCGTTGAAGACGCTCCTGAAAGTCAGCTTTTAATTGCCCATATTCTAAAAAAGCACGGCCTAAAAGTGAATGTTGCCGACAATGGACGACAGGCTCTTGATCTTCTTAATGACGAAGATTTCGATGTCATACTGATGGATATGCAGATGCCTGTGCTGGACGGATACTCGACTACAGAAATTCTCAGAAAGTCAGGATACGCAAAGCCGATCATAAGCCTCACCGCGCATGCGATGCGTGAAGATCAGTTAAAATGTCTGGCGTCAGGATGCAACGAGGTTCTGACTAAGCCTGTCAGTCAGGCAAAGCTTCTTCACACCGTTAGCCGGTACCTGAACTAAGCGGCCTTTTTGCTTTCACTATCTTTATTAACATCAGAAGCACGCCACAGCCCTCCCCACTTAAGCGAACCCGGAAGCAGCAGATAAAGTAACCGGTTAAGAATAAATGACGGCACAATCTTTCTCATAAGTCCGAACAGACGAGCATCGGGAGTTAACGGTAAACGAAGCTGAGCGGTCGGATTATCAATCAGACTAATAATTTTCGAAGCCACCTTTGTGGAAGAGCTCGTTGAAAACCCCATGAGTCTTTCAATCATCGGAGTCATTGAAGTATAATATTCAGAATGCGGTCCTTTAAGTTTCGCGCTCATTTCGGCTTTTTTTGAATACACCACTTTTTTAAATGAATCCGAATGAACAAAGCCAAGTTGAACTAAATTGACATTAATACCGAATGGCCGCCCTTCGTACCATAAGGCTTCTGTAGCACCCTCGAGCGCATGTTTTGAAGCACTGTAAGAGCCCATTGTGGGCATCGCCAGCATTCCTGAAACCGACGAAATGTTGATAATACACCCTGACCGCTGCTCTCTCATAATCGGCAGGGCAGAGCGAATAAGAGAAAAAGGCCCAAGATAGTTTGTCTTTAACTGTAAAAGCTCGGAATCGACATCCATGTGTTCAACCACCGACCGAAAGCAAACCGCGGCATTATTAATGATAACATCGACGCGCTTAAACTTTTCAGTCACTTCCTGAATCAAAGAGTAAATGTTGTCTTCGTTTGTAATATCAAGTTCGCGAATAAGAAAGTGCGAAGACTCGGTAAACTCCCAGTGCAAAAGATGAAGAGATTTTTTACGTGTCGTGATGATCGTGATGATGTCATCACGAAAGTAAAGCTGCCTTGCCATTTCTAAGCCGATGCCTGAACCGCATCCGGTAACAATCACCACAGGCTTAGCTGTCTTACTGACAATAAAAGGCAGCTTCAGCTTTTTATAAACTGAGAAGGCCTGTAATAATAGGTTCATAAAGTCTTCCGTTAAAAGGTTTAGAAATGACCTCAACGTCGCCGATGTCAGCGGGATACTCTTCAAGTACCGAGGCTTTATCAACAGCTGAGATCAAAACTTTTTTTGCGCGGCAGCGGTTGGCTTCGGGCGAATTCAGCAATTCGATTCCGGTACCTGATCCCGCCAGAAAAATATCACTGATGATCAAATCAAAGTCCGGGTTTTTTTCCAGAATTTTTACTGCTTCTTCGCAGCTGACCGTCCATTGAATAACAAAGGGTCTTCCCAGCTTTCTGAAAAAAGCTTCCCACAAGGGTTTTAAAGCCAGATCATCTTCTGCAATAAGTATTCGGTTTATTTTAATGTTCATACTGGCCATACTCCCAGTGTTCTAAAATCCATTTGTAATCTTTTTCGCTGGATTCTTTTTTTAAATGTTTGTATTTCTGGATCTCGGAATTAATCTGCTTTATCAGAAGCGATAAGGCGCGTCTTAAAGCCTGCCAAAAACGCCGGTCCTGGCAAGTCGCTGAAAGCCGCTGTGGAAGCCACGGTAAGGCTGCCTCTAAATGGCAGGTAAAAACGATCTCATTGTTTCGTAAAGCCGACTGCGGACGAAAGAAGAAAATTTCGACCAACTCTTGGTCAAATTTTTGATTTTGTAATATTTTGTAATCCAGTTGTTCAGAGATAAATTTTGTTAAGATATCTGAATAGGAAAAGTTTTTATAAAATATATTTGGTCGCATTGTATTGATACTCCTTTCGTTTCTCCTCTGATTTTAGAGTAAAAACTTCGAATTCCTGTTATAATGATATGAAGAAACAGCAACACCAGGACGGTGAATATGAATAGAATTTTATGCATTGAAGACTCAGTGGAGTATCAGATTTATTTATCTGCACTTCTAAAAGACTATAACGTGACTTTCGCTTCAGACAGCAATAAAGCCCTGCAGATAACACAAAATGCTCGGGAACAATTTGATTTGGTCCTTTTAGACGTTTCTTTGCCTGATGGAAACGGCATTAAGCTGGTTCCAAAACTGCGTGAAGCTTTTTCTTCTCAGTTTGTGCCCATTATCGTCGTCAGCGGTGATAATGATATAGTAACCAAGGTCGCTGCATTCGGCGTGGGCGCCGATGACTACATCAGTAAGCCGGCGGACCCAACAGAACTGAAAATCCGGATAGAAGCCCGTTTAAGAAACGCGCAGCTCATGACCAGCGAAAAAAGTATTATTGAATTCAGCGGCGTAAAACTCGATACCGATAAAATGTCGGTCGAAGTGAAAACACCGGAAGCCATTCAGAAAGCCGAACTGACCCCGTACGAATTTAAATTACTGAAGCTTTTACTTTCCCGCCCCGACCACGTGTTTTCGCGCGAAGTGATAATAGACCGCGTGTGGGGGATTGATAAATACATCACGACAAGAACCGTTGACACTCATATCAGTCACATCCGAAAGAAGCTCGAATCCAGTCTGATAAAAATAGAAACAGTTCTCAGCACCGGTTACAAACTGGTTGCTAAAGGTGGATCTTCAGGGACGGACAGCTGGACTCGAGCAGGTTAAATAGCTCGTTACATTTTTGAAGATAGCCGTAAGCTGAAGCGGTAATCACCTCTTGCGGGTATTTATTGCGAATCATGTTTGTCAGCTTTCTGGATTCATCAGAAAAGCCCTTGAATCCCAGCAGCTCAGCGGTGCCGATAAGTTTGTGGGCGGCCCTCTCTATAATGTCATTTTTCTGTTCTCTGATGCCTTCGTTCAATTGAGTTATCGTGACACTGAGATTCTGGTCAAAGTGCGCCAGCATTTTAATAACAGTGATTTCGCTCGTGTCAGAACACAAAGTGTTTAGCGCATGATTATCGTAGCCATCACTTTCACTAAATGTTCTGTAGAAATCCCTCAGAACATTGTTTTTGAAGTCATAAGCACTTAATAAATGTGAATCATATTTTACGGTGCCCATGTGGCCTCCTCATCCTCATTTGCTGTAAAGACAGTGTAAGGCTTCTGCTTTCAGCTTGCATGAAGAGAGTGTGAAGATTTCTTCAAACCCGAAAAGAGCAGGATTTAGGTGATAAACTAACGGCAACAGCAGGAGGTCCAATGCCCTTCGGTTTACTTAATCAGGAATACCAGAACAGAATTTCAATTTCACACCGGTTAGCACCGCTTGTAATTTTTTTTGCAGGGACAGGGCTGACAGTGCTGCTAGCTATGTCATTTTATGACGCTGAAAAAAAGAATCAATCCGACCAGTTGGTAGCGGCATCGCGCGAATCATTTAAAATTCAGAATTTAATCTTAATGAACAGTCTGTTGAAACTGCAGTCTTTCAGCGAAATGGCCGACCAGCCATTGACCCAATCTCTTCAAAGCAGGCTGGCCTTGCGGCAACTTTTGGTGTCCAGCGACTTTAAGGAAGTGAGCTTCGTAACGGTTAACCCCGGATCAGCAAAAGCCACAGAAAAAATAAGAATGAACGCCGACAGCGCGAAGTTCTTAGACAAACCGGTTTCTGACTTCTTAAGTAGAAAACTGCATCTGATCGACGAGAACAACGTTTCGCACTCGATCTCGCTGAATTTTGACGGCGGGAAAGCCACTATCAATTCCATTTGGCAGTCGCGCTCAAAGAAGAACCAGTATCTTGTGTTTTCTTCTCCTATTGAAAACTTTTTAAAAGACTGGCCTGAAGAACCGGGTCTTGTGATGAAGTTACGCGACCGCCACTCTAAACTGCAACTTCTGCTTCACAAAAGTAATGCTTCAGGAAAAAAACTTTTAATTACGCTTGATAATGACGGACCGGCGGCCTCTAAAACTTTTGTTCCCGTTTATCACAACTCCCTGGTCAGTGATTACTACGGA
>JAJFMT010000013.1 GCA_020696855.1 Pseudobdellovibrio sp.
GGTGCCGACGGAGCTGAAGGCGCCGACGGAGCATCTTGCTGATCATTATCGCGGTCATTGTCGTTATCGCCCGGCTCTTTAGTTCGAATTAATCCAGCGGCGCCTTGTAAGGCTTTATGGTCATCACAAATATTACGCGCTCTCAAATAACGGTTTTTAATGTGATCAGTGTCCATATAGACCTGATCTTTAATCTCTGATTCTCCAACGCTCTTTTTAAATTTAGATTCAACGAACAGCTGGTTCCGGTCGGTGCGAGAAACGTACTGACCCTGATCATTCAGTTCAACCTTGTCACGGCCCACTCGAAGCAACCGAACACCGTTAGCTGTACGCTCACAGTGAATGTACCCTTTTTTTCCTAAGCCTACGATACTGAGATCGGCTTTTTTGAAATACTTTAAATCGATGTCTGAAGCTGATGCCTGAACCCCAACTGACAAAACTAACATGATGCTAAGAAACTTAATCATAGATATGACTCCTTATTCTGAAGTCACTCATCGGCAGGTGGATTTCAAAAATAAAGACAAAAGTCCTGTGTATCAAAAAAGAACACCGTTTCTCTTTTACGGCGCATGTAATTGGGGCGTTCGCTTCTGAAAATGAAAACGCCGGTATGAACCGGCGCTAAAGCTAAACTTTATTTTATTAAAACGATCACTGAATTCTAACGAGGCAAAGACGCATCAAAGCGGTCGATGACCAGGTTAAGACTTGCTTGAATCGCCTGCGCATCCAGTTCTAACTTCGCTTTTTGCTGCTCGTACGGCTGAAGTTCAACACGTAAAGCACCTACTCTTGCATTTGAGCGGTTCAATAAATCCGTTTTTTCGGCAATAGCAGCAGCGATACGCGTACGCTCACGTGCACAATTTGCAATTGTCGCCTCAAGAGCCGCTTTTCTGTTTTGCGCGCGGGATAGCGCAGCTGTTTTATTGTCGTGGTCTTCCTGTGCATTATCTAAAGAAGCTTTTTTAGCATCCCAGCCTACGCGGGCTTCAAACGCCTCAAGATCGCGTTCTGTTTGACGGAGACGAACCTGCGCTGACGAAATTTCTGACTGAGTGGCAGAAGCTTCACGGCTTAAGCGGTCAAGTTCGCTACGGCGGTTCGGAATTTCAAACATGCGGATATCGCGTGAGCGCTGCTCACTGCGGCTGATAATGCTGTTTAACTGATCCAGCTCGCGTCTTGCGCGGTCCCAGCGGTCACGCAAACGGTTTTCGATCTGGCGCACTTCAGAACGCACTTGCGATTCGATGTGGCTGATTGTGTTTTGATGCTGACGAATCTGCGAATTCAAATTTTGCACGGCTGAGTTTGCCATTTGTAACGCATTCTGTGCTGCACTCACCTGATTTTGTTGTGAAGAGCAATCGGCACCCGCAGTTGACTGGCACTGTCTTAAAGCGCCAAGCGCGCGGTTGTAATCATTCGATGCTCGGTTTTGCTCCATTTGCGCACGGCTCAGTTCGCTTTGTGATGACTGCAACTGATTCTTTGCATTTTGGTACTGAAAATTATTTTGTAAACGCTGACGCTCTTCCTGAGCCGCATTGAAGCGGCGGTAATCCCAGTCAGCCTGGTTGTACTCTTGCTGAGCCCAAGTTAGGCGGCTTCTGGCATCAGATAAGTCCCGTTCAACACGTTGTAATTCCCATTCTAAGTTTTGCAACGCTGATTGATTTTGCGAGATGCTGCTGTTGATCTGACTTAAACGCGCTTCTGCATTTCGCAATGAGCTTCTCGCGGCACGGACAGCATCGCTTAAGTTTTCGTGATCATTTAAATAAGGGGCAATCACTTGTTGAGCCGCATTCAATACTTCTAATGCACGTTCAACCTGATCCTGAAGTCCCGGAATACTTGCGATAACAGAAGCCAGTTCTCTTTCTGAATTGGCGTTCAGAGTTTCATTATCAGATTGTTCTTTTCTTAATGCCGGAAGATCGCGTCCAGTAATTTGCTGAACCAGCGCCAGCAATCCATCAAGCTCAGTCAACTGCCCCTGAAACTGCGCGCGTAAAGCTTTAAGCTCTTCGGCCTTAGCCAGCTTTTGCAAAAAGATCTGGTAACCTTCAACATGCGCCGCCTTTAACGCGTTAACAACCGGAGTAGTCAACAATAATGGGTCAACCGAGCGCTGAGATTTAGCCATGAATTCACGCTCAAAGTCCGCATTATTAATCTGCTGTGAGCCCGAACAGTGCGACTGCATTTGTGCCCACACTTTTGCAAAACCATCGGCTTCAAATTCAAAAGCAACTTCTTTATTTCCGCCTTTAGAAACGACGTTGATGTCTTTGCCGTTCGCCAGCGCAGCTACTAAAAGTTCCGTTCGCGGAACCGGCCAGAAGAATTTTGCATCAGCTTCTTGGCCACGTAGTCCTAAAGATAAAACATCAGTTGAATCATCAACTCTCATTTGCCAGGCCAATGAGTTTTCACCCGGGCCTGTTTGACGAAGCTGAACTTCAGTTAATGTATTTTCATTTTTAACCCTGTGAAGTTCCAGGCGGTAAATTGTGTTACCTTTGGTTAAATAAGTCCAAGCGATACAGAGATTTCGCGGCTGTGCTGCCGTCGTGTAATCTTCTAATGCCCACTTCTTATCTTTAATGATTGTCGCGGCTGAAACCGCTTGCGAAAAAGACAGCGCAAGAACCGCCGCCAATAAAACATTTCCAAAAGTGATTTTCATAATTCCCCCCGCCCGATATTTGACTGCAGTCCTGGACGTGTGTCCAACAATCACACAGTACGACGCGAAGAGCTAATGACAGAGTAGCTATTTGTAAAGAGCGATTCCCAGGAGTTCATCCCCCTGCACTCCCGCACAGGAGCCCGGAACCAGGAATTTCTGCTCTAATCCAAAATAAGAGGCGCACCGGGTAACCAGATTCCCGTCCTTATAAAGATAGATCTGCTGTGAAAAATACTTTTGCTGGTTCTGATCGAAAAAATAGATTTCAAATACCGCCTTGAAAGCAGCCACTGTATAGCTTTTCGAGAAAACTTTCTTTAAGGCAGCCCCGTTCGGTTCGGGCAGTTCAAACTGAATCACCATTTTTTCTTTCGCACTTAAAGGAACAGGCAAATTGAAATCTGGCCCCAGCTTTTGACTGAAAAGGTTCCAGGAATTTTCAAAAGTAACCAGCTCTGCACTGAAAACATTTAAGGAAGATAGCAAAATGAGAGTAAGTAATTTCATGCAGCGACTATTTCATTTTTCTTTCTACAATTCCAGTAGCTACTACAGCTTTATTTTTCTTAACATTTCTATGGACAACTTAAACCGGATTGTTAGACTAAAGTGTGTTTAAGAGAATTTTAGTGCTTACTCCATTCAGGGCGCCGGCTTTTTTAGCTCTCATTTTGCTGATTTCACTGCTGAATTCTTCATCATCTTTCGCGCAGGTTTTTATTCCGCATACTTTTTGGAGCTGCGGCCAAAGCGACTACGACTCAAAAACCATCAATACAAGCGCGGACTTTTCTTTAGGAACTTTTTCTAACACCAATGTTTCAGGGAATTCAGTGCAACTCAGTATCGGTCAGGTGACCGGCACTTACACGTCTCCCGTTCTTGATATCTACGGTGGCTGCGGGGCCTTACAATCGTGGACAAGATTTGAGTGGAAGACGCCGCTTCCGTACGGGAAAGAACTTCCGCCATCCAGCGAAATTGCGACCGATTATTCCGGTATTGCCGCGAGCTTAATGACCGGGGCCGCACAGCTCTTTAAAATGAATGGCTCAGGAGCCATTGCCAGCGGTACGACAATCACTGCCTCTATCGGCTCTAACGGCACAGCTTCGAACTCTAACGGCGCAGGCATGACTTATCTTGCAGCCGGCAAACTGAACAGCGCCATCACTTTTGATGGAACCGATGACCGCATTGACATTCCCTACACGCAAACAAACGTCAGCGATTATTCAGTGTCAGCCTGGTTTCGGACAAACACTGCAGGCAATGGAGTGATTTTACAGGACCGCGGGCCAACCGGAGCAGGAAACAGTATTACTCTTGGCATTGGAAACAATCCCGGTGGTTGCGCGGCCGGAAGAATTTCATACGGGCTTGATAGTAACACCATTTATATCGGTCAGTGCACGACCGGCACTTACAACGACAATGCTTGGCACCATGTTGTGGGCGTTTGGAACGGAACTTCCGGCGTTGCCGTTGCTTCAAATCAGTTCACTATTTATGTCGATGGTGCGGCTGTCAGCAGTACAGCGACAAGCGTGGGTACAGCACCGACCGCCCCGATCAGCGGACTTGGCAACACGAAGCTTGGCCGTCACGACGCCTGGGCCGTGAATTACGCCGGCTCTCTTGATGAAATAGGAATTTGGACTCGCCCGCTTTCTGCAACCGAAGTTCAGCAAATTTACCGACGCGGCGGCAACAACGTAAGATTTCAGATTAAAACCTGCGACAATTCAAACTGCAGTGACATTGCCACCTGGAAAGGCCCTGACAACACGGCAGCCACTTACTTTACAGAGCTAAATAATAACACAGTTCAAAACACGGGTCTTGGCACCGTCTTAACAACATTTCCTTCGATGGTGTTTGCGAACTTTCCGTCACTTAGTGTGGCCACCAAAAGATACTTCCAATATCAAGCCACATTGTCTTCGGACAATTCCACTTATCAGCCCAGTTTTGAATACGTAAAAATTTATCACGGATGTGCTGCAAGTACTGTTTCATTCACTTCTAACGGAACTTTCACATTGCCGAAGCTGTGTACGCAGATGACCATTACTGCAACCGGTGGCGGTGGCGCTACCGGTGACCGTAACGGTGGCGGTACACGAACGGCGGGCGGCAGCGGTGGCAATGTAATCAAAACATTTACGGGCCTGACACCATTAACTCAGTATACGGTTTCAGTCGGCACCGGTGGCATCTGTAACGTAACCGCAGGTACCGGCGGTTACAACGGCGGCGACGGCGGCGCTATTACGGGCGCCGGCGTTGACGGCGCAGGAACACTTGCCTACGGCGGTGCCGGCACTGCCGGTTCCGGCAACGGATTATTCGGCGGTGATGGAGCTTTCGGCGGCGGCGGCGGTGGCGGCGCGGGATCCGGCGGAGCTGTTGCTGCCGGCGGTGGCGGCGCAAGTACAGTAACGACAACTGTTGGCGGTACAATTTTAGTTATTGCCGGTGGTGGCGGCGGCAGCGGCGGTGTCCAGAACGGAACTGCAGGCTCAGGCGGTTCTGCCTGCTCAGGCGCGGCCAGTGGAGATTACACGCGTGGATCAAACGGAGGAACAGCTTCTGGAACACGAGCCGGCGGCGGTGGCGGTGGCGGCGCATGTTACTGCTTGGGTGGTTGTAGCACAGTCAATTCAAGCGGCGGCGCGGGCGGCAACACCGTAGGTAACTCTTGCGGAGCTTCAAACAACGGAACATCAGGAACTGTTGTTATTCAGTACCAATAAATCGTTTTCATTTTGTAACTGCAAAAACCACCGGGATCGAACAATAACAAGTGATTAATAAAAATTAACTTTTACCAGCCCTTGCCCCGGTGTAGAATGGCCTATGCAGATAACAGATTACATCGGCAGTTTAGAAGCCTGGGAATTAGCTAGTTATTTAGTAACCGTTGTTGCGTTTCCTTTTGCTATTGTCGTTTTCGTTTGGGAAAAGCGGCGCGAATATCAGCAAGAAGAAGAAGAAATTTACCAAAAACTTTCCGATGAATACTCGGAGCTGCAACAATTACTTCTGCAGAATGCCGACCTGTTTCTCTATTCCAAAGCCGAAATTGATGAAACAGCTATGACTCCCGAGCAAATTGAAAGACGATTAATTATTTTTGACCTGATTATCTCCTTATTCGAGCGAGCGTACATTTTAGTTTACGAAAACGATATGAATGGTCAGCAGAAGCGTTTATGGGCGTCGTGGCATGATTACATGAAAAACTGGTGCAGACGAAAAGATTTTAAAGCGGCCCTACCCGAGCTCTTGCAGGGCGAGGATGAAGATTTTAAAAAATATCTGTGTAATTTAGCGCAGATTAAGTGTCCTTAGATCTGCGCTCTAACATTTACTTACGAATGATTTGACTTAGTTATCTTCATCAACCGCCGGTGAAACACTCGGAACCGGCGCAGCAACAGGCGATGGTGTTGGCGACGCAACAGGCGATGGTGTCGGCGCCGGAAGTTCATTTTGTGATGACCCCATAGTTGAACGAGGCGTATGACTTCTCATCAAACTTCCTAGCTGATTTTCTCTGAGGTAATCACTTAAATTAACCTCGGGAGTTGTATTTCTTAAATCAGAAATGTCGCCTGAAGATGAGCCGCTGTTGAAACACGGATTTCGCGGTTGAATTTCAGCGTTGACCCATCCGTATTGGTTAGACCCATTTTCACCCGGAATAATATAAGATCCGAAAATACTGACGATTGGGTTTTGTCTTGAACCGGCTCTGTCTTTTACGATATGTACTTTTACTTCAGAGAAATCGGCACCACTTGCATGGGCTACGATTCTTTCTGCAACCAAGCGCTTCGCATCCGCCTCAGAACATCCGGCCGCGTGAGCCGCCTGAGATAGAAATAATCCGCTCAAACCTATTACAAGTGCTTTCATTCAAACTCCCTTTTTATTTATTGTTTGCTATTAACAATAAACTTTCAATGCCAGCCGCCTTTCAGTCGGGTCCAGTTGTGTTTACAGGCATGGAATATGCTTTTTTAAAGCCTGTGGAAAATAAAAAACTGTCTGACGGGGGTCCACATAAGTCAAAAAAGGCCTAACGACGAAAATTGTATCGATGCCGCAGCCCGGTTAAAGGATTCCAAAGAGGTCATTTTGACCCGGTGGGAAGCCTTGGTTCGCAGCGAAAATACAAACGCAAAGTATGAATGTAAAACAACTTTGCGTGATTCGCTTCCGAAGTTTATTGATGAGCTGGCCAGCGCGATCAAACAACAGGAGATGTCAGGCCATGCGCGGTCTAACTTATTGCGCGTGGCTTATGAGCACGCTGAAGACAGAGCCGAAGAAACCCAATGTACCGTCGAAGAAGTTATTCGAGAGTACGAAATTTTACGAAAAGTAATTTTTGAAGTTCTGGAAAAAGACAACCTCCTTCATAAAACGGCTCGAGAAACCATTTTAGAGGCTGTTGCAACCGGCATGGCGGAAGCCAGCGTGCAAATTAATGAGTGGAACAGTAAGCGTGTCCGCAGAATACAAAACCAGTTAAATGAATCAGAAGATCTGTTCAAAGCGGTTTTTGATCATGCCGCTTCAGGAAAAGCCTTAATCGATGTCAACAACGGCAGATACATCAAAGTGAACCGCAAGTTTTGTGAAATACACGGCTATACAGAAGAAGAACTCAGCCGAATGACGATTAATGATATTACCTTTGAAGCGGACCGCGAAAAACAGTCAAATTTATTTAAAACAAAAATCGCAGCAAAAAGCAATGGCTGGAAGCTTGAAAAACGCAATGTCGCAAAAGACGGAAGAATCATCTGGGTTCTGGCATCAAGCGCGATTCTTTATAGTGAGGACGGTAATCCAAGTAAAATTGTCACTACAGTCGTAGACATTTCAGAAATGAAAAAAGCGGAAGAAGAGTTACGCGAAAGTGAAGTTAGATTCCGCGGATTTGCCGAGGCTATGCCACAGATGGCGTTCATTGCGGACGCTAAAGGAAACATTATTTATTTTAATGAACGTCACTACGACTACTTCGGAGTCAAACGCGGAGAAACTGAGGGTGAAAAATGGAAATCAACACCTATGCACCATCCGGATGATCTGCAAAGAACGATCGATAGCTGGAAAGAATCGGTAGAAACCGGCAAGCCTTATGAAATTGAATACAGACTGCGAAGGCATGACGGTACATACCGCTGGCATTTGGGCCGGGCCGTTGCGCAAAAAGATGAAAACGGAAACATCATTCGCTGGATAGGCACCAACACAGATATTGAAGACCACAAAGAGCACGCTTTACAGCAAAAGAAACTGATTGAGTCTTTGAACAGCGAAAAAGATTTACGTGAAAAATTTGTCGGCACTTTAACTCACGATTTACGCACTCCCCTTTCGGTAATTAAAATGTCGGCGCAGATACTGGAAAGTGAAGTTACGGAACCTGACGCTTCTGACATGATTAAAAGAATTTTGCGAAATGTAACTTTATGCGATCAAATGATCCGCGACTTACTGGATACAAACCGGATCAGAGGCGGCCGCGGCATTTCGATAAAAGCCAATCACTGTGTAATGCCTGAAGCAGTCAAGGTTACCCTGCGAAATCTGGAGGTCGTATACGGGCCCCGCTTTCAGCTTGAGTATGACAACACTTGTGACGGCTACTGGGACCCTGACGGCATTCGACGGATTACCGAAAATTTAGTGACCAACGCCATCAAGTACGGCGACGCAAAAGCCCCGGTAACAGTTAGGGTTAAAGACTCAGGCGAAACCGTTCATCTTATTGTGAACAATAAGGGGCCGGTCATTTCAGAAGAGGAACAAAAAAAATTATTCGATCAGTTTTCCCGCTTGAAGTCCGCAGAATCCGGCGGACAAAAAGGCTGGGGAATCGGGCTTACTATCGTCAAAGGAATTGCGGAGGCCCACTGCGCGAACATTCACGTCACCAGTAACGTCATGGACGGTACAACATTTACGGTGAGCTTTCCGCGTGATGCAAGACCGTGCGTCAGTGACCGGATAAACAATCAGGAGATGGCAAGATGATTTTAATAGTTGATGACAGTGAAGATATCAGAGAACTCGTGAAGAGAGTTTTGAACAAAGAAGGATTCATGCCGGCTGTCGCTGCCAACGGCGAAGACGCGATCGATATGATAAAAAACGGATCTGTGCAGCCAAGCCTGATCTTTTTAGATTCGAAAATGGATATCATGGATGGCCAGGAATTTTTAGATAAGCTTGAGAGCTTCTGCTGCGAAAGGCCGGTCAAAGTCGTTGTGATGTCAGGCTCAGACCGTCCGCTTTCCAGCCGCCTGATCATCGATGCTATGTCAAAACCCTTGGATCTCGCATTAATAAAATACTACGCAAACCAACACGGCACCCGCAAAGGTTCCGAATCAGAAACATGGAGGGGAAAAGAATGAAGACAACACCTATTGATGATTTTATAAATGAAGTTTCTGACATCGATGAAACCGACTACGGCGATTTCATGCGAAAAGCCAACCATGGCCTCGTTATTTTGATGGAAAAGATTTATGACAGTTCAACTCCTGTTGTAAAAAAACTTTTGGACGAGCTGAAATATCACATTGATTACATGCCCAACTGGGACGTCGATTCCACCCGGGAAAAAGTCAATTTACTGGCCGAAGAAATCAGAATTGCCACTCAGGTAACGGATGCTGATACTCCGCCCGCTTCGCACTTTCCGCCTGACGAATAACCTGCGGAGTAAGCACGGGGCTTTTACCTTATTTCAGGCACTGTCTAACGTTTTTTGTTCCTCTTGGGCCTAATAAGCGTTTTAGGGGCTTAAAACCAATTAAAACGCTTTCAATATCCTTTTCCGGGTACGGAGAATGAACTGATTTTCTCTATCAGAAAAGGATACTCCCCATGTCCAAATTCAGACAATCAATCTTCATTTTGTTTTTAACGGCTTTTTTGCCTGTTTCTGCTATGGCGCAAATGATGTGTCACCAGCTGATCGACCAGCTTCAGAATGATGTGACGATCTCCAAAAAAGAAAGCACAGAAACCCCGTCAGAACTGAACTTAGCCGCAAAAAGTTTTGATGCTGTTGAGCCCGCTCAAGTCAGCGCACAGGTTAAGGAATTGGTACTGATGCTCGCGCAATCGCGTTCGATGATCATCAGCGATAAAGAAATTAATCAAAAAGGCCGCCTGCTTTTAGGTATGCCTGTCGGAAACGGCTTCACGCTTGAGCTGAAGTACAAATCAAACTCAGGCTCGGAACCGAAGTATGTGCTGGACCATATCAACCTGATCTCTCCTTCAGGAAAGCAGCTGGATGTTTCAGCTAATCCAATTGATCCTTACTTTGACACTAAACTTTCAAGCGAGCGCGTAAATTTCGAAATCGGGACTTACCCTGACGGCTTCAACATCAACGCCACCATCCCGACTGTTATCAAAGGAAAAGTTCTTAAAGAAATTCAAGAGTTAGCCCCGAAGCTTGAACTTGTTCCTAAAGAAGTTGTTCGTGAATTGGCAACTGAATCTGAATTAAAAGTTTTAAAAACAAAGGCTAACCGTGCTTACATGAAGTACTTCATTAAGCGCTATAGTGTGCGCGGCGTTTTCAAAACTCTTTTCAAACTTGTTGTGTATGAACCACTGAAACTGGTGTTAACCCTGGGCGTGATTTATACCGCTGCCAATACGTTTTCAAACGGTAAACTCAGTATTACGGAAGCCTTCGGTCCTAAAGCCGCAAGCAATATTGAGTGGGTTTCTAAATCGCTGCACGAGTCTGCGGCCGCTGAGCAGGTCCCTGCCGAGGTCCGCAGCCAGATCAGTCAGCTTGAAGGTGATCTTCGCGCAAAAAGCGGTTCCGCGAGCGAAGCTCCGGGCACTCCACTTGACCAAAATGCTTCTAAAATGCAGCTGACGAAAGATCAGTACCTGTGGACGACTACTTTGACCGACAAAGCAACGGGCCGCACTTCGACAATCATTTTTGTCAGCTCAGACAACAAGCAAGGCACGGTTAACTACACCGCTATCGTTGTAGACCCGGTTAAGTACAAAAAATTAATCGAATACATTAAATCTGTCGGCCAGTTTATTCCGGTTTCACCGGAGGATTTGAAGTAACATGAAGTTCAAGGCTCTGACGCTTTCAGTTTTATTATGCGCTGTCGTTTCTGCCCGGGCAGAGAGCGGAATGCTTAAATGCACTGACGAGGCCGATGGCCAGGTCAGCAATAAAACAAAGTTATTAAAAACCTACACACGCGAATACTGGCAGATTGCGACGTCCGAAGTTAAATCCTTGCCGAAACCGCTTTTAAAAACCGGCTTTGTTGCCGGCGACTTTCACTTTAACAATGCCGGAATCTACTACGATTTTGCCCGCAACCGCGCTGAATTCCAGATCACCGACTTCGATGATGCCGGCAAAAACTATTTAATTGCGGACTTTTTCAAATTTTTAACTTACGTGCAAAAGCTTGATAAATCTGTGGATCAGCGCCAGCTTTTTGATGCGTATATTGATGGCCTTCAAAACAAAGAGGCAGCCCCGCCATCTGAAATCGAGTCTTTGTTATACGGAAGTCAGCTTGATTTCAGCAAAGACAGCCGTAAGTACATTGAAAACCAGCGCGAAGAGATTACGGCCTTTGACAAAGCCACTATTAAAAAAGACATTCAGAATATAATCGAAAAGCTTAAAAAATTAAAAGTGATCAGCCGCCTGAAGGACCTGGATTATATGGTCCAAATCAATGATTCAGGCTCATCAATGAATGCCCTGCGTGTTCAGTTTATCGGAACTGATGAAAATGCAGTGACCGGCGTAATTGAATTTAAACAAATGAAGTGTTCTGCCACAGGCCGGCCTGATCAGCAAAACGTGACTGAGAACTTCGACTCTGCTAAAAAATTTGTTTTGTCTTTCAGCCCTGCCAACATAGTAAAAAATCAGTTCACCTACAAACTGGACGACAGTCATTACTTTCTGGTCCGTGAAAAGAAAAAGAACTTCATTAAAAAAATAGACCTTGAGTCTTTACCTTCTGCACGCATGACGGCAGTTGCGTCTTTCTACGCGAACTACCTTGGCAGGATGCATTCACCTTCAGCCGACACTTTTTATACCGAAATGGTCAAAAACAATTCTGCAGAGCTGATTCAAAAAGCCAAAGACATCGCAAAAAAATTTAAAGATGAGGTTAAGAACTGATGCGTTTTTGCCGTCTCTTACTTCTTTTTGTGCTGGCCTTTCCTGCCTATGCTTCAGCTTCGGCTGTCATGTGCAAATGGCTCTTTCATACAGACGACCGTGTCAGTCAGGCGGTTCGCTTATTTCAAGGCGATGTTCAAGACACCACAGCTTTAAGACAAGAAGTAAAATTCGTTGTTAAATCCACCCAGCTTGAAAGCTACCTGCCGGTTCTTGAAAAATACTTCGGCGAGCGTTTTAAAAACCGTGATAAAGCCCCTGAAGGTTACGCCAATATTACTTCCACTAACTATATGACAGTCGGAAAGTATATTCAGAACGGCAAAAGGCTTTCGGCTAAAGTGCGCTTTCGCAAATACTTCACAAGAGCCCTCGCTGATGTTCAGTGGAGAAACCTCATTGTGCAGCCGGAACTAGCTGACCGCTCATGGCTGGAGCTTAAAATCCAGCACCCGGAATTTGACAATGTCGTATTCAAACCCCGACTGATCATTTACGATAAAGACATTCCAAAACTTATTACTGAAAAATATTTCGACTACAAAGAAGGAATCGTAAAACGGCTTTTAGAGCTGAACCCTAAAAAAGCCGAAGACGTGCGGAAGTTCATTGCGTACTTCGATGCGCTTTACACGACACCTGCGATGCGTGTTGAAAACATGTTTGCCCAAACTCAGTATGAAAGAACCTCTTACAGTATTAAGCTGAAGAATGGCGACACCACGATTGATGTTCAGATTACGTTAGACCAAAACGTCAGACTGACCCGTTTAAAAGACGGCAGCCAGTTTAACGCTTACGGCGCAGATGAAACCGTTGTTGAAGTTAAAATTCCTGTTCAGTACGCGAAACTCACAGATGCAGACCTGGCGCAAATTCCTGAACTGGCCGAAGTTAAAAAATTAATTGAGATGCTCACACAAAACCACGTCGACAAATACCCGATCAACCGCGGCAAGATGTCGAAGATCGATAAAAAGAACGACATGCAGGACGACCCTGATACCGGTGATTACGACTGATGATCTGAATCAGCGAAATAAAAAAGCCGGCTCAACACCGGCTTTTTTTGCTCTTTAGTAAACCAAACGAGCTATTTAAATAAAACGCTTTTTCCCATATCAAACGGCAAGCAATTCGCCGCTTTCATTTCATTCAGTTTTTTGCGGATGTCTTTTAAGAACTGTTCGGTTCTGACTTTGGTTGCCTCTTCGGCACGCGCCAGGTGGTACATATCTTTCCACTGTTGCTCTGTAACCCGTGACAAACGCTCATACAAAAAGTCACGCGCTTCAGCACTGACTTCTGCTCCGAGGATAATCCCTTTCAAAGCCCCGCGCTTAGGGGCCGAATCTTTATCAAGGCCGAAACGGCATCCTGAGTTTTTTTCTGAACGCTGAAATACCGGAATCTTCGCCCAGGCTGAATAATTAAAATGGCGGTGAAACGAATGCCCGTGGTCGTGTAATAAAAATACCGGTTTTGTACAGTAATACTTTTCTTCCGGAGTTTTTTCGTAAGCCAGGCAACCGACTCTGTGATTAAAGCCGCCTGCATCTGTATTCTGAATAAAGTTAATCCATAGCATCAGCGCTTCGCGCTCAATCAGCATTTTTTTACGGGCTTCTTCTGTGTCGGCCTTGACCACTTTGACTTCTTCATATTCAACTCCGTTAGGTGCATTCCCTGTCGTCGGGGTTGAAATAATATAAGAAGGAAGATCCGTTTCAATTAAAGCCCAGGGGAATTCGTAAGTTTTTTTGCCAGGGCCTTTAGAGCCGCGGTCATCGCGCCATGGATTTGCACTCGGGCAGTTCTTGCAGGACACAACCGCCGGGCAAAATGACTTTGTCGGTAGACCGACTAATTTTGCCAGGTTAAAGGCTAACGTTGTTTCAACAACTTCAGAATCTAAAGGATCATCGCTGTCAGAAGGATAACGGACTTTTCTGGTTTGAACGCCGCCCTTCACCCGCTCGTCAGCGAAGTCACACAAAAATTTTGTTGAACCGCCGCTCATGCTTTTTTCGGTATCGGCGTGGTACTGACATTCAATCTTGGGCCATTTGGTACTGGCGTAACGTGTGCTTGATGGAAACGAATGCCCGAATGGATCATTCTTTTCAACTTCGACAATTCCTTTTTGATATTGATAAGCCGGGCCGCAGGCTTCTGTCGTTGCGGCGATCACATCGACTGAGGCTACTTTTTCCGGGTCGTATTCGGTGGTAAAAACGAGTGATCGCGCCAGAGCGTCGTTCCGCTCTTCCGCAGTGACAGATTTAAAATAATCTCTAACGGCTTTTTTGCCGAATTTATCACCAAGCTTTGTACTGGCAGGGTCTCGGTCTCCTGTTGTTGCAACCTGGGTTAACTGACAAGAGCTCAATAAAATCAGCGCTGTAAATAACAAGTTTTTCATAGCAGGCTTTTCGGTATTTCAGGCCTTAAATCTTAGTTTGATTCAAATTGAAACAAAACACTAAAGCGTGCAGCTTCATAAGCAATACCGCAAATGTCATAGCCGCCAAATTAAGTATTCTTAACATAGAAACCCTGAGCGGTACTTCCCGTCCTGATAACGCTATAGTACGTGTCCTTACAAAAATCGAGGCGCCATTGTCAGTTGAAAAACAGAACAAATACCATTTTCTTAAAGATGGCAGCAAAATGTCTGGCCTCTTTATCAAAAAAGATTGGTCAAAGACGGCACTTGGAGAGCTTGAATCTTGGCCTCAAAGCCTGAAGACGGCAGTCGGAATAATGCTGAACAGCCGGCTTCCAATGTTTATCTCGTGGGGCCCGCAACGAATTTTTTTATACAACGATTCGTACTCTGAAATTCTTGGCAAAAAACATCCGGCCTCTTTAGGCGAACGGTTTGAAAATATCTGGAGCGAGATCTGGCACGACATTGAGCCATTGATTTTAGCCGTCGATAACGGCGAAGCCAAATACCTGGAAGACATGAAACTGATCATGAACCGCCACGGGTATAACGAAGAAACTTATTTTACATTTTCGTACAGCCCTATTTACGATGAGTCAGACAGCGTGACTGGACTTTTCTGCGCCTGTGTTGAAACAACCAGTCGCAAAAAATCTGAACAGGAGCTGAAAAACAGTGAAGCCAATTTAAAAACGGCACTGGCAGCCGCACAAATGGGAACATGGACCATTAATCTTGAGACTAATCAGGTTTCAGCTTCGCCAGAGTTAAACCGTATTCTGGGGCTCGCCTCTTATAAAGAAGATGTTGTTAAATCGATTGAAGATGTCATTCACCCTGATGACCGCGAACGAACATTGACCGCCTATCTCCATGCCCTTAAAAAAAATATTCCTTATGAAAATGAATACCGCATTATCCGCCCTGACGGCGAAGTTCGCTGGATTTTTTCACGAGGACATGCAATCTATGATCAGGCAGGAAAGGCCGTTGTCATTTCAGGCGTCACGATTGATATCAACGACCGCAAAATGCAGGCGGAAACCGAAAAAGAAACTCTTGAATCATTAAAAAATTTAGCCGATGCCATTCCGCACTTTGTTTGGATTACCAACGAAGTAGGCGAATCCATTTACTTTAACCAAAAATGGGTCGAATTCACAGGGGCCAAAGTCGAAGAGCGAAAGACATGGAATAATGTCGTTCACCCCGACGACACAACCCCTTCGCGAATCGCATGGGAAAACGCAGTACGCACCGGCACCCCCTACAATCTGGATTACCGCCTGCGAAACTATAAAACCGGCGAATACCACTGGTTCAGAGTTTACGGTGTTCCTTACCGCGATAAAACCGGAAAAATCGTCAGATGGTACGGCACTTGTACCGACATCAACGACACGCGCATCTATGAAGACAAGCTGAGAGAAAGTGAGCGTAAGCTCGACCAAATCTTTATGGAGTCCCCTGCCACACTTGCGCTTTTAATGGGGCCGGATCATGTTTATGAAAAAGTAAATAAAAAGTTTCTCGAGTACAGCGGACTGAAAGAATCCCAAGTCTTAAAAAAATCAGTGAATCAGCTTTATCCCGGTGAGAGTAACAATTATTTTAAAGACCTCTTAGATAAAGTCTACGAAACAGGAGTTCCACATCGCGGAACTGAAGTTGCCATTCAAAAAAAGAATCCCGATGGTACATCTGAAACACGTCATTTGGACTTCTTTTACCAGCCGCTTTTTAATTCTGCGGGGCAAATATATGGAATCGTCAGCCAGGCATCCGATGTAACAGATAAGGTTCGGGCCAAACAGGAACTTGAAAAGGCAAAAGACGAAGCCGAACGCGCCAGCCGGATTAAATCAGCCTTTCTGGCCAACATGTCTCATGAAATCAGAACGCCTCTTGGCGCGATGATTGGTTTTGCGGATCTTTTACGTGACCCACATGTCAGTTCTGAAGACCGGAATCATTACCTTGAAATCATGATGCGAAACGGAAACCAGCTTTCTGTTATTATCAATGACATCTTGGATTTATCAAAGGTTGAAGCCGGTCACATGAACTTTGAATACCTTGAATCTGACCCCGATGAAATCGCAAGCGATGTTGTTTCGCTATTGAATGTAAAAGCAAAAGAAAAAAATATTAAACTCCACTATCAGCCCGACTACTCTTTGCCGGGCCTGGTTGTTACCGATGCCGTCCGTGTTAAACAGGTGTTGTTGAATCTAGTGACGAACGCCATCAAGTTCACCGAAAAGGGTACAGTTAACATCAAAGCTTATTCAAAACGTAACACAACCGGTAGCCCTCAAATTCATTTTGAAATTCAGGATACAGGAATCGGAATCGCTGAAAACCAGCTTGAAAAAATATTTGATGTTTTCGTTCAGGCAGATGACTCTGTAACACGAAGATTCGGCGGCACAGGTCTTGGCTTGGCTCTTTCAAGGCGTCTAGCGCGGGCTCTTGGCGGTGACGTTACGATATTGCAGTCCAAAGAAGGCCAAGGAACAACTTTCCTTTTTACTTTCGAAGACCAGCCATCATTGAGAAGCCGCGAGGTCGATTCAAAACTCAAGTATGATGAACCGGTAGAGCTCAGAGAAGATTCTTTAGAAGGCGTTAAGGTTCTTATTGTGGACGATGCACCTGACAATCAGCATTTGATAGGCCGCTACCTTAAAAAGCGAGGCGCCACCATTGATTCTGCAGAAAACGGCGCTGAAGGCACTAAAAAAGCATTAACAGGGGCGTTCGATGTAGTTCTTATGGACATTCAAATGCCGGTGATGGATGGCTATACCGCAACTGAAACTTTACGTTCAGCGGGCTATAAGAAACCGATCGTCGCCTTAACCGCGCACGCCATGTCTGAAGTACGCGCTAAATGTCTGGACGTTGGCTGCAATGACCAGCTAACTAAACCCATTAATCAAAAAGATCTGATCAGTTTGATTGTGAATTTGGTTCATCACTGACAGCTATTCAATACTTAAAAGGTTGTCACAGAACCGGTAATAACTGGCATGACTGTCAGACTCTATCAACGAACAGTAATTGGCAACAAAGTACGGCTCGTTTCCGCTTTCAGGGAAAATCAATGTCGGACAGTAACGAATAAACGTTCTTTCTCCCGTAATCTTGTCGGTGGAATAATTAATATAAGGAGTGGCCAGGCCTTTTTGTTCACATAAAAGCTGACACTTTATAATTTCAATGGCTGGGCCTTTTAATACTTTGAAAAGATCTACCGGCTCGCCTTCAGTACGAGGCAGCCCCAACGCTTCAAGAGCACTGTTCCCCCACAGAACCAAACCGTTCAATGTTCTGATTCCCGCCCCTGTCGGTTCCGCTTTAAACTTTGCTTTGAAAGCTTCAAGATATTCTTCTTTGCTGAGGTTTGTTCTGATCATGCGAACACGCATGAGCTCATCCGCAGTCATTCCGAAAACGCTGGATAACCGGCATATGGTTTCGATACTGGGATTAGTACCGCCTGTTTCAATTTTACTGTACTGACGCAGACTCAGCTTCGCCTTAGCAGCAACTGCTGATTGTGTGAGTCCATTCTGTTGCCGCGCCATTTTCATGTTGTGAGACAAGACGCGCGATAATTTTTTGAAGTACGGCATAAGAAGGTAGTATAAGAACTTTTCTCTGTGAGTACACTGTCTTTTTCACTTCAGTTCTTGCCGATGTTTGTTTGTGAATTTCTTCCGCCATATGTACTTTAGTTCTCATTAAGTTCATAAAAATTTTGAAAAGAAAAAATCGTTAAAAACTATTCCGCTATTGAAAAACCCCTTGTAAATATTTTTTCATTTTCTTAGAGTATAAATAACGACTAAGTAAACAAACGCTTAATCAAAAATGCCGAGGGAATGCACGCTGATGGAAATAGATGAGAAAGTGCTTTACTATAACGGAACGCCGGAAGAATATAGCGAAATCAAATTAGCTCTTTCGCGGGCGGGAATTCAAACTCCCATACTTCCAGCTGACCCGTCTGCGAGATTTCATTCCTCAAATGCTCAATCCCCCAAATTAGAATCACTTGGCAGATTAGCCGGCGGCGTAGCCCACGATTTCAATAATATCCTTTCAACTATCCATCTCTGTGCGGAGTATTTATATAACAGGCTTTCTGAGCCGCTCTTGAAAGAAAATGCCGACGTTATCCTGAAAGCAACCGAAAAAGGGACCGCACTTACAAAACATCTCCTGGCCTTCACCCGAAACCAGATTCCCGAACCACAAGAAGTCGATATCAACTTTCAAATCGAAGACCTGATCAAGATTCTGCAAAGACTTGTCAGCCGCAATATCACTTTGACCACTGATTTCGATCACCGGCCATGCAAAGTTAAAATAGACCCGGTCTCACTTGAACAAGTGATCATCAATCTTGTCATCAACGCCAGAGACGCCATGCCCGAAGGCGGAAACATTCATATTCAGACTTCTAATACCGAGGTTTTAACTTCAACTGACCGCCTTAACACGCTAAAAGCAGGAAGTTATATCGCCATCGTGGTCAACGATACCGGAAGCGGTATCGATGAAGCCCTTCAAGAAAAAATATTCGAACCCTTCTTTTCTACCAAAGGCACCAATGGGACCGGCCTCGGTCTTTCTACTGTCTTCGGGATCGTTAAGCAGAATAACGGCTCTGTAAAGGTGAAAAGCAGCATCGGTACCGGCTCTACTTTCGAAGTCCTGCTACCTGCTTTAATCGATTAGTAACCTGGTAGCCGTTCAATTAGTCGAATAATCCGCTCAAAATTGACAACGCCTTCAAATCGAATACTATAATTCAAGATGCCGAAATTACAGGCCGTCATTTTCTATGGGTTCATCGGAATTCAGCTGGTAGCTGCGGTTCTTCCTATCCGCGACTGGCCTCTTACGGATTACCCGATGTTCAGCTACCCCCGTAAAGAATTTTTCGGAATTTCGAGACTGGCTCTTGAAGATGTCTTTAACGAAAATGTCGTGACCTGGTCTCATGCGGATTATTCATCTGTTGGTCTTAACGATGCAAAACTTCAGGCCTATGTTAACGACGTAAATAACCCGCGCGTTTTTGAAATCATCGCAGATAAAATCAAACACACCGGCAAATACACAAATGGAACTCCAAACGCGATTCGTGTTACCAAAATAACAACCGGCCCCGACAGTGAAGGCCGGCTTAAAACAACCAAAGAAGTACTTCGTGAAATTGAATTTAAAGAATTATCAAAGTAACGAACTTATTCTTCTGCTTTTTAGCTGGCTGTATGCCGCCGCAATCTTCTGGGAGCTTCACCGCGATACCGCGTTTCATATGAATTCTATTAACCCGTCTTGCGGGATTATGACCGCATCGCTGGGTGTTCATCCGAACGGCATCTACTATCTGCTTCTTACGCTGATACCGCTGAGTCTATTGCTGCAGCACCGGTTTGCATGGCTGTGGGGAGTTTGCGCCGCCCTCTATTTTATTTGTCTGCGTGATTTTGTCATTTGCCAATCAGGCCCGGAAAGAATCTACATGGCGTGGAATCACGCCATTGTTTTCTGGGTGTTCCTGGCGATGAGCACACAAAAAATTCTGGGCGCTGCTAAAACAGTTACTTTAATAAAATTTCTTTTGCTGATTTCGTATTTTGCGGGAGGCATCGCGAAAGTGCGTCACGGGCTTGAGTGGATGAACGGCTGGACACTGCAGTATTATTTTTTACAGCGCCACATAGATTTAAACACTCCGCTGGCCGTTGAGATGGTTTCAAATCTTCAGACCGCGAAAATTCTCAGCTGGCTTGTTGTGCTTCCTGAAATTCTGGTACCACTTGCGTTTTTAAATAAAAGATTAGAATGGGTTTTTGTCATTTCATTTTTTATTTTTCAGATTATCTGCTGGTACGTTTTAAAATTAAAATGGATGCATTATTACGGCTGGACGTATTTAATTTATTTCTCAATGGTTCTCGTCTGGCTTTTCCAAAAAAGCAGGCAGCGCAAATCATTGCTTTAAAATGATTCGGCCGCAATTTGCCTTACATCCGGATTTCTAACCTCTAAAGTGGGCTGACTTTTAAGAAGCTCTAACAGCGTTAAAACCTCAGAGTGATCCTTCACTCTGTACTGTGCATTCGTCTGACCGGGCCCAACTTTGATTGAAACATGTTTGGACCCCAGTTGTTTGAACATATCTTCATCTGTGACGTCATCCCCTATGCAAATCACACTGCAGTCAGGAAACTCTTTCAGCAACGACCGGACGAAATTCCCTTTGTTACACTCCACCGCGCGGGCTTCTACAATTTGATGGCCTAATGTGACTGTCACCGGCTGATTAGCAAGCCCAACCTGTAATTCATCATCCAGTTTTTTAGCCTGGTACTCAGCAAAGGCCGGAGGCGATTGCCTGTAGTGCCATACGATCGAAGCGCTTTTGACTTCTAAAAACGATAACGGAACTCTTTTAGAATATTCTTCCATGGCCCGTTTAACTTCAGGAAACCACGACCTGATATCAGACGTTAAGTGACTTTGCCATTCGGAATCGCCGGCTTTTTTAGAGTACGCACCGTGCTCCGTAACCAGCGTGCATTCGGTATCTGAAAACTGCGATTCCAAAAAGTCTCGTGGGCGCCCGCTGATGATATACGTCTGATACTCGCGCCCCAGTTCCTTTATCAGCTTTTTGTTCTCATCGGACAGCACAGCCGAAAGCGGCTGGTCCTGAATGGCTACCAGCGTTCCATCGTAGTCCAGAATAAGAATTTTTCTGGAAGCGCTTCTGAATTTTTCAATCATTTCCCGTAAAGTCTCAGGATGATCAGGAGATATATCGACCCCCCTTCGTACAGTTGAAGGCGATCCTCTTTCGAGGTCCGTTAAAAACGATTCAGCCCATTGAGTCGCCGAGTATTTGGAAAGAATATTGTTCAAGCCTTGCAGACGGTGCTGTTTTTCTTCAACCGGCATAGTGAACGCCCGGTAAAGCGCATTAGCAATTGAATCTTCATCCCACGGATTTATAAATAATGACTGAGCCAGCAGCGATGCGGCACCGGCAAACTCACTCAGTGCTAACAGCCCAGGAGTTTCGTGACTTTGGCAAACGGCGTACTCCATCGCGACTAAATTCATGCCGTCACGTTTACTGGTGATCAGCATGCACTCAGCGCGTCTGTACAGTGCAAGCAAATCATTTTCTGAAACTGACCTGAACATATATTGAACCGGCACATATCCCGGCTGTCCGTATTCACCATTGATAGAGCCCACCAGTTGCTCGACCTCCTGGCGAAGCTTCATGTATGAAGGAACATTGATTCGCGTGGGTATCGCAACCTGAAGCAAATTTACTTTACCGCGAAGGTCCGGGTATTTTTCAAGCAAGCGCGAAAAGCCGCGAAGCTTCAGCTCTATACCTTTTGTGTAATCAAGTCTGTCGACTCCGAGTATTAAAAAGTTACTTTTAATTTTTTTACGGAATCGCTCTGTCAATTCTGCAATCTTCGGCGAACGCGCCTTTTCTCTCATATCATCAATATCAATACTGATCGGATAAACGCCCAGTTTTAAAGTATGGCTGCCGATCTCGGCTTTGAAGACACCCGAGTCCACTCCAAGCAAAGCTTTAATCGTGACCGAAAAATGCCGCAAATAAGAATGCTCGTGAAAGCCGATAAGATCACACCGGATCATCGACTTTAATATCTCTTCACGTACAGGAAGCTGCCTGAAGATTTCCGCACTCGGGAAAGGCGTGTGAAGAAAGAATCCGACTTTTAGCTGAGGATTTGCATCTTTTAAAATCGCGGGCAAAAGCATGAAATGAAAATCATGAAGCCATACAGTGTCACCGGGATTGGCGACTTCAAGAATTTTTTCAGCCATAATACGGTTGGCTTCAGTATAGGCCTGCCAGTCTTTTCTTCTGAAATAGACATGACTTCCTTCGTAGTGAAAAAGCGGCCACAGGACGTCATTGCAAAACCCATCATAGAAATTATTGTACAGATCTTTTTCAAGCACGACCGGGCGCAAATGTAATTTTTTATTAACATCACCGGCTTTCGCAATGAGTTGCTCTGCTATTTTTTTGTCTGGTTCAAACCCCATCCAAAAAAATGGCTCATCCAAATGAACCCCAAGAAGCGCAGACACAAGTCCACCGCTGCCCCGCTGTATCGCGCCGGTTTTAGAATTGATATTGAACGGCAATCTGTTTGAAACAAATATTCTTTTTGCTTTTGTCAAAATTGTGAAACTCCGCTTTACTAGGTTTGAAATCTTTGGGGGTCAGCATGACAAATCTTAATTCACCACACACCTACCCTTTTGGAATCATCGGCAATTGCAATTTCATTGCCTTGGTTGATACTCAGGCCAGTATTAAATGGATGTGCTGGCCCAAGTTCGATTCCAGCTTTATCTTCGGCTCTTTACTTGATGAGAAAGGCGGCGTTTTTTCGATTGCACCTCCGGATTTGGCTAATGCAAAGTCGTCGCAAAGGTATTTAGAAAACACAAATGTTCTTGTTACCCGGTTTCATACTGATGAAGGATCATTTGAGGTTATTGATTTTGCTCCGCGATTCAGATTGCACGAACGCTTTCACAAACCGCTGATGCTTTTCAGAAAAATAAAAATACTGTCAGGTAATCCGAAAGTTAAAATTATCTGCAATCCTACGGGAGACTATGGGCGTATTCAGCCCACAGTACAAACCGGCAGCAATCACATTCGTTACGAGTCCCTTGAAGCCGCTGTACGACTGACGACAAACGCCCCTCTCACTTATGTTTCACAACAGAGAGCATTTACTCTAACGGAAGATCTTTATTTTGTGCTCTCATGGGGAATCCCGTTAGAAGGCCCGATTATCAGTACATTCGAAGACTTCTATAAGCGCACGGTTGATTACTGGCATACATGGGTTGAACATTGCCGCGTACCGCAGATCTTTCAGCGCGAAGTTATTCGTTCAGCCTTAACATTAAAACTACATCAATATGAGGACACGGGCGCAATCATTGCCTCATGCACAACAAGTCTTCCTGAAATTCAGGGCCAGGGCCGCAACTGGGATTACCGTTTTTGCTGGCTACGCGACACTTACTATACGCTTTCAGCCTTGAACTCTCTTGGTCATTTTGAAGAGATGGAAAGATACTCTCACTTCATTGAAAATCTTGAATTCGGAGAAGGTAAACCTTTGCAGCCTGTTTACTGCATTGACGGCAGCCCCTCAATGACAGAAAAAATACTGGATCTGAAAGGATATCAGAACGAATCTCCGGTCCGGGTCGGTAATGAAGCTGCACTGCAGGTTCAGTACGATGCTTATGGACAGGCGCTTTTAGCTTTATTTCACTTATACACAGACCCAAGACTGCTGAACCGAAGACGCGTTTCAGACCGCACCCTGAGCAGTTTGCTCGGAGGGATCGAATCCACAATGGAAAAACCTGATAACGGCGTATGGGAATTCCGCGGAAAGCAAGCCGTTCATTCTTACACTTTATTATTTCACTGGGCCGGAAGTGCCGCCTGCAGAAAAATCGCAGAGCGAACAGAGAACAAAGCTCTTGCGGCCCGCGCTCTTGAAGCCATGGTGAAGGCCGAACAAATGCTGGAAAAATGTTTTGATCCTGAGATCGGTGCCTACACTCAGGCTGTCGGATCAAAAGATTTAGATGCAAGCGCATTGCAATTAATCACAATGGGTTACTTCACCGGCAAGAACACTGACCGTGCTATTTCTCATATCCGGGCCGTACAAAAATCTCTGGAAATCGAACCGGGTTATTTAAACCGCTATGTTCACCCCGATGATTTCGGTGAACAAAAATCCGCGTTTTTGATCTGCAGCTACTGGCTGATTGAATCAATGGCTGTTCTGGGATTTAAGGATGAAGCGCTGGAATATTTCAAAAAAGTTTTAGCGACACAGAATCACGTTGGTCTTATGGCTGAAGACTTCGATGTCGAGACAAAAAGCCAATGGGGTAACTTCCCTCAAACTTATAGTCATGTCGGTTTAATTAATAGCGCTTTTGCTCTCGACAAAGCGATGAACAAGCCGCCTTACTTATAATTTATTCCGGTCCGTGCATTGCATTTTATTATAATTGTAAATCTCTGGATGCAATTATCTACGGAAGGAGAATTCAATGCTGGTTTTAGGAGGTTCGCACCGTGACTCAAAGGGGCAATCCAGTTCGGTAGAGACCGCAGAAAGTAAGCGGTTTGACAATGCGCTGTTTTCTACGTTAGACGCACTTGAACAATGTAAAATTCAATATGGTTTGATCGGCGGCGTTGCGGCGTTCACACATGGCCGTCCGCGTCCCACTCAGGATATTGACGTGTTTCTTCGTCCTGAAGACGCAGACAATGTTTTAGAAGTCTTAAAAGACTATGGATTCAAAATTGACCGCTTTAATCCCACGTGGATTTTTAAAGCGTTTAAAGAAGATGTATTGATCGATATTATTTTTCGCTCTGAAGGAAATATTTATTTCGATGAAGAGATGAACCGTCACACAGTTCAGGTTGAATATCACGGGCGCCCTGTTCGTGTCGTCAGCGTAGAAGATTTTATTCTTATTAAATCAGTGGCCCATTCTGAAGAAGGCCATCATCACTGGTTTGATGCTCTTTCAGCGCTGGCGCAGTCAAAAGTGGACTGGGACTACCTTCTTCACCGCGCACGAAAAGCCCCGCGCCGTATGATGGCATTATTAGCTTATGCGCAGTCGATTGATATCTGGGTGCCGAACCAGGTTATTCAAAACCTGACAGGTTACATCTACGACGGCAAGATGGACACTGGCCCGTCAGCAAAGGCGCAGGAACAACAGCTGATCAAATCAAAAGTTAAAACCGAACATGGTGACACCTATCTTGCTGCCACCATTCGCGAAGCTTTAGCTGAAGATCCGACGACCGGCACATTGGATGTCGAAATTTTCGTTAGAGAAGATAAAATACTCGTGCGTGGTCAGGTGAATTCTGATGAACAAAGATCAGCTATCTTAAGCCTCGTAGGAAAGATCGCTCCTTCTCTGTCGATTGAAAACCAGCTGCGTCTTACAAACTTTGATGCTCCTAAGGGCGTTGAGGCTCTTCAATGATAAGAGTTGCTGCCGTTGGCGATGTTCACTTCGACCGGAATTCACGCGGGCGCTTAAGCCGCCACTGGAAAGATCTGGAAGGAAAAGCTTCGGCTCTTTTACTTGCGGGGGATCTCACACAGGTTGGCCATGAAGAAGAAATAAAAACTTTAGCCGCTGACCTAGCAGAATGCCCGCTTCCGGTTATCGCTGTTCTTGGCAATCACGATTATCACATGAACCAGGTCGATACGATTAAAGGCTTGCTTTCAGAAGCGCGTGTAAAAGTTCTGGACCATTCAGGAACAACCTTTGAGTGCAGCGGTAAAACAGTTGGCGTCTTCGGGTTAAAAGGCTTTGGCGGCGGCTTCATTGGCGCCTCTTGCAGCGACTTCGGAGAGCTTGAGATTAAAACTTTCATTCACACAACTAAAAATGCGGCCAGAGATCTGCTGCAGGGGCTTCAATCGTTTAATACCGATTATAAAATTGCCCTCATGCACTACTCACCCACAGCAGAAACTCTGCTGGGAGAAAAAAAAGAAATTTACCCGTTTTTAGGAAGTTATTTACTTGCTGAAGCGCTGGATGCCGGCGGCGCCAACGTCTGTTTTCACGGACATGCACACAAAGGTATCGAGCATGGAGCCACTCCCGGCGGAATCCCTGTGCGGAACGTGGCCTTGCCGGTCATTGGGCAGGCGTTTAAAATTTATTCTCTGGATGAACTCAGCAAAGAATTGAACGCCGAGTTACGTTAAAAGTTCATTTAACACAAACAGCAAAAACTTGATGCCCTAATATTGCAAGGACTTAACACGATGGATACTGCAAGCGACAAAAAAAATCCGCTGGTCATCGAAGTTAACTGGGTTACATTTCTTCGCGGCTTTACGATTTTACTTCTGATTCTTCTGGCAGCAGGACTGATTGAATTTATCGGCCTGATTCTGCTTTCTATCCTTCTGGCTGTTACGCTAGAAAAGGTGATCAGTAAACTTGAGAGTAAAGGCATGAAGCCAAAGGTGGCTTTTCTTTTAGTTTTGATTTTTACAATTATTTTAATTGTCTTGCTCTTTACCGTTGTGACACCGGCTTTATTTTCACAGTTAAAAACAGTTGGCGAAAAAATTCCGCAATTAAAAAAGGATCTCATCGGTGCTTTACCGCGCGGAGTGATCTCTAAAGAAATGGAAAAGGTCTGGACCAATCCTGAAAACCTGATCGGCAGCTGGGGCGAAGTGCTGTTGAAAATCGGCGGAATGCTGTCAACATTTTTACAAGCCTTCGCCATTGTTGTAACATTTGCTTTTTATTTTGTTCTCGATGGAAAACGCACCTTTGACTGGCTGACTTCATTCTTCAAACAGGGCAACCAGAAAAAAATTCGTCAGACCGGTCAAGAGATGAAGCAGATTATTGCGGCTTATGTTACAGGGCAAATGATCACATCTGCGCTGGCGGCCGTTTTCACTGCTATTTTATTAAGTGCACTGAAAGTTCCTGCCTGGTTATTACTGGCGCTTTTTGCAGGAATTATGGATATCGTTCCTGTTGTCGGATTTATGTTAACGATCGCCGCTGTTGGCCTTATGGCACTGACTGTTTCTTCAGAAGCCGCCATGATTTCGATTGCGGCCATGTTTCTTTACCAGGCCTTTGAAAACTATGTGATCGCTCCTCGTGTATATGGAAACACTCTAAGGCTTTCGCATTTAGCCGTACTGATGGCGATTGCTATCGGCGGTATTCTGGCCGGCCCGTTAGGAATCGTCCTGGCCTTACCGATTGCAGCGGCTTACCCGCCAATTGAGCGCATCTGGCTTAAACGCTACCTCGGTGAAGAGGTCGTAGAAAAGCATATTGAAATTGAAAACCGCCCGGCTGATATTGAAATAACACACTAGTTTTTTGTAATGACCGGAACAGGTTCTGATATACATCCCGTGTATGAATCAAATCTGTCGGTTAAATCTTTCACCAACTGATCCATGATCTCGCCCTGACTTTCACTGCAGAAAAGCTGAACAGATGAAGTGCAGTGAGGGTCCAGGTTCTGTAACTGCGTGCGGTCAGAAAAAAATCCGATGTTTGCACCCGAATGAGTGGCCGTCTCAGGAATATGCACTGAAAATGAATAGGAATCAGCTTCGGACATCATGTACATCGGGCATTTTCCCCAATCACGGTCTTCCTCTTTAATTGTGCTTTTATATTTGCAGATTTCCTGCTTTAACAAAAGAGCTTTCAAACTTTGATAGATCCGCTCTTGCGAAATATCACAGGTGGTTACACTGCTCAGTTCCGGCATATCGTATTGACCAGGTACATAGTAAGATTGTTTTATCGTGTTGTCCTGGAGATTCAGTTCGATTTTATTGTAACTTGGAGCCCACATCATACTTCGGGCTGCAGTGCCTGACAGGGCTTCAGTTTCAGAAGCGTCACCAATAACTAATGCATTGGTGCCAACCGGAATCTTTTCAACTAATTCAAATCCGGGAGTTGCATCAAGCTTTTTTGCGCAGTTTTGAAAGAAGAGAACCAGTAAAGTTGCGGTCAAAATGACTGTAAATAACTTTTTCATTTTAGGTCTCCGTTTTCAAATATAAGCCCTGCACACCCGGACAATATCTAAAGCAATTTAAAGTCCAAAACAGCCCCGCCGTTTACCGTTGATACCGCCTGAAATCCGCTGTCAAAAGCAAATGCAGGTGAATAATCTTAAATTAAATAGCTTTTTCTCAATTTGAAACACTGAAGGCGTCTGATTTTTTTCAGAAGTGAAGTTTTTTATCCGATCATTACAGAGTGAAATTTATTAAAATTCTTTTACCGGCACTCTTCATTTTACTGATCGCATTCGCATCTGAACTCTCTGATAAGGCGGCTTCAGTTCAAAGGCCATCACGCGGAATCGCAAGTGTCGATGAAAATGACTCCACAAGTTCAATCTCTGAGCCGTCCGAACTTTCAGACACGCAGGAAACCCCGTCCACGTCTCCAGGAACACAAGCGATGTCGACAGCCATTAGCGGTGCCGCACGCGCTTCAGTAACTAAATACATGACACCACAGGATTTCATCGCAAGCCTCACTCAGATTACCGACGCACGCCCGTCATCGTTATCGAATGTGTCTGTTTCGTTTGTCTCAGAAGATTCCATCTACTGGGCAAACGGAGTGAATTACAATCTGGGAGGAACCACGGCTGTTCAAACTGCAAAAATCCGCAAATTAATTTTAGCAGAGTTTCAGCTTTACCCTACGGCCTGCTTGCAGCGTCTTGGACTTAGAAACCTGATCACATCCGCTGATGTTAACATAGCCCAGGACGGTACCCTGCAAGAGCGCACGGCCACGCTTGATGCGCCGAATGGAATCATGACCTATGCCGATTCACTTATCATCGACCGCCCACGCAATATTTATCTGGACTACCTTGATAATGCCGAACGCATCAGAGGTTTAGAAGCCGAAGGGCGTACTGACCCTGAGTTTACCAGATACCTGGCAGGAGAGCGACGCAGTCTTGAAACCAGAAGACTCAACGGCCTGCAAAGCCTGCGCGCCGTTATTAATAATATCCATCATGAATTTTTTCATTACTGGGATATTCGTGACGACAACAATCTTTCACCCGACCCTGCCTGGTCAGCGCTTAATCCTGCGAACTTTCAGTACGGTGCGGGCGGCCGTTTTGCCAGAGGTCCTGAAGTTATCAATTGGACCACCACTAACCCCGGCTTTTTAAATGGATATTCACTTGCGGGCGTCGATGAAGACAAAGCCGAAATCTGGGGCGCCCTCATGGCGCACTCTTCTGAGCTGCAAACCCGCATGAGTTCAGATCCTGTGATTGCAAGAAAAGTGGAGCTTATCAAACAACGGGCGCAAAGCTTTTGCCCTGAAGTGAACGCATCCTTTTGGCAGCGGGTGCAAAACACGAATGGAGCACGAATTGAATTCCTGGGCCGCCTGATGCAGGCAACGGATGAAGCCGCTGCCGAAATGACTGTTCCTTCCTTTTAGCTAATACCTTTAATCCAAAACAATCGTGGCCGAAAGTAATGTTAAGAAATCTAAAGTATTGTCCGATTTAATATTTGACGCACTTTCCTTACTTTCGTAAGGTTAATGCTTCATTCATTTTGTTAACCGTTGAAAGTTGTTGAGGTTTCTTTGGCACTTCGTCGTAAAGCTCCGCAGAAAAAGCCCGCAGTGCCAGTTGTTGCTATTGGAGCTTCTGCCGGAGGTTTGCCGGCGATAAAATCAGTCTTTTCAAAAATAAAAAAATGGAACGGCGGAACCTGCATTTTTGTACAACATCTGGAAGACAAGTCGGCCGCACTTGCTCAAAACGTACTTTCTAAAATCTGCAAACAAAGAATAATTCCTGTAACAGATAAGTTAAAAATTAAACCAGGCGCATTTTATCTGGTGCCGCCTCACACTATTGTCAGAATCGAGAATGATGAATTCAGAGTTTCTAACGCCCGATTTTTAGATCAAAAACTTTCAGTGATCGATCACCTTTTTTCGGAAGTCGGCAAAGCCTACCGTCACCGCTCTGTCGGTATAATACTTTCGGGCAACGCCTCCGATGGTGCCGCCGGTATTAAAGATTTGAACGAATGTGACGGTCTCACCATCGCGCAAAACCCGAAAACGGCCGAATTTCCCATCATGCCAAATGCGGCTATTGCAACTGCTGCAGTTGATCATGTTCTTGACCCTGCAGATATCGGCGCACAAATTCAGAGGTACGCAAAGTTCCTCTCTGGCATGAATCAGCTTGACGATTTGTATGCTCTAAAAGAACAGATCAATGCGGCAATCCCCTCTATCTGCGAAATCTTGCTTCAAAAATCGCGGCATGATTTTAAACATTACAAAAGCTCTACACTGACCAGACGTATTCAACGACGCATGCAGGTTCTGCACATTGACCGCGTTGAAGAGTACATACAAATACTCAATGAGAATAATGAAGAAATCGAAACACTTTTTTCAGAACTTCTGATAAACGTTACAAGCTTCTTCCGCGACAGAGAAGCGTTTGAAGCTCTTCGTACCGAAGTGCTGGAAGTGTTATTAAAAAACAATCCCGAAAATCAAAAAATCAGAATTTGGGTGCCCGGCTGTTCTACCGGCGAAGAGCCGTATACAATTGCGATGCTGTTACTTGAAGCCATAGAATCTCACGGTAAAAAAGTCGAAGCACAAATTATCGCAACCGACATCGACGAAAAGGCATTAAATCTGGCCCGTAAAGGGTCCTATTCGGCTTCAATCGCAGAAACAGTTCCTGCTCACCTGCTTGCAAAATATTTTACAAAGCGCGGTGGGCGATACCACGTAAACAAAGAACTTCGCGAATTGTGTCTTTTTTCAATTCACAACCTTATTAATGACCCGCCTTTTTCGCAGCTGGATTTAATTTCTTGCCGTAACCTCATTATATACATGGGGCCGCACTTGCAGAAAAAACTGTTTCCGGTATTCCATTATGCTTTACGCAATAACGGTTACTTATTTTTAGGAACAAGCGAATCACTGACAACTCATAAAGAACTTTTTAAGTCTTTAAACAGTAAATACAGAATTGCCCAGCGAAAGCCATCTCCGTTAAAATTGCAAGACACACATATAGGCACTTCTGTTAATACTTATCTTGCAAAGCTTAACCTTAGCAGTAAAAACCCTGACGTTGATCTTTCGGCTATTGGTCAGCGTATTGCTCTTGATGAAATGCCGATTAAATACGTTGTCATAAACGACGAAGGCCAGATTCTGTCGGTGTCTTCCGGTATTAGTAAATATGTTGAAATAGCGGAAGGTCCTTTTCAGAACAATCTGATTAAACTGGTCAAGCCAAGTCTTCGTGCCGCTCTTCGAACTTTATTCAGTCAGGCTAAAAAAGAAAAGCGCAAAGCTTACTCAGAACAGTGTGTTTTAAAAACTGAAAATTTCGCAGAGAAAGTTGGGGTCATTGTTCAACCTATGCCTCAGCTGGGTGAAGACTCGGCACTTTACTGGGTTGCATTTCAGTATCTGGGCCAGCTGAACCTTTCAAAACTTCAGAACGACTCTGTCGTGTCCAATCAGGCCGATTCAGAGTTGATCGATCAGCTGGAGCACGAGCTCAGCATCGTTCGCGGCGAGCTCGATAAGTCCGTTCAGGATCTTGAAGCGTCCAATGAAGAGTTAAAATCGTCCAACGAAGAACTTCTTTCAATGAATGAAGAGCTTCAGTCTGCAAATGAAGAGCTTGAAACGTCTAAAGAAGAAGTGCAGGAAGTTAATACAGCTTTAATGCGCTCTAACTCTGACTTAGAGAATCTTCTGGCCGGAACACAAATCGCCACTCTGTTTCTGGATAATGAAATGAAGATCAGAAGATTCACTCCTTCTGTTCAAAAGCTTTATAGAGTTAAAGAATCTGACATCGGCCGTGAAATTTCTGATTTTAAAAGTCTTGCATTAAATAACCCTAACTACCCGACTGCCGCTGACTTCAATTCCAAAGACGGCTTCGAAGATGAAATTAAAATGCCTGACGGCACTATTTACCTTCGCAGGGTATTCCGTTATCAAGGTCCTGAGGAAGTCAGCGAAGGCTTTGTTGCAACTTTCATTGAAATTACTGACCAGTACAGGCTTCGTGAAAAAATCACGGAAAGCCAGAAGCGTTACGAGGTTCTCTTCAACTACAGTCCACTTCCGAAATGGACAGTAGACATTGATACTTTGCGGTTTATTGATGTTAATGAAGCTGCAATCAGACACTATGGCTTCACCCGGGAAGAATTTCTTTCAATGACCCTGAAAGATATATACTACACAGATCAGTACAAACTTTTAGCCGAAAAATTCCGCGACCAGTTTGCCAGCGGACGCCATCTGATGTTCGGGCCTGTTCAGCATAAAAAGAAAGACGGCTCACTGGTTGACGTAAAAGTATCTTCGACTGATCTTATTCTGGACGGCATTAAAGTGCGTGTGGCCGCCATTATTGATATTACCGAACAAAGTAAATTAGAGGTTCGCTTAACCGAAGCTAAAGAAGCGGCCGAGGCAGCTAATAAAGCCAAAACACGCTTTCTAGCCAACATGAGCCACGAAATCAGAACTCCTCTTGCGGCTATCATCGGCTTCACTGATCTTGTGCGGAATGAAAAGCTTGCACCCGCAGAAAGCAGCGAATATCTGGACCGTGTTTCACGAAATGCAGGTCACTTAGGAAAACTTATTGATGAACTTCTGGATTTATCGAAAATCGAGGCAGACAAACTTGACCTTCATCAAACGACTGTCAACGTCGATTCTCTTCTTGATGACGTCTTCTCTACCGTTAAACTTAAGGTTGAACACAAAGCTCTTGATTTGCGTTTAACATGGCTTTCGGAAAAGCCTAAATTCATTATTGCCGACCGCATGAGGCTTTGGCAGATTTTAACGAATCTTTTAAGTAATGCGGTTAAGTTCACGAACAAAGGTTATGTAAATGTCAGCTTCAAGATACATAACGACACCCTTACAATCCGGGTTAAAGACAGCGGTATCGGAATGAATCCTGAACAAAAAGAAAAAATCTTTGAACCGTTTGTTCAGGCCGACCCGATGGTCACTCAAAAATATGGCGGCACCGGCCTTGGCCTGGCGCTCTCAAAAAAATTAGCTCAAAGAATGGGTGGAGACATCCACCTTGTAGCAAGCGCTGTAAACGAAGGTTCAGAATTTGAATTTCATTTGCCTATACAAATAACCGACAAAGCAGCGGCAACTGCAACTCACGACGATGAAAACGCAAAAAAGGTATCTCTTCAAGGTAAAAAAATACTTGTTGTTGACGATTCACAGGACAACCGCATTTTAGTCAGATTATTTTTAAAAGACATCGGAGCAGAAATTTCTGAAGCAATCGATGGGGCTGATGCTATTAACCATTTACGAAGTAATAAGTTTGATATCATTCTGATGGACATTCAAATGCCGATAATGGATGGCCACGAATCTTTTAAAAAGATTAAACAGATGGGAATTCCAACACCGGTCATCGCTCTAACAGCTCACGCTTTAAAAGAAGAGCGCGACCGTTGCTTAAATAACGGGTTTGCTGACTATCTGACAAAGCCTATCCAGCGGCAGAACCTCATTCTTGCGATGCAAAAACAAGTCAAATCATAATGGCATAGTTAGTGCTTTTCCTTGAGGCTGTGTACCAGCAAAGCCTCTTCAACGAAAAGCATTCGCCCGAGCATATCAAGTTAATCCCCGACTTCATTTCTGCCGAGGAAGAAAGGGACCTTCTTAACAACTTTAAAACGATCAATTGGCAAAAAATAAATATGCATGGAGTGACGGCCAAACGGCGCGTAGCGCACTTTGGGCTGGATTACACATACACGAAGCGGTCAGTTACAAAAACTATAAAGGCACCAAAATGGCTTGATTCTTTGACAGCGAGGGCTGCTAAACTCATTTCCAAAAAGGCATCTGACTTAAAAGAAATACTGGTGACCTACTATCCGAAAGGGTCTGGCATAGGCTGGCACAAAGATGCCGAAGTATTCGGAGATGCGGTCATCGGTGTTTCTCTTTTAAGTGACTGCACGATGAAGTTTAAAAACCCTGAAACGCAAGAGGTTTACAAACTTTTTATTCCCAGAAGAAGCGCTTACATATTTTCCGGTGATGCCCGCTGGAACTGGCATCATTCCATTTCCTCTCACGAACACGACCGGTATTCCGTAACTTTTCGTACATTAGTGAACGACAGTATTGAATAGATCAGTCTACAAATAATTTAAAACACAAAAGCTTCGGTGTCTGTACCGCAACCGCATTCGCCACGCTTCCAAGTTTCATTATTTGGCGAAAGCGTCCGAAATCAATCCCCGCCTCTGCCGAGAAGCGCGCAAAGCTTTCATAACCCTGGCGCGGAGTCATCGTTCCGGGAATACGTAAAGCCACAGGACTTTTTTTAGTACGCAAGTATTCAATGCGCCCTTCCAGCAAATTCGTTAAGGCCAGGTACTCCGCAAGAGATCTTTGCGGTTTAATCGAACGAATTTCAAAAGTTCTTTCTTCAGGCGCCCACTTCAAATCAGCCAAACGGGTGACGTTAAATGCCTGGTACTTCTTCGGCGGGCTCCAGTTGGCTCTGTGCCAGTTGTAAACTTCATCCTGAATGCGGTTAGCGAATGTCACAATGTCACGAATTTGGCCGCGGTCGAAATCTTCGATAATTTTTTTGAATGCTTCCTGATTTTCCTGCGGCAATGCCTGAATCGGCTGCGAGTTCCAGTGATCGTGCGCCAGTATTCCGTTAGCCAGCTCCGGATGGTTGGCAAAATCCACTAAAATATTTCTCATGAGAAGCAAATCACCGCCCGTAGACGAATGATAACCGATGTGAATGTGGCCGCCACCGGTGCCTCTTTCAGAAGGAGCCATTCCCGCAGCTTTTGCTGCACCGAAAATATCACGTGCCATACGCCCGGCCTGACGGCGTAAATCAGACGTCGTTGCGGGCTTAGTTTGAACTTCAACCACCGCCGGATCAGTTGCAATTAAAAAATAAAAGCCATCAGGATAAGTAACCCGCAAAGTATCAACACCGTAAGAATTTTGCTCGCGTGTGATCGTGCAGTTGCCACAGGTTCTTCTTACAGCTTCAGCCATTTTTTCGCGATGAGCTTCAGAGGCATCACTGTTAACGTAACTTCCCTGCTGAGCCGCAAGAATCTGATCGTTCGTAAATGTAAATTCAGCGCCAAAGGTTGACCGCGCATTGGCATACAAGCCCGATACGACAACAAATAAAAATATAAAAATAGAATTAAGTAAGTCTCGCGCCATACACTGTCCCCCGGAAGTTTGCAGAGACACATCAATATGACAATCCACCGGGAATCTAAACTGTTATGAATCTGACAGGTAGAAATTGCTGACATTGCGAAACAAAGCCCTTTTTTTTGTTCCGTAACCGTCCATGACTTAGACACTTCAGCAGTATTTTCACCACAGCTGTTTCGCGTTTGCTAATCGGTCTTGAGCTGTAATAGCTTCCGTGCATATTTTAATGGGAGAATCAAAACATGTTATCTAAGATCTTTTTTTCTGCTTTACTTTTATCAACAGCTGCTTCGGCACAATCTCAGGCAACGAAACTTACTTCAGCATGCGAGCAAAGTGTCGTTAACGTTGTTTACGACCAATTCGGGCGCTATGACGAAACCTTCAGTGTGGTGGGCTATAAAGTCATCTATACAGGATTTTTTGACCAGTTAGCAGTTGTGCGTACATCAGATGAAGTTGAACCTCGTGATGTATTAGTGCGTGTTCAGTCCGATAAAAATACGTGTGCTGTCGAGTTTAAAGAAACTCTGGCCGACGGATCAGTGGCAGACATTGAAGACCTGATTGAACTTTCTCAATCTCCGCAGAAAATCGCCTCTAAATACAATCAAATCAGCGGAACAGTGGATTCAATTACTTCAGGAGAAATCGACCCGTCGGTCATCGGCGAAGCCTGCGTGATCGTGCTTAACACTTCTGCCGGTAAAAAAGTCGGCCTCATTACTTCACAGTATGATTGCGACGACGCTGACTCGGTTAAACAAGGAAGCACCGTTACCGCTTCTGTTCATAAAGATGACCGCATTAAAGACAAAAAAGAGCTGGACGTTTTAAAAGGTTTCGGAGCATCTGCATTTTTTAACGTTCCGTTCAGCGAGATTAAATAAGCACCCTAAAACCCCTCACAGGAGACTGCTATGATCCGAAAGTTTGTTTTAACCGCAACCGTACTTATATCAAGCCTCGCGTTTGCCGGCCCAAAGGCCGCCGCTGACCTTGACGGCAGTTACGCTTATCTTGCCATAGGTGAAGACTATAAATTTTCACGAATCGAGATGCAAATTAAAGACGGGAAAATGATTTTACCGACTGCTGACAATACCAAAGCTATTATTGAAATCAGTGAAGGGGCTCAAGATGATTTCATTGCAACACTTAAAGGGAAAGCCCTTCCGCCTGCGATTTCTCTTTATAAAATGGAAGCGGACTTTCAGGGTTCGGGTGAACTCATGAAGCTGACTCTGGTCAAGCAGACGATGAATAATACAAGCCCGCGCCTCACCGTTTACTGGGTTGATACTGAAATCAACCGCGGCCGTCCTGTCATTCAAGCCTATGATAAATCCAGCGAAGAGCAGATGAAGGCACTCGACGCAGCTGAAGAAGAACTGAAGTAATTCTTTACCGGTTCAGAGTATCGCGCAGATCCCATTCGAATTTTTTAAAAGTCAGATACACTCCGTACGAAGTGGCAGAGGTAGCGCTGCCACTTCGCGCATTACACACATGCATCAGCTTTTCCAGATCCTTTAAACGAGCCTCAATCAGTGCGGCATCCTCAGGTGAGTAGTCCTGAATCAAAAAAACTGTTTCTGACTTCGGGTGATCGGCCAAAAAATTCTCAATCATCTGGCGGCGGTATTTCAGCGACAAAGGCCCGCCGGGAATCCACTGGGGTTCGCCGGCTTTTACTAGCTTCACTTTATTTTCTGCTCCAAGTTCGATAAGCCCTGCTTTATCCAGCTTAAGCAGCAAACCCGTCAGCACGGAATCCTTTAACGGATACTTTCTTTTGATGGCGGCAACAGACTTCCCGCTGACAAGCAGATCAAACAGCGCCAGTGCCTGCGGGTTCTGAATCAGCACTCTCTCCTGCTCTAATGTGTAGGTATAACGGCCTGATCCGCGCGATTCAGCTTCATGAAAAAGCTCTGACAGCTGAAGTCCCAACAGATGACTGACTTGTTGAAGCACCGGTAATGTAAGGCCTTTACCCGCCCACCAGCGTTTAACCGTCGGAATACTGACTTTCAGCTCTTTGGCCATTTGTTTCTGGGTGATTCCCATGGCCTGGGCTTTCTTTTTTACAAGGTCCATTACCTGTTTTTCCATGAAATAGCTCCATTTATGATACCTATGGTATCACAATTTAATACCTTTAAAAATAGAATTTACGCCGCGCATGAGAAGACGTATTTAATCGTCAATTACAAGGGGTTAATTATGAAACAAATTATATTATTTTCACTTATGACAATGGCTCTATCTTTACAGGCTAAAGCCGTATCGGTTTCTGCTTACACAAGTCTTGAAACCTGCAAAATTTTAACATCGTCTGAAAACGATCCGGATGCAGAAATCGATTACTTTACCTCTGTCTGCGAAGGGCGCGAAGGCTTTGACGTCCGTATTGACGGCGGCGATTTAAGAAGCTGGGTTTCTTTGGTGAAGCAAAACACAGAAGACTTCGTGGCAGAAAACATCAGTTTTGCTTTCGGCGAAGGCCAGTTCCCTTATGTGGCGGGTTCTAAACTTGAATGGCGATACACTGATAACACCTTAACTGCTTTAATCGTACGAATGGGCGGTCAGGACCCTGAAGATTACAATAACGAGTTACAAAATCTGGCGGTCATCAGAATTAACAAAGACCGCCCTGCTGAAGCCTGCGTTGTCGGTTTAGTGAATGCAAAGCTGCCGAATGCAAATCTTAAAGCCCGAGCTATTGCAGACAGCGGTAAAAGCACCTGCATTACCGGCGATTACTAATCACAGATAAACGCTCTCTTAAAAATAAAAAAAGCCGGGAATCCCGGCTTTTTTTATTCAGAATGTTTTCTGTAATCAGAAATTACGGAGTAACATCTGTTGTCGGAGTTAACACAACCTGCTGGTCACAGTCTTTTCCTTTGATGCGGATCTGACCGTTTTCAAAAGATACAGGGTAGCTTCCGTCTTTGTTGTCATCAGCTAAGTCACCGATAACTTCAACATTGTCAGCCAGCCATTCTTCTCTTTGGCTTACAACTTGTCCGTCTACTTTTTGTAAGTGAGTTAACTTGCGGATCTTATTTAAAAGAATAGTTCCTGTTTTAACTTTAAAACCGCCATCGCCACCGATTACGTTTTTCTTTTTACGCATGTAAGTGTACTGAAGCTCAACGTGCTTCGACTGAACGCCTGCAATTGTATTTTCATACGCCGGTCTTCCGATTTTAAAGATGGCCAGACCAGAGCTGCGGTTAGGATTAATTACTTTTCCGCTGCAATCATCTGAAACGCGGTAGTTTCCTACGAATGGTGCGCCGTCAACGTTTGCATCCATCACAGTTGCGCTTTCAGTTACAGGAATGTGCGCCTGGGCTACAGCACCGATAGCTAATACGGCAGCTAATGATAATAAATATTTCACTTAAATCTCCTTGGTTTGGTTTTAAAGTCAGCTTATTTTTGTTTAGCCCAACTGTTAAACCAAACCGCAAAAGCGGTTGCAAGGGTTAACCCCTTTACGCGGCATTACTTAAGAAAATTTAAGATTTTTTATTCGTCATTACCTTTGAATTCCGCTCTAGTGGCGGCTTATGTGAGGTCTTTGCCTGTCGAACGCATGATATATCTGTTCCACTGAGCGTTCATTCGGTTAAACTGCGAAATCACATCACAAGCGTACTCTTCACGCATTTGCACCGTTCTTCTGCCGGTGCACGCGCCTTGAGTGATTTGCGTATCTCCGTTATAAACCGTGAATGCATCTTCATAAGCTGCAACCACGCCGCCCGTGTTGTTGCCGTAAGACTGGCTGGATTTCGCGTTACTTACGAGAGTCTTAACAAGAATTTGCCCGAAGACCATATCAAATCCCCATTTTTCGCGAATGCGGTTTTTAAGATTTTCGGTACTTGTACGCTGAACTTCAAAATTAGATAGGCCGCTGAAGCAACGAACCGACTGTTGAAACGCTGTTCTTGCAGCCGGTAAAGAAATTCTCTCGTCTCCACTGAGCTGATGCTGAACTTCTTTAACTCCGATACCCGTCATTTGCGAAAAGCCGACAGCACCTGTAGGGCTGACTGAGCGGCGCGAAAAATTAGTTTCACGTCGCATCTTCGCAAGAATCATAAACGGATCATTGCCAAAACAAAAAGAGGCGCGCACCACATTAATAGCCAGGGTGCGGTGACTGAATCCGTTATTGGCTTCAGCATTACTTAAAGCATTGCTTTTAATATATTGCTCTACAAAATTGATCAATGGAGCAAAAGTCGGTGGCAAAACCACTCCTGATTCCGAACGAAGCGATGCATACCGCTCGAAAAGATTCATCACATGCGCGTTAGCGACAATGCGGTCATCCAGATACTGCGCCATGCCTCTTCTCATAAAACCCGAATCATGCCGCAATGATGAAACTGAATCATAGTTCATACCCATGGCAGGGCCATGATTCAATTCAGACGACGAGTAAGATTCAGACTCGGTTTTTGCACCAAATGTTCCGGCTGTTCTGAACTGGGCCAAACCAAGAGAATCCGATGGCAACTCCTGCGTTTGGTTTTCTAAAAAAGATTCAAATTCCGGTGTGTAAGCAGGGGCCGCCGCAATAGAAGCCGGCTGTCTTGACGGCGCAGTTGCTGTCGTTGTTACAGTGGCCGTTGCAGCAGGAACATAAGAAGATGCAGCTGTGCTTGCCGCTTCTGACTGATCGTCCCCGTCTTCAGCCTCGGTTACAACCTGAGAATCACCTGCAACGGTAGCACTACCGTCATCGCCCTCATCAGCATGAACAAATGCAGCAGCAATAAAAACCAAAGTTGCAAAGCTGATATTAAGTAGCAAATGCGGAACGCGACCTGACATCATGAATCTCCCCCGTTAATGATTTTTTGAATCCCCGCTTAGACCTTTTGCAAAATCCAGGGCCTAATCTCAATTTAAAACAGCCGCCTAAATAGCTGAAAACGGTCACAATTTCCGGTTATCAAAATGAAACGAGTGTAAAAAGAGTGATTGACTGCATAGCGGAGCCTAACAGTATCCTATAAAAATGAAATTTCTGAAACTGGCCGGCATCAATGTTGCCGTCTTTGCCCTGGCCATCCTCTGTTTTGAATCCGTCTTTATATTAGATACGAAATTTCATTTCTTAAATACAGTTTATGTAAATCATAAATCCAAACGGGCCCTCACACCGGAAGAGTACGAAAAAAAATATAATATTCAATTCAGTAAAATACCTGATTTTTTGAAGACCGAACTTGATCCCGTACTTCATGAAGTGGAAGAAAAACCATTTGTTCTGGATCAAGAGCATAAAGGAAAGATGTTATTCGAGGTCACTCAGAAGGGTGCCGGCCAAATCGATATGTTTGTAGATGTCGACAACCGCAGGCTAAAAATTTACTCAGCCCACTTTGAAATGGACCAGTACAAACGAAGAAAAGTTATGTATCAGGACCATAAGAAGGCCTCAAAATTTATTTTAACCTTAGGGGACTCTCATACTTTCGGAGAAGGTTTAGATAACGGCAAAGATTACCCTTCACTCCTGGCAAAAAAAATCGGTAATGACTGGAAGGTTTATAACCTGGGGTGGCCCGGTGAAGGCCCCAACGACACATTAAAAAAATCAGAGTCACCCGATTTTTTAGCGGGCGTAACCGAAAGTGAAGGCATCGCGCTTTGGCAGTTTTCAGGTTTTCACATGGACCGTTTTTTGTGCCCGCTTAAGTGCGAACAGTCTTATTACGCCTATCAGGCTAAACGCCCCTATTATTCTCTCAAAGACGGTAAACTAAATTACGAGGGAACGCTTGAGGATTATGATAAAAACACCTTTGACCCCAACCGCTTTTTAATCCGGCTGTTGAGCTACTCGTATGCGTTAAAGCATTTCGGCATCAGTGAAATTATGGAATACAGCGATTCGCAAATTGAAGCCGTTACGCAGGCTTATGTGGGGATTAAAAACCGGATTTCGCAAACCAAAAAACTGAATCAGTTTTATTTTATTATTGATAGTCAGTTTCACGATCAGGTACGCATTAAAAAAAGTTTTATTGATCACGGCCTGGCCGTTCTTGACTATTCAGAAATGGATTTTGAATCCATTAAAGACCACAGATTTCCGATGGATGGCCACCCTACAAGTAATCACAACTGGATCATGACCGACCTGATTAAAAACAGTTTGCAGCTTTAGTGTTGGCCGGCGGCACCGTTCAAGGTTTTGACAAATCTGCAATTTGTACAAAATTTAATTTTCACCATTTATATTCGAGATAATGGCAGTTATAAATGAGCTGTGGGGACAATTTAAATGGGGACAGAAAAAGATTTCAGATCATTTCCGCTTTCAAAAGATTTACTTGATACAGCCAACTCCGTCTGCTGGTTTGCCGCAGATGCCAGCTGGATGATGGGTATTGTTTCGCTGGGGCTTTTCTTCATGATTCCTACAATCATTTCAGGCTTATGCCTTTTGTATATTGAAAAACGAAAACCTGTGATCGCCATCAATGTCGCAATTAACTGCTGGATTATGATGAACGCCTTTTGGATGTTGTCAGAAGGTCAGCCCGAGGGCCCTTACAGCACTTACTCAAAAATATTTTTCGTACTGGGAGTCGTGGCGGTCTTCGTTGCCACTTTACTTTCTAAAAGCCTTGTCGATACGTTCTCACACTTCAGACGCTTTAGAATTATGAAATAGTTCCGGGACTTCTTCTCTCGTTGATGACGGTACTTTAAGCCCCGAATTACTTTCTTAAAATCTGAATGCGCTCTTGCTTAGCGAGCGACTGAATCTCGTTGCAAATTTCTTCTTGTGCGGCCAGCACCTTAGATTTCGGCTGCGGGCCCAGGCTTTTAAGCTCTGACATCAGCTCATCAAAAGCACGCTGAGTCTGGCACGAACGAATGAACATTAAAAGTTTGTCGCTGGCCCCTCTTAAGGCTGTGTACCAAATCTGGCGAGGTATCTCAAACCAGACCATTTTAAAATCAGCCTGTGATAATCCGGAGATATCTTCGAACTCAAAAAGGTTGTCCAGTAATTCCTTAGCAAGTGACGGGTCTTTACTGATCAGATTCATGATGAGCTTTTTTTGCTGCTCGACCGGAAGGCTTTTCATTGCTGAAACCGCAGCTTTTAAATTTTTATATTTTTTGTCGGTCTTACTGTCCGTGGCCATAATTTATTATGGCTATTTTTTTAAGAAGTTACAAGAACCGCATTTTTTTGAATCACTGCCAGCAAAATTTCGCGCTGAACGGGCTTTGTAACGTAATCAGAAAATCCGTTTTGCAGGGCCAGCTCTTTATGCGTACTTAAGGCATGCGCCGTTAAAGCAATGATGGGCATATTAAAACCGTTTTTACGGATTTCAGTTGTGGCTTTGTACCCATCCATTCCCGGCATTTGCAGATCCATCAGAATTAGATCGTAAGAGTTTTTATTAACCAGCTCAATGGCCTGAAGCCCGTCACTGGCAACCGAAATAGTAATGCCCGAATTGCGAAGGTAATGTTTCACCAGAGCTACGTTATCCGATGAGTCTTCTGCCAAAAGGATATTGAGCGGCCGGCTTTGCCCGCCCGTCCAGTTAACTTCGTGAGCGGGTTTTGTGACAGGCACAGATGCATCCACCACTTCACCACTGAACGAAAATTCAAAAACCGACCCTTTACCCGACAAACTCTCAACAACGCGTACATCGCCGCCAAGAAGCTTTGCGATCTTACGCGAAAGAGAAAGTCCCAGGCCAGTACCGCCGTAACGGCGCGAATGACTGCTGTCGGCCTGAGTGAATTCTTTAAAAAGCATTTGTTGCTGAGCCGCCGTTAAGCCAATGCCCGTATCGCTGACCAGAATCCGGTGAAGGTTGTCTTCGGGCGCGCAAAGAGTAACTGTAATTGAACCTTTGTCAGTAAACTTCACCGCATTACCCACAAGATTGTAAATAACCTGGCGAACCCGAACCGGGTCTGCGTGAACTAACTGCGCGGATCCTTCTTTCAGCTCAACGCTGAGGTGCACACCTTTTGCTTTAGCCGGAATTGAAAACTCTTCTGCAATCAGCGAAATTAAATCAGGCAATGCAAAATTAATGTTATCAATCTGAAGTTTATTCGCTTCGATTTTAGAAAGATCCAGAATGTCATCGAT
>JAJFMT010000083.1 GCA_020696855.1 Pseudobdellovibrio sp.
TCAGCCCAGGCTTCTTTGTAACTCCATCCCATAACGGCAAATACCAGGATGTAACCGGCCACTGCACCGGTCAGCCATGGCTTCTTTATTTTAGTGAGCATCAGCATTAAGCCAAGAGTTACAGGAATAAGAGAAAAGCTCGCATAGTGATCTGCAACATTTGAATAGGTTTGAAAGCTTAATCCGATCAGTCCCGAGGTGGTGAGCAGCGGCAGAAAGAACAGCGCCGACAAAAAGATGAGAAATTTTCTTTCGGACTTAAACTTCACGTAAGCAACAATTAAAACCAGAACAAAAACAACACAGATGAGCTGCTCCCACGTCTTCCAGCCTTGCGACTGTAACCACTGATAATGACGTCCGTAATCGGCTGAAAGCGGAAACGGCCAAACCATTTTCCCGATGTAAAAGCCGAAAGAGTCTACAGCTCCGAGAACTTTTTCTGAAACGGCGGCAGAGTAGGTGGAAGGCTGCATTTTTTCGGTCCATAAAACCAGAGCGAGCCCGGTCAGCGCCTGTGGCAAAAGCAGCAAAAGATTTTTTTTCGCAAAAACATTTTCGTTTCTTAAAAGCATCAGCAAACCAAAAATAGGTACCAGAATTATAGCTGTCGGTTTAGAGAGGACAGCTAAAAAGAAAAACAGCAAAGTAAATGTCTTTTGATCTCTGAAATAAAACAGAAGGCTCCACAAGGCAAAATGAATCCAAAGAAGTTCTTTCGTTCCCATTATCCAGTTTACGTTCTCGATTTGCAGCGGGTGAAAAGCATAAAAACACAACGCAACAAAATTGGCGGTCACGACTGGTTTTGATTTATCAAAAAATTCCAGAACCTTCTGGCTCAGTTTATACACAAGGCCCGTATTCGCTGCGTGTAAAAGAATGTTGATCAGGATAAAAGGCAGCGTTACGTTCTTTGCGGCCCAGTCGTAACCGACAGTAACCTGCAAAACAGAAATGACCACCGCCCAAAGACTTTTAAGTACCGGGGTGTAAAGCCCGTTATACGGCTGAAGCCAGAGCTCTAAGAAATTTTGCAGATTCACCGGGTTAAAATATTTGTAACCGGAAAGGATAGCCTCGTCGTCCCAAATTAAAAACTTTTGGGGCGTATACGGCCAGTAATAAAAAATAACCGCCAAGACAATCAAGGCGAATAACTTTTTCATTCTTTTAGATTAACAAAGTCAGCGCACAGGTCAAAATTATTCGGGCTTCAGTAAAGGAAGAACCACTCTAGCGGCGTTTTCTGCGATAATCGAATGGCCTGCTTCTGAAGGATGACCGAAGGTCTTGGCAAAACGGTCCAAAAACAGCTCTTCGAATTTCTGAGTTTGAAGGCGTTCAGAGAAGTTTTCAAAATTAGATACGAAAATAATTTTCTCAGCCTCTTCCGGCGTAAAAGAAGTTTTAAGTTTCTCTATAGGTTCGAGGGGATATTGCATGATAACCAGCTTAAAGTTGTGAGCCACAGAAAGTTCGTAAAGTTCCCGGTAACTGTTCGCCGTTAAAGCAGTTGAAGCCGGTTTTTCTGAGTCGAAGGCAAAGCCCAGCTCTTGTGACTGTAGCACTTTTGCGAAAGTGGCTTTTTGTGCTTCATTCGCTTTGCTGATGCAGTTGGCGATCATGCTTAAATGCCGTTCGCTGAACTGATACGTGTAACGCGCCCACATGGTTTCAGTGAATTCCGTGCAGCCTTTAATATTTCTTTCGGTCCAGTCAGAGTAAAGGCGGTAGTACACAATGTTTTCGTCAAAAAGCCCGCGAGAAAGTAAAAATTCGTTGAGGATCATGAACTTGCGGTACTGCTGTAAATTCATATTTGCAAAAAGGCGGTTAACACTGCGGTAAAGGATGTAAGAAAAGTTTTTCGGGTCGCCGGCCTCAAGACTTTTTGCCGACATTTCAGTTTCTGCGACCGGAACTTCTTCCAATGCGGCCAGGTAATTTGAGACTTTTAATTCCAGTGCCTCTTGGTTTCCTTCGGCTTTCGACGCGAAGTTTGTTTCTGAGGGGTTGACTGCTGTCTTTGTAGATTCATTTGTTAAATCCTGAGTATCGCCATTCAGGTACAGGTACCACTTATAGTAGCGCGCAATATAAAAGTTTCTCAGCCAGAAACTTTCCTGCATCTTGATACTGACGGCGTCATTGACGCCCATCATGGCAATAACAACAGCCGGTCTTAATGAAATAATTTGTGTTTTCAGTTTTTGAACCAGATAGAATGAATTTGTACCGGGCTTTGAAAGGTTAACAACCCGGGTTTTAAGCCCTCTCTCTGCCAGTATTTTTTCAAGCTGCCGGGGCCATGTAAGAACATTTTCGAAGTTATCTGTTGAAGTTGATTCACCTAGAGTCACAATGCGCGTTTCAGAATCAGGCAGCATGAAAGAAAAATGTTTTAACGAGAGACCCCAGCTGACTAAACGAAGCAAAATCTCAAGAGATAAAATAAAGACTAACGCAGAAAAAGGCAGGTATCGCCACTTCACAAAACGATAGTAAAAGTAATGTATTTTGAAGTCCAGATAAAGTTGACTCTGAACCTTTGAATCGCTGTAGTAGAAGCGGGAGCAGAACGAGTTATGGCCGGTGTAAAATCCAGATATAAATTTGAAAGATTGATGGGCCAGGTTTTCATAACTTTACTGTCCATCGCTTTTGCTGCCTTCATGCTGGAAATGGTTTACCGTTTTGTTACGGACGATGCTCATCCAAAAAAAATGTTTCCGTTAAGGACCGTTTTTCATGTGCCGAAGCCTTACGTCATGTTCACAGCGAAGCCAGACCTTGAAGGTGTAACAAATTCTCTAGGTTACTTGGGGGACCTGCCGTCAAAAGAAAAACCCACAGATGAAATCCGCATTTTTGTTCTGGGTTCTTCAGTAGTATTCAACGGCCGCCCGCCGTTTCCGCGTATTCTTCAGAAAAGATTTGCGGAAGCCGGTAAACCCAATATCAAAGTTTTTAACTACGGTATTGATTCGTCAGTTAGCCGCCAGGATGTAGCCCGTCTGCTTTTTGATATTGCCGGTTACCAGCCTGATATTATTCTCAGCTACACCGGCCAAAATGACATGTTCGATGCCGGAATAGACCCGCGGGTTAATTATCCTCACCGTTTTGTTTTGTATGAGGCTCATCCCGCTTTTTACACCGATGTTGGTGACTACAAATGGATGCCGACGCTGGCATTGGGCAGCAAGGTTTTAAGAGATGTCTTCAATTATCAGATTTACAATTCGATGACCAAAGGTCTCATCTCTGAAAATTATCCGAAGCGGTCTGAATTCAGGCCTTTGCTTGCTAAATCCTATGTTCAGAATCTGCGATTGGCTGCCATGCTGTCGCGTGATTTAGGTGCTGAATTCCTTGCCGTGTTTCCGCCAAGTCTGCATTTCAAAAAAAACCGCACGCCGGCAGAAGAAGCAGGCTTCACACGTTTTGGTTCTGAAGACGGCCAGGAAATTAAAGCTCTGATAGATTCCGAAACGGCTAAATATAAAAGTGAATTTCGATTTATTAATTTTTCAGAGATTTTTAAAGACGAAACGGCAGAGTATTTTGAAGATACTTTCCATTTAACACCTGAGGGGAACCGCGTCTTAACATCGAAGCTGATACCTTTGCTTGACGAGCTAAGCGCTGAGCATCTTAGAAAACGAAAGAATAATCTGATTAAGCCGGCTATTAACGGCTTAATCCGGGAAGACGAGTTTATTTTTTAATGGCGAGAGCGTGCCCATGAATTTCAATACTGCGCTTCTCAATAACTCCGGTTTTTCGGTTTGCCGAAATGGTAATACATGGAACGCCGAAAAGATCATTAAACTGGTTGCGAAGCTTTCGCAGCAGCTTCTAGTTACCGGTGTCAGCAAAGGCGAAAAAATTCTGCTGAAAGCAGCTAATGGCCCCGAACATTTTGTCGTATTCCTGACCTGTGAAAAATTAGAGCTTCTTTATATTCCCGTTTTCAATGAAGTGACAGCAAAAGAATTTCAAACGCTCACAGCAGAACTTGGGTTCTGCCGCGAAATTTCTTTTAATGAACATTCTGAGGCCTTTGAAATCAAAATTCATAACGGCGAGAAGAGCTCAGCACCGGCAAAGCCTCTGACCGGCGCACTTTTTAAAACCTCCGGTACTACAAGCAGGCAAAAATATATTTTTCACAGTTTTACAAACCTGTGGGTCAACGCCGGAATAGCGGCTAACGGGCAAATACTAACTAATCATTCTAAGATTTTAAGCCTTCTTACTTACTCTCATATGGGCGGCTTCTGTATGCAGGCACTACCGGCTCTGCGCTCGGGAGCTACGGTTTTGATAGTAGAAAAAACAGACTATGCAGCTATTTCGCAGACGCTTTCGGCTGTAACCCATTCGGTCATTGTTCCTTCGATGTTTCGTTATTTGAACGAGTACTGTGAGAAAAGAAACATTCGTTTTTCAAGCAGGCCTCTGATCGTCACCGGATCGGTCCCTGTCGGTAAATCAGTATTAATTCAGATGTTGAATCTGGGCTTTCGTGTACAGGTGATTTACGGGCTGACAGAAATGGGACCATACGTTTCTTGCTTCGAAGTTAATTCAAAAGAGGACTTAAAAAAATACGAGTATTTTCTGGGAGTCCCGCAACCGGGCTACCAGATAAAACTGGATTCAAAATCATCAGAAGTTTTGTTAGATGGCCCTTGTAAAGGGCTGGCGTTTGACCCGGAATCGAACGGTGTTTCTGAGCTTCCGCAAGAGGGGGGCTGGCTTCGAACCGGCGATGCAGCCACAGTATCAGAAGATGATTTGTATTTCACAGGCCGGCTGACCCTTACGATTAATGTCGGCGGTTTTAAAGTCAGTCCGCAGGAAATCGAAAATGTCATTCTGTCTGTGCCCGGGGTCGAAGCATGTATTGTGAAAGGCGAAACACACTTTGCGCTGGGAGAAGTGCCGGTCGCTTATGTAAAAAGCCGGTTACGTGAAACTGATATCATCAATAAGAAAATTCATGAAAATCTTGCGCGCTACAAATGGCCGCGAAAGATTGTATTTGTGGACAATTTTACCGAAACATCAATTGGCAAAACAAAAAGAAATTCTATCTGAACTCACGAACGGACGGAAGGGACTGCCGTAATCAAAGGTGCAATTATCTTTCGGGCATCAGGGTCACGCATTCTGAAAATGATGCGGTCCAGGTAATAATGCAGATAAGATATAGCAGCGACAAACCCGTTTAAAAACAACAGCGTTGACGGAATCACAGGCTCATTTTGGTAAATATAGCGCCAGTAAGATAAAGCAGTGAACAATAAGCCGCTGGCAATCAAAGTGAAGTTAACGACACGAAGATTCAGCTTTCGTTCGCTTTCTGTAGTCTGACTGGCGTTCACCATTTTTTTTACGACCAGGTAATAATCGATCCCATGAAAAATGCTGATCAGGTTTGCCGCGATGAACGAAACGCTCATCAGTGGATAAGCGATAAGGCGGCTGAAGTGAATCAGTTTTCCGCTCCATCCCACTTCCCGTGTTCCTAAAATCAAGAGTGAGCGCACAAACGCGAAACCCGCGGCCAAAATCAGGGCGTACATCACCCATTGAGCCAAAGTCAGATTTTCAGGCGTCAGAGATGAAGTAATAAAATTATCACGTTTTTGCAGAATTCGCCTTCCGATGATTCCTGCGAAAAACAAAATAAACGCAGCCTTTTCCCAAACCTCACTTAATTTTATTTTTTCCAGCGAAGGGCGAATGGCCTCAGTGCTGCTTGTCTGCGAATACAATCCGGAGCGCACACCGGCATTGTAAGCTAACGACAATCCGCGGATTTGATACATCGAGTGTTGAATCGGCATGAAGGCAATAATCATGGTCACGATTTCCAACTCCCATGGGACATCTTTTTCAGGCCAAGAATAATTGAAATAAAAAAGCAGGATGCCGAAAATCAGTATCAGCCGAATATAAAACCAGGAAGATGACAGTGATTTTTTATCCTGCGCCCAGGTTTTCAGTTCCGGAAGCCGCATTAAAACGAAGTAGGTTAAAAAAACATGTGTCGAATCTAAGAACAAAACGTTGACCAGTAATCGCCGCAGAAACTGGTCGGTAGAGGCCATTGTAGCAGCGTCTGAGAACAGAAGTTCAAAAGGAATGAGCGCTAAAAATAAAAAAGGGTAGTAAAGGAAAAATTTTTCTGTCTTGATTGAAAAAATTCTTACCTTACTGAAATCAAGCTGCATAAGTCTGATTTTAACTTAAGTGTGGAATGTTGTAAACCAACGCAGTCCAGGCCAGAGAGATGAGAACCTGAGATCAAAACTGAAAGTAAATAAAACCCTGGCCGGCTTTTCTGTCTAAGAACAGTATCCCGATAAGACACGCACTGACCAGAAACGCTTTCGGAAAGAATCCCTGCAGGTAATTCTTCTCTCCTGCCTCATGGAATTTAGCAAAGCTTTCGACAATAAAAACGGGTAAGACAAAAGAGGCTGTATAAAGTAATAATTCTGACACGTAAGTCAGGTCAGAAATATTGTTAAATGACGCCGAAACCGACTGAAAGAATGCGGGCTCAGACATCAAATGAAGAAGGCCGCAACCGAAAATTAGAAACAGAAATAAAACATATCTGAGCGGTTGAATGTTTTTTGACTTCGCAAGCAACTGATCTGCGACAATGAGAATTCCGTTAAAAAGGCCGAAGAGCAGCCAATTCAGTTTGGGCGCGTGCCACAAACCAACCAACACCATTACAAAAATTATTTTGAAATACTCGACGGTCAAAGACGCATTTTTATTTCTAATCGGAAGTACGACATATTCGCGGATCCAGTTCGTTAAACTCGTGTGCCAGCGCTGCCAGAACTCTGTCGGATTTTTCGCAAACCAGAACGGGCGGTAGTTGATGATAAGTTTTATACCCAGACAGCGAGCCATCCCGCGCGCCATGTCACTGTAAGCGGAAAAGTCCAGGTAAACCAAAATGGTTTGAAGCAAACCCAACAATAGAACGAGCGGAAGGCCCAGTGGACCTTTATGTGCCGTATAAAAAGCCAGCGGGTAAGTCAGCGCATTTGCCGCAAAAATTTTTTTGAAATACCCCCAAAGGCAGAGCAGCGCGCCTTGCTCAATGTCGTTGTAGCTTACATTCCGGTCGGCTTCGATCTGCCGTAACAGTGAACGGGCTTTTTCAATTGGTCCCGCCACTAACTGGGGAAAGAACATTACGAACAAAGTGTAATTGGCCCAGTTGTTCGTCGCTTTAATCCGGCGTTTATAAACATCGATGGTGTAACTTAAAATTTGAAACGTGTAGAAGCTGATTCCCAGGGGTAATCCCCACTTATAAAGCTCAGGAAAGGCAGGGAATATGTCACCCAAAGACTGATAACTGTTTGTGAAAAACAGATAGTATTTAAAAAAGAACAACACTCCGATGTTACTGAAGAGACTGACGCCCAGCAAAGCGCGCCGGTGGTTCAGTTTCTCTGTACGGTCGAGAAGAATGGCGACAATGTAGTCGATCGTCGAGGTAACCAGTAAAATTGCAGTAAACTTCAAACTCCAGAATGAATAGAAGAAAAAACTTGCCGCAAGCAGAATGTAATTTTGCAAAGTTCTTTTTGAGACCAAATACAGAGCCAGAACGAATACAAAGATGATCCAGAAAATGAAATTGTCAAAAGACATGCTCAAATGTTAGCATCATTGAATCTTCCTATTCAACTTAAGAACTCCGGGGGCCAATTGAAAGTCATTACCAACCCGAAAGAACATTTAAAGTCTGTGGGCGAGTCTTATTTTGAACACGGCGGCTCGGCCATCTCGTGGGGTTTCTTCCTGCTATTTACAGGACTAGTCCTGATTGTTCATGGCATCTTTCCTTTTATCTTTCCGTTTTTACCGGCACGGAATATCAGAAAAATTAATAAAAAATTAGACGAGCGTGAAGAGCTTGTTCGCGACAAAGATTAACAGAGACAGATAGTCCTTTACACAGAGATTAAAATTGGGTGAAATGAAGGAATGAAAATGTCGGTTAATCAGCTGCGGCAGTACCTTAGTTTTTCTTTTGCAGTATTTTTGTTTGCTTCGGTTGATCTGTTTGCACAGGCACCTGCGAAGACGCCCTCACCTGCGGCGCCTACTGCAGCATCCCCGGCTAAAGCTGCGCAACCGGCCCCCGCACCAACGCCGGCGCAAGCAGCTGCGGCAGCAAAAAACGCACAGGCTTTAGCAGCACAAGCAGCAAACGATTACAACATCGCCCTTAATGATTACTACCACACGCAATTTGTGTCCAATTTGGGATTTATCAAAGGAACAATAAAATATTACCGTCGCACCACAAAAAAAATGGATGCAAAATATAATTTTCTGGAAACCCCTGAATTTGAAAAGCAAGCCGAAATGCTTTTTGAAGAGCAATGGAAAGCAAAGGCCAGAAAAAAACTGACAATTCAGGAATTGCAGTACCTGATCACCTACGAGAAAAGTAACTTAAGAAAAAAATTATCTGATCTCGAGCGTGAGGCAACAGGGCCTGAGCCTCTAGCTGAAGTTTTCGATCCGGTTGTAGAAAAAATGCTGAAAGCAGGATCTAAGTAAATGAAAGCGGCCCTTTTGGCTCCGCGGTGAATACACGGGTTTTTAAAGCGGCAGCATTTGTTTTTCTTGTCTGTTTAATAATTGAAATATTTCTACAGTTCTTCGGTGACCGTCTGCCTTCACGACTGAACACTTTTTACTTACCACCGCAGGAATATTATCGCGAAGGGGCCGTTCCCATTTTAATTCTTGGTGATTCTATTACCGCCTGGGGTTTGGATAAATCCTATCCTTCAATTGTTCAGCAGTACCTGAACGAAGCTGCACCCGGAAAATTCTTTGTGGTTAACGGCGCCAAGATCGGGGAATCCAGCGCTTCACTTCTTGAGTCGTTTAAATCAGAAGTTCAGAAACTAAAACCTGAGATTGTCATCAGTATGATCGGCTTAAACGATTTTAAACTCACTGGGCAACTGAAGTTCTGGCAACGTGTGCGCTTAGTTGCCGTGGCGGAGCATCTATTACTGGTAGGGTATAATTCTCTTAAAGGAGTGGCTCTTGCACTTCAGCCAAAAAAAGAAATGACGCCAATTGAAGTTTTTAACCCCGCAACGGCTGCAAACTGGCAGCAAATAGAACAAGAGATTCACCATTATTTAAGTAACGATGCGAACTTATCAAAACATCACGCGGTACTGGATTATTTAATCAACAGGGGAGCAAACAATTCTCAAAAGGCGTACTATTTGGCGATTGAGATCGCCAATACAGTTCTTAATCGATGGCCAGGTGATAGTTTCGCGGCTGATATGAGAGGGATTGCAGGAATTTCAGTACCCCTGTCCGCCGAAACGGAAAGCTACCTGAAAGCCGCGTATGACCTGAAAACTGAAAATCCGCTGCTCTATGTTTACTACTCGAAGCAATTGGCCAAAGCCGGAAAGCGTGACGAAGGGCTTCGCGTTGCGAAAGAGCTTATTAAAAAAGAAAACGGATTAACCGGAAGAAACAAGCAGGTTATTGAACATGAGTTTCCTGAGCTGAAAACGGCACAGGAAGAAAAAGTTTATCTCAACACTCACGAACAAAATCTTGTTACCGCCGGCAATTATAAAAAACTTTCAGATATGGCCGATGAGCTCAGTATTCATTTGATGATTTTGCCTTATCCCATGACTGACATAAGTGAAATTCAACAAATTCTATCTGACAAAAAGAATATTGAATTTCTCGATTATGGTGATTTTTTTCAGAACTCAAACTCGGCTTATGCCGAATATTTTACCGACCGTTCGGCAGTGACCTTTGGGCATCTGACCTTAAAAAGCAATCAGTACGTTGCCAAAGTCGTGGCGGAGGCCATTCTTAACTACACTAACCAAACCAAACCGCAGGAAAAGTTTAAACAGTGATAAGGGCAGCAAAAACTTTTTTTTATGCGCTTTTCGTCTTCGCAACGGTTCTTATTTTAACTGAATCGGCTTTAAGAATTCCCCGGATTAAATCTTTCATCAGCAGACCGGAAAACTTTGCTCCGGAAGAAGCGTCTAACGAAGGTTTAGATCTATCGCAAGTAGCAGAGCAAAGAATCGCGTCCCTGCTGAATCA
>JAJFMT010000158.1 GCA_020696855.1 Pseudobdellovibrio sp.
AAAGTTCTTAACGACGATCACTACGGTCTTGATAAAATTAAAAAAAGAATTCTGCAGCACTTAGCCGTTTTGAAAATGAAAAAAGATAAAAAAGGTTCTGTGCTTTTATTCGTAGGCCCTCCCGGAGTCGGTAAAACCTCTCTGGGGCAAAGTATTGCAAAAAGCCTCGGTAAAAAATATCAGCGCATCAGCTTCGGCGGCGTCCGTGACGAGGCTGAAGTCCGCGGCCACAGAAGAACTTACATCGGCGCCCTCCCTGGTAAAATTTTAACGGCGATGAAAAAAGCCGGAGAAAACGACACGGTTTTAGTTCTCGATGAGGTTGATAAACTGAACCGCAACTTTGCAGGCGACCCGTCAGCAGCTTTGCTGGAAGTTTTAGACCCTGAGCAAAACAACACGTTTACAGATCATTATCTGGAAGCACCTTACGATCTTTCTAAAGTCATGTTTATTGCGACAGCGAATTCGCTGGAATCGATTCCGCTGCCATTGCTTGACCGTATGGAAGTCATTGACCTCAGTGGTTACACAACAGCTGAGAAGCTGCATATCGCAAAAAACCACTTATGGCCGAAGCAAGTGGCAGAACACGGATTAACCTTGAAACAAATTGAAATCAGCGACGCCGCGATTTTAAAAATCATTTCAAATTACACCCGTGAAGCCGGCGTTCGTGACCTACAACGAAAATTAGGAGAAGTCTGCCGCGCCAAATGTGAAGACGTATTAAAAAACCAGGGCGTTGTGAAAGTAAGTGTTCAGCAGCTAGAAGAAATCTTCGGCCCTGAAAAATTCACTTTCGAAGTTACCGATCAGCTGAACCCTGCAGGCGTGGTAACGGGCCTTGCGTGGACTCCTGTTGGAGGCGACATTCTATTCATTGAATCAGCACTGGTTCCCGGGAAGGGAGATTTGATCCTGACCGGGCAATTGGGTGATGTGATGAAAGAATCCGCTCAGATTGCGAAATCATTGCTGAAAGCGCGTCTCTCAGCAATTGCACCGACATTTAATTTTAATAAGTTCGATATCCACGTGCATTTACCTGCAGGCGCCATTCCAAAAGATGGCCCGTCCGCCGGTATTACACTGCTGACATCGCTGGCCTCCCTTGTTTCACGCATTCCGGTGAATTCCCGATTGGCTATGACAGGTGAAATCAGTCTTCGCGGCAAAGTATTGCCTGTGGGCGGAATTAAAGAAAAGATTATTGCCGCACACAGAGCGGGCGTAAATCAGGTCATCATGTCTAAACGCAACGAAAAAGATTTGAAAGACGTGCCGGAAGAGGTACGATCTCAAATTCAGTTTACGCTGGTCGATCACATTAATGAAGTACTGGCAGCAGCGTTGAACTTAGATTTAACCGAATGGAATGAGGATTCGATTTATGGTCAAAATGACAGCGACGTACATGGGGGAAAAACACTGCACGGCCAAGCATGAGCCGTCGCAGGCGTTACTTGAAACCGATGCACCGAAAGACAATCAAGGACGCGGAGAAAGTTTTTCTCCGACAGACTTGGTAGCAACGGCTTTGGGGACATGTATTCTGACAACGATGGCTATCATCGGCGAACGAGATGGCCTCGATATTAAAGGCGCAAAGATGAGTGTTGAAAAAGAAATGAACTCAAACCCCCGTACCATCGGAAGTTTGAAAACAGTCATTGACCTTCCGGCTGCATTAACACCTGATCAGCGCCATAAACTTGAGACTGTGGCCAAAGGCTGTCCGGTGATGCGTTCGCTTCACCCTGATGTGAAGGCACCGGTAGAATTTCGTTATATTCTTTAATTAAGAGTTCCGGCCGATAGGAAGATCAACCACCTGAACTTTTTTAGTGACGGTGGTGTTCATTTCAGGCGGGAGATGCTCTTTTATACTTTCGATCAGGCTTTCTTTAATTTTATTTTTTCTAAAATAAGAATTGTAGATCAAACTCACTTCACGTGCCGGTACCGGATGATTAAACTCTTTCAGTTTTTTGGAATTTTTAATATCAAGCGTTGCCAGGTACGGTAAAAGTGTAAAACCGGTTTCTTGGTCAATCATGCGTTTTAAAGTTTCAAGGCTGGCACTTTCAAAAAGCAGATGTTTGTTCTGATCCGAGTGTTTTTTACGGTTTTTACAAATCAGCAATGACTGCTCACGAAAGCAATGGCCATCCGTCAGAAGCCACAAGTCACCTGAGTTCAGATCTTTCTGATCTACTTTATTACTTTTCGATAAAGGGGATTTTTCAGAAACATATGCTAAAAACGGCTCGTAAAAAAGAGGCTCTGTTTTCAGGCCTTCTCGCTCGATCGGTGTCACTAACAATCCCAGATCCAGAGACCCTTCTTCAAGTTTCTGAAGAATCTGTCCTGTTTGCAGTTCTTCTACGATCACTTTCAGTTCAGAATTGGCCTTCATGAAATCTCTTAAAAATAACGGCATCAGGTAAGGAGCAATAGTTGGAATCACACCGATTTTAATTTCGCCGCGGGCTTCGTCTTTTTCCTCAGAAACCAGGTCACTGAAGCTTTGTACTTCGCGCAGAATAATTTTTGCCTGACGCAAAAGTGTCGCCCCGATCTTCGTCGTCTTGATCGGCTGTTCGGTACGGTCAAACAAGATGACTCCCAGCTCTTCTTCCAGCTTCTGGATCTGCATGCTGAGTGTGGGTTGCGTGATTTGACAGTGCTGGGCGGCAACGCCGAAATTTTTATATTTATCAACGGCTACGATGTAACTGAGCTGAATGATGGTCATTGGTTCCTCATTTAAAAATCAAAGGCAAAGTTATCGAAGAAGCCTTTTTTGTCTTAATGAATTTTGTGTTCAACAAAAGTTTCTTAATTTCTTTTTCAAAATAACGGGTGTCTTCCGGTTTGCTTGCAAGCGATACCAAAGTGTT
>JAJFMT010000084.1 GCA_020696855.1 Pseudobdellovibrio sp.
GTAACCGCGCTGGCAAGGCCCGTAACGAACATTCCCCACCCCACATCAACAAAAGTAAGCGTCAGCGAATAGTCCTTTACCGTTGCCAAATTCGTGAAATCATAAGTGCCATAAACGACCAACCCCAGAAGTGCGCCGGTTAAAAACGAAGAAAGTAAATTTGAATCGGCTGCTAATTTCGGTAGAACAAAATCAACAACTCCGATCGACAGTACCAGATACACAATCAGCGCAGCCCACAGAAGCGGTTCAAATTTTCCTTCAAAGATGCGGCCGAAGTTTATCATTTGTTGCGTATAAAAGTTTTTCATGACGAAGCCGATCCAAATAGTATCGGCCACGACAAAACTTAAAAAAGCGACTAAGTATAATTTAAAATTTAATGACATGCTTTATTTTCACGTGCGTGAAGGACCCTTGTCAACCCGGTGGGCCGGATCTGAAAATGGCGCATTTGCCTGACGCCAGTCACCGGCAGGAGTTCCCTCACTGACGATTTCATCCGTTGAAAAAATATCAGTCGCATCACAGTACTGAAGACATTTTTTCGCGTGAGCCACTTCATCAGAACTTTCTGTATGAATAGAAATCAAAAAGCCACCGTTTTTCACATAGCTTTCATAACGTTTTGCTTCGTATTCAGGGAATCCCAAACCGACTAAAGCTCCGCCGATGCCACCGACGGCACCGCCGACACCCGCCCCTGCCATCACAGACATGATCGGGCCCGCTGCGATCAATGGACCTAAACCCGGAACCATAAGCGCTCCTGCACCGGCAAGTAAACCGATTGCACCACCGATGACCGCACCGGCACTTGCACCTGTAACGGCACCTTCAGGCGCCTTTGTACTGGCTTCAACTTTTGTTGCCTTTTCACGGTCCGGAGCCAGAACAGAAATGTCATCTGTTGAAAAGCCTTCACGGCGAAGTGATTCGACAGCTCGTTCAACATCACTTTTTGAACGGCAAACACCCATTACTACTTTATTTCTAGCGATCATAATTTCTCCTTAAATATTATTTTTCCGGCACGACTGAAAGTTCATTAATCACGTTAGGCACACCTGCAGCGGCACGGGCAAATTTTAAAATGATTTGAGCTTCATCACGGCTTCGTACAGGTCCTTTCACAGTCACCTGTCCGTCCAGCGCAATGATTTTTACGTTCTTCGCATATGTTGAAAGTTCTTTTTCATCCATGATGTCTTTGCGGATACGGCTGACAAGGTACATGTCCATCTCGCCGGAAGACTGCTGACTGGCCGTCACTGCTTTCGGGTCACGATCGCGCTGATTAATAGCTGAATTGTCGGGTTTTATTTCTGAACTTTTCGGGTTAATGGCAGCAATTAAAATCAATGAAAAGAAATAAACTGCGGCGAAGATTAAATACTTCATAAAGCCCCTCCTTGGCGCTTTGTAAGTCGAACACAAACAAAATGCAAAGTGACGGCCAGTAAGAAATTCAATGAGTTAACGTGTATGGTTGAAAGCGTCGAATTCTGTGCAAAATAAAAATAGTCCCGCATCGCGAGACTATTTTCCACTTTTCTTTTTTAAAAAACTTTAATTGATAACGATTGTGTGTGACTGCGCAGACGCGTCGACTTTGATCATCAACACCTGCGAACGGCCGTCTTGCAACTGAATTGTCAGAGCGTAATCGCCCGGATTTAAAACTTTAAAATAGTAACCGGCGCCGTTTGTTTTAAACGGTTTTTCACCCTGTACTAACTGAATATTTGAAATTCCGATTTGCGCGTTAGCCGGCTCGTTCGTACGGCCATCGACAACACGTAATGTAACCAAACCTTTTTCAAGGCGGTGTAAGAAGAAAGACCACGCTTTACGGTGCTTTTGAACCGTTGGCGCCTTCAAATCGTAACTCGGCTGAAAGCTTTGATTGACTTCGAATGTGTAAGCAATAGCTCCGAATTCGCCGTGCATGAAACTCATTGAGTCTCCATCAACATCGTACAACAACTGCCATGGCGTGCCCGGATCGTAGTGTCCGTTGCCGTTATCAGCAGGAAGCATCGCCGCAAGCTCATTTGCAACTGAAGACACCAATGCGTTGTCTCCTGTGGTTACTCCGTTACAGCCGTAAGGGTAAAGTACCAGCTCACTGTAAGAGTGATAAGACAACGAAGCAGTCGGACGGACTTTAAACGCAAGGCTCATCAAAGCATTTGTTTCAGGTTCTGAGGCGGCGCTTGGCCCGCGGTACGCATCGCTGAATTTAGAATTCGAAGCGCCGTTACACTTGTTCCAGTTAAATGGATAGTTACGGTTGATATCAACACCCCACGTGCTGCTGCCATCGCCGCGCGCGTTTTTACGCCAGTAGCTTGATTGCGTCCAAACTAAGTTATTGCCATCAACGTTTAACATCGGCACAACCCACACATTCCAACGCTTAAGAAGTTCAGCATCACCGGTGTTTTTATCAAGATTGTCTAAAGCGAATTCGGCAACGTCCATTACAACTTCTGACGTCATGACTTCACGTGCGTGGTGCATACCATCGAAAATAATAGACGGTTTTGCCGCGTATTCAGCACTGTCTGTTAACGGAGTGGTTGAAACCAGCAAAGCCCAGATGCCACGGCCCTGAAGAGACGTTCCGATTTGTTCTAATTTTGTAAACTGCGGGTATTTTGCATTCAGGTCTTTTAATTTTTGTTCAACTTTTGCAGGGTTCAAGTAACGGGAATCAACGGCCAGATCACCGGCTTCTTCTAATGTAAAACCTTGCAGATGATTTTCATTTAATTTTTCAATGCCGGCCATGTCGGTGATGACTTCGACTTCACCTTTTCTCCAGCTGTAACCGGCTACGTCGTATCCGTTTTTTTGCAACCATTTTGCATAACGGCCCATTTCGAAAACATTTTTAACATCTACTTTAACTGTGTAACGGACGTGCTTTCCTTCCATGTTCGTCTTTAAATTTTGTAAAGACGAAGTTGCAGAAGTTGAAAACGTAAGTGCCGTCACCAGAAGCAGAGCAGTTAGAGATTTTCCGTTAATTGATTGCATAGTGTAAGTGTTCCCCTCAATGCAAATATCACAGCCCTTTTACCCGCAGGTGACAAGCTCTAACAGCCTTACACACAGAGTTAAAATTAATTTTTTCCATCAGAAGATTAAATTCCTGAATGATATTCGTTAGCCAATTTCATGAAAGCAGCTTAGAATTTTTTCGATGAAAAACTCTAATCTGCAAAGAACCAACTGGGACACCGCTAAAACTCTGATGACTCACCTGTGGCCGAAGAATCAGTTCTCACTTCGGGTGCGTGTTGTCGCGGCCATGAGCTGTCTGCTTTTAGCAAAAGTCATTAACGTCTACGTGCCCTTTCTTTACAAAAACGCAGTGGACGCTCTTTCGCTTCAAACAGAATTGGCTTTACCGGTCGGAATCATACTCAGCTATGGCTTAGCCCGCATCATGACCCAGACCTTCGGCGAGCTTCGCGACATGATCTTTGCCAAAGTTTCCCTTCACTCGCAGCGCACGATTGCACTTTCAACCTTCGCACATCTTCATAAGCTTTCGCTTTCGTTTCACTTAGACCGGCAAACCGGCGGACTTTCCAGAGTTATTGAACGCGGGATCCGCGCTATTCAAACGGTCTTAAGCTTTATGCTTTTTAATATCATTCCGACCTTGCTTGAAATTCTGTTAGTGACAGTCATTTTTTATAACAACTTCGGGCCCGCCTTTGCGTTTATCACTTTCGGCTGCGTGGGATTTTATGTGTACTTCACCTTTGCGATTACAAACTGGCGTACGAAGTTCAGAAAGAACATGAATGAAAGCGACACCGAAGCCAACACTAAAGCCATCGATTCGCTTTTGAATTACGAAACCGTAAAATATTTCAATAACGAAGATCACGAATACAACCGCTACAACGGGTCTTTACTGAAATACCAGATCGAAGCACAGAAAAGTCAGTCGAGCCTCTCGTTACTGAATATCGGCCAGCAGTTGATCATCGGCATCGGCTCCATTGCCATTATGTGGATGGCGGCACAAGGTGTCGTTAATAAAACGCTGACTCTCGGTGATTTTGTTTTAGCGAACACCATTTTACTACAGCTCTTTATCCCGCTGGGGTTTCTGGGCTTTGTTTACCGCGAGATTACGCTCGGTTTGGTCGACATGGAGAAAATGTTTGAACTCTTAAAAGTGAATGAAGATGTTAAAGATGCTGAGAACGCACCGGACCTGCAACCTGACCAGTGGACAATCGAATTTGACAACGTCACATTCGGCTACAATCAGGACCGCACCATTCTGAAAAATGTCAGCTTTAAAATTCCGGAAGGCAAAACGCTGGCCGTTGTTGGGCCAAGCGGATCCGGAAAGTCTACTATCGCAAGACTCATTTTTCGTTTTTATGATGTAACAACAGGAAGTGTTCGCATCGGTTCGAGTGACATCAAAAAAATTACACAAAAATCCTTACGGAAAGCTATCGGAATTGTTCCGCAGGATACCGTGCTCTTTAACGACAGTATCGGATACAACATTCATTACGGAAAGCCAGCTGCCAATATGGACGAAGTAAAATCTGCAGCTAAAATGGCGCAGATCGACCAGTTTATCGAATCACTTAAAAAGAAATACGACACAGCTGTCGGTGAACGAGGACTGAAACTTTCCGGCGGCGAAAAGCAGCGAGTGGCCATTGCCCGCACGATTTTGAAAAACCCGCAGATATTATTGTTCGATGAAGCCACATCCGCACTGGATTCTCATACTGAAAAAGAAATTCAGGCGTCATTAAAAGAAGTTTCTAAAAACCGTACGACTCTGATCATTGCCCACAGGCTTTCAACGATCGTTCATGCTGATGAAATTATTGTTTTAAAAGACGGCGAGATTGTTGAGCGTGGCACTCACGGTGCACTCATTGCTAAAAAAGGTGAATACGCCGACATGTGGGAAAAGCAGGAAAAAAGCGAAAAGCAGGCTGCAGTTATCAGCTAGAATTCGTATTGTCTTTCAACTTTACAGATTTTTACTTTGAAGGATGAATAAAATTTTTCGCGGCCTTGTTGCTGGGCAGACAGATGTTCACTGTGTAACTTCCAGTTTTTGATATCGTCCAGACTTTGCCAGTAAGAAACCGTAATACCCGAACCATCTGGGTTTCTGGCGCTTTCAACACCGAGAAAGCCTTTTTGCCCGCTTGCCAGCTGAATCATTCTATCAGCCACTTGCTTGTATTCTTCTGCACTTGTTTCTGCGCGCTTAGAACTGAAGATCACTGCAAACATCTGCTGAGTGCCCTCTGCCGGTTTCATTTATTTACAAACCGTTAATTCGATTTCGTTCGTTGCGGTTTTAGGGTCGTTCAAAAAACCTTCCATGTCCCACACGCGTGGCTCTGTCCAGTCGGAATCCAGTATAATTAAGTAGGTTTTATTATTGTATTCAAATGAAGCCGCCGCCACCACCGTATGCCCGCCCGAGTTACGTTCGCCTTCACGGCGCGGAAGCCAAAGGCGCTGATCTATCGCTTTTGAATCATTTACCAGTTTTAATTCGAAAGGCGATTTGTACATATTCGGCCCGATATTGAACGACACCACGACCGGCATGCCGATGTTGACCTGGCCGGTGATGCGGCCTTTTAAGCGCTCGTAAGTTTCGTATTTATAAGTTTTGCAGGTAAATCCGAATTCTTTTCCGTATTTATTTAGAATTCCCTGAATTGAATATCTGTGTTGCGGAGTTAAATAGTATTCATTGATGTTATCAACCAACAGAGTTGTACGGCCCTTCTCATCACTGAGTTTTTTAGCAAGTACACCCGTCCCTGAAAAACCTGACATATGACTTTGAGTCAAAAATCCGAAGATGGCGTAACCGGTGCAGGTACCGCCCGCTTGTTCGTACGGGTTTAAAATACTTTGTGGCCGGTTACTTCCAAGATCTACATCGGAAGGCTTAAAGAAAAGAAATTTCTCAGAACGCTTATGAAGAAACATCTGATAAGAATCAACACCGTTAGGCATCGTTGCTTTCCCTAAATAAACCGCGGGACCTGCCTGCTCAGGAATCGGCGACTCTAACGTTACTTCTGAGCCCACACCCAAATTATATTTTGCAACGGTCTTGGCTTTATCAACTGAAACCGTAACTTCAGCAGCTAATACGATGTTCGTATAAAAAAGTACAAAAAATATAAAGGATTTTTTCATATTCATTCCTGATTTTTAAAAGCCTAACCTAACACAAAATTGACTTTCAAAAACAGCCTTTTGCCTTTCAGGAAATTTATTCAAAATCACTTTCAAAATTCGTCAATTCCGGGCAGTCGTATGAAGACGTCACTGTCGCGCCCTTTTGGGCACAGTTACCAGAGTGTAGTCAGGCTAGACACCCGAAACGGCCATAAATTCGGCCCCGTAATGGCACAGCAATCGCTATAGCCCCTGTGTTGCACGTTATGACCAGAACGTTTTTTAGAAACTTCTTTTTAAGCTTTCTTTTTATCGCCGGCCTCAGCCCGGCTACTCACCTTGCCGTAGCCGCAAACCAAAACGAAAATGCAAAATCAGCCTTTATGTCGACTGAAAGCGTGGCGACCCCTTATGGCCCTGCCCATATGGAAGTGCAAAGCTTTGATGTATCAAATTCAAAAGACCTGGCTGAAGCTAAACGGCAGATTGAACAAAGCCTTGGCGACAAGCGTACTCAGCATCTTTATCAGTTAAACGTAACGGCTTCAGACCACATTCCGCGCCCTTCGGATTCAGCAGCGCAAGCAGCCATCAATGAAATCGCACAAAAGGTCGATGCCCGTCATAAATCTCCGCAAAAAAATATTAAAGTTGAGCCGGCACGTCCCGGATTTTTAAAACGCCATTACAATACAACTCTTGCCGTTGTTCGCTTTATCGCAAATGGCGCCACCGTTACGATCGGCTTAATTGTCGGAAAAGAAATCCCATTAGAGCACGCCCTGATCATCGGCGCCTTAACAGGAACGATGTCGGCCGCGATCCAGTTAAAAAGTGATAAGATCATGAAGTGGCTTTCAAATTCAGTTTTAATGGTTAACGCTGCTAAAAAAGCCGGGCTCATTAAATCTACTCCGGGCGAAGACCCGTCTCGCGCAGAAAAAACTTTGAAAGAAGTTGAAATGTACGGCCGGTGGGCCAGCTTAGAAACAGCCTTCTTACTGGTGTGTGAAACAGCGATGAAAGTGCTTGATATTCCTATCGCCGAAAACATTTTACTGACAGTCGCAAAATCCACAGCGTCGCAAGGCGTATATGAAGTCGGCGTTTTAAAAACAATCAACCGCCTTGAAGACATGAACCCGGAGCTGGCTTCACGTCATAACGTCTACAAAAATGTGGCTTTATTTGCAGGGTCAGGCATTTCTGTACTGGCTGCCGTTGGTGCTTTAGTGGGAATTCCCTATGCGAACTTAGGTTTTTTGGTTTTAACAGGCACAGGAGCTGTTTTAAATTTCGGTCCTAAACTTGTGAAATCAAAGCCGGTCGAACAGATCATGCGGATGTGGCGGCCCCGCCGCGTGAACAGCTGTCATGCGCTGGCCGCTTCGGCGAATTAACTCTTACAAAAATTAACGGCAATCACCCGACATATGAGAGACCCAGTCATTGATAAGCGCCACGGCTTCCGTATGCTCAACTGAACGTCCTAACTGCGGCATTCGTGCTGCAAGCAAATTGCTTTTCATGCGGAAAGGCAAGATCGAAGTTTCAGGATGGCCGGGATTCACGTCATACAAATATCCGCCAGAGCCGAAGCCGGCAGCGACCGGTGGTTTACAGCGACCGTACTCAACAGTTTCTGTAGGAACTTCCGTTGCTAAGAACAGGCCGGTGTTCGTTGCAGCCCCCATCGGGCTGTGGCAGTGCGCACAGTTAATATCAAGGTAAGCTTTCGCGCGTTTATCCAGCGAACCTGAAAGCGGATCATTCCAAACGGCCACCATCGGAACTTCGCTCAGAACCGGAAGATTTTTTAACCGGTTTGTTTCTTTCATCCACACCAGCTGATTTTTACCTGCAGTTAATGGATTTAAATTGTGATTCAGAAATTTAGCTTTTGGCCCGATGAGCGATAACTCATTTCTTTTATTCAAATCAGTCGCGTGGCACGAAATACACTGTCTGCGGTTTGGAATACCGTATTCGATATCCATCGGGCGTTCATTGTGAACTAAAATTTTCATCGGCCGGATTTCTCCGCCAAGAAATAAATGCGCTTCTTTTTTTTCATTGTCCCAGCGGTAAACAGACGCTTGCCACCCGGATTTTCTGCGAATCAAAAGACGTGTTTCAACAGGAACAGTTTTGCCGCCGCTGCCTTCTGTGTAAAAAGAGAATGTCTTTGTTACAACAGAGCCCACCGGCAGATCTAAAACGCCGCTTGCGCGGTAATCAATTTTTTGCCCCGGCGGTAAAAAAATGAAACGGCTTTTTTCTGCATAGTCGGTAAAAAGTTCGTTATTCAGTTTGTACTCAAACCCGCCCGACAGGCCGTCTTTTGTTGGATCAGAAACATTGGCAAATAAACGGTAATCAGAAAGTTTCGGGCAATCGTATTCAGCAGCCGCCCAGTTAACACCTTCGGTTTTTTTACCGCAGAATTTTTCAGTCAATTGAGGAGAAATCATCGCGCTGTTGAATTGCTGAAACGTTTTTTCAAGATTAGGCCGGGCCTCTAAAACCACCTCAGGAAACGGCGTAAATGTACAGTTATGTGGGCCCATATCGTAGGTCGCAGGGCCGCCAGGAAACGGATAACCCTTTCGCTGATTATCGAGGTGAAGATTACCGTAAGTCACGGCTTCACCTTCAAAGGTTGTATTGTTCTGAATGCAGAGACGGTCGTTATCTGTCCCCGCGCTCCCCTCATAAGTACCGTCTTCGATACCGTCGTAAACGATTTCGGGAGTTCTCAGGCCTGCAAGTAATTTTATAATGATTGTAAACCGGTTGTAAGCAAACCAGTGAAAGCGGCGCTTAGAAATTTTATTATTATGAATGTAAATGTGCTTCGGCTTTGGGTCATAAGACGCATCATCGTATTTTTTTTCAGAAATCGCATAGTGAGCAATAGCCACACCTGTAAAGCGGTTGTCTTTAATTTGATTATTAAAGATCTCCACTTCGCTGTTGGCCATAACTAAAACGCCAACGCCTTCCGGCACCAAGTGAACGATACCGCCCTCAGTTGAAAAGTTTTTTAAATTATTGCCTTCAACAAGATTGTTATAAACACGCGTCTGGCGCCCGCCTTTTACAGGAAGGTTCGGCAAATTAAAAATTAAAACACCTGCTGTGTTACCGAAGGTATGGTTGTCATATACGTCAGCGAATTTTGAATTTTCAATTTCAATACCGGCGACGTTGCCGTGAACTTTATTTCGGCGAACGATAATGTTTTCTGACTGCCCGACGTAAACCCCTGCGTCCGACGCGTAGCTGACATCACAATCTTCAATCAGAACATTACGGCTCATAACCGGGTAAAGCCCGTAAGCGCCGTTTTCTTCTTTCGGTCCTGAAGTCCACGTGATTTTCACGCGTCTAAACACCGGAGAATTCGACTGCACCACCTTCAAACCGTTACCCGCCGAATCTTCAATGGCGAAATCTTCAAAAGTTAAATAGTCGGTGTTACCGAAAACACCTTGAGAGCCCGTCTTTTGATTTTTGAATGATAAAACCGTTTTCTCCATCCCCTTGCCGCGTAAGGTAATTCCCGGTTTCGCAATCACCAGCTCATTCATCATCTTGAAGTGGCCTTCGGGCATGACGATTTCACTGCCGGCGGGAGCCGTTTCCAGTGCCTCATTCAGTTTTTGCTCAAAATTTTCTGCGGGAATTTCAATTTTAGCCGCCAAAGCAACATTTGCAAAAGATCCACAGAACAGACAGAACGCCAGGGTAGAAAACAATGTATTTTTCATCTGTAATTATAGTTGTTAAAGACTCCCTATTTTGGCAAGCTTTAAAAGTGAT
>JAJFMT010000085.1 GCA_020696855.1 Pseudobdellovibrio sp.
CAGCAAAATCAAAACTTAGTACCCACAGGAATTCCCGGTTTGGACGCCACTTTAAGAGGTGGGCTTCCAAAAAACCGTGTTTACCTGTTAGAGGGCGATCCGGGAGTGGGCAAGACCACTCTGGCACTGCAATTTTTACTAGAAGGAAAAAGGCGCGGAGAAAAAGTTTTACTGGTCAGTCTTGCAGAAACGCCCGACGAACTTTCATCAGTATCGGATTCGCATGGCTGGCAACTTGAAGGGATTGATGTTTTAAACCTGGCCCCGTCACAGTACGGGCAAGAAGAAGAGTATTCAATTTTGCAGCCGTCAGAGATCGAGCTCAGTGACACGATTAAAAAAATAATCGCTGAAGTTGACCGCATTAAACCGACGCGCGTGGTTTTAGATTCCTTATCAGAGATTCGTTTGCTTGCGCAGAACCCTTTACGTTACCGTCGGCAGATCTTAGCGCTGAAACAAAATTTTTCGGGCAAAGCAACGGTGCTGTTACTGGATGACAGAACCTCTGAAGGGCATGACCTGACTTTGCAAAGTCTTGTGCACGGAGTAATCGAGCTGCAAAAATTTTCTCCGACTTTTGGTAAGGCCCGAAGAAAGCTTCAGGTTGTCAAATTAAGAGGCGTTAGTTTTCAGGCCGGTTTTCATGATTTCAATATTGAAAAAGGCGGGCTTGAAGTGTACCCGCGTTTAGTGGCGGCCGATTATCAGAAGCCCCACAAGAAAGAACGCTGCCCAACGGGCGTAAAAGCGCTTGATGATCTGATCGGCGGCGGTCTTGACCGCGGTACTACGTGCCTCATCATGGGCCCTGCCGGCACTGGTAAAAGCAGTTTGTGCGCGCTTCACGCTGTAACCGCTGCAGAACGCGGAGACAAAGTTGTAATCTTCACCTTCGATGAAGGAACAGAAACGTTACTGGACCGCGCGGCAGCTTTGAAAATGGATCTGCGACCGCACATTAAAAACGCCAACATCAAGCTGCAACAAATTGACCCGACAGAAATGTCTCCTGGTGAATTTATGTGGCACGTGCGAAATACCGTCGAAGTCTTTGGCGCGCAGATGGTGATTATTGACAGTTTGACCGGTTACCTGGATGCCATGCCTGAGTCGCAGTTTTTAACGATTCAAATGCATGAGATGCTGACTTATTTAAATCAGCAGGGGATTCTGACAATTTTAACAATGGCTCAGCACGGGTTTGTTGGTGGCGCTATGAATACACCAGCCGACATCAGTTACCTTGCCGATACGGTGCTGCTGACAAGATATTTTGAATCAGAAGGCGCGATCCACAAGGCAATCTCAGTTATTAAAAAACGAAGCGGTAAGCACGAAAAAACTATTCGTGAATACGAACTTGGTCCCGACCGGATAGAAGTTGGCCCGGCATTAAAAGACTTTCAGGGCGTACTGACAGGCGTTCCTGTTTTCAAAGGGTCATCAGACGAAATGCTAAATAAAGAAAAAAATGAATTACGATAGCTCGCTTCTAAAAGTTCTTGTGTACACACCGTTTGGCAAAGACGGCGAACACTTACAGAAAATTCTTCAGAAAGAAGGATTGAGTGCAATATCGTATAAAAATATTGATGAGCTGATTAAAGAAATGAAAGCGTTCTCTGGGATGTTGCTGACAACGGATGAGGTCTTGTTGTCGTCTGAAGCTGGTGCCATTGCAAAAGTTATTTCTGAACAAGAAACCTGGTCGGCTTTGCCGGTTATGGTTTTTTATAGCGGCGATTCGCCTATGAGTGCTCTTAGATACCGGTCGAAAACTGATTTTCAGGATGTTATTTACTTACAACGGCCCACGAGCCAGGCGGCCATCATCAGTGCTGTTAAGTCCGCGCTGCGTGACCGGGACCGCCAATTTAAAGTGCGCGAGCTTCTTTTAAGTTTGAAGAATGACGTTTCTCAGAAAGATTCTTACGGGCTTGAACAAAAGCGCCAGCGTGAAAGAGCCGATCACGCAAAAGTTGCGGCAATCGAAGCCAGTCACCTAAAGTCGCAGTTTTTGGCGAACATGAGCCATGAGATTCGCACTCCGCTTGGTGCCATTATCGGCTTTCTTGATTTGATTAAAGCTTCGCCTGACGCCACTGACGAAATTGCAGGTTACATTTCGATCGTGGACCGTAACTCGTATCAGTTGATGCGTCTTATTGACGACATTCTGGATTTATCGAAAGTTGAATCCGGAAAAATGGAAATTGAAAAAAGTGAGTTTTCCCTCGGCGAATTCTTATTTGATTTTGCAGCTATTATGAATTTTAAAGCGCAGGAAAAAGGAATTCTTTTCGATCTGCATCTGTTAACGGATATTCCGGCGCGGATTATTTCTGATTCGACCCGTATCAGGCAGGTTTTGCTTAATGCCGTAGGTAATGCCATCAAGTTTACCGAATATGGCAGGGTGCAGGTGCTTTGTTCGTACAATAATTCAGAACTTAAATTTGTGATAACAGATACCGGGCGCGGTATCTCAGAAGAGCAGGCCGAAAAATTGTTTCAGCCGTTTGTGCAAGCCGACGCCTCAACAACACGAAATTTCGGCGGCACCGGGCTGGGCCTGGTACTGGCCAAAAAAATCTGTAATTTAATGGGTGGGGATTTTATACTGGCAAAAAGTGCCATCGGCATTGGCAGTACATTTGAGGCTTCGTTTCTTGTCAGCATTGATAAACGGGTCAACTTCTTAGGCCAGTCGAATTTGTCGGTTCAAAATAAAGCAAAAAGTTCAAGCGATGAAAAACTTGTTTTAAAAGATTTAAAAATACTTTTGGTAGACGATACACCTGACAACCAGGCACTCATAAAAATTTTCTTAGGTAAAGTCGGGGCGCAGCCTGATGTGGCCTCAAACGGCCGTGAAGGTGTTGAACTGGCGACTAAAAACAAATACGACCTGATTCTGATGGATATTCAAATGCCCTACATGGGAGGCCACGAGGCCACTCAGATACTTAGAAAAAAGGGATTACAAATACCGATCATTGCACTGACCGCACACGCGATGAAAGAAGAACGTGAAAAAACGGCCGTTTCGGGATTCACTGATATTTTAACTAAGCCCGTTAAAAAAGAAGTTCTTATTGATACGATCTTAAAGTATACGATGTAGCTATAGCATTACTTAATCATCACTCGAGCCGACCACTTAAAATAATAGCTTTGATCCAGTGCTATGCTGCCGCCGTCTTTATCCGTAAGGCCTTGCCCAATAAAATTTGTACGGTCAAAAACGTAGCCCGCTTTAAACTCAGAAAATACGTTTTCGTAAAGCGGTTTTCGAAAACCGATTTCTGCATTTTTTTCTTCGATGGTGTAACGGTCTTTTTCTTCAACACGGTTACTCAATAAAAATTTCTGCTGTTTAAAACCAAGCCCGGTAAAAAATTGTATTTGTTCCATTGCGCCATATGCGGCCTCGGTTTTTACTGTAGTGCCAAACAGTGAAAAAGAAAAAGCCCAAGGGTTTACGGGCGTCCACTGCATACTCAGAAGCGGAAGCCCGAATAGGCCTGTAAAAGCCGGTGTTCGGTGCATGTAAAAGAAACCGGGAATAGGAACATAAGCACCAAAGGGACCATTGTTTGAAATGTAGAGCATGGTGACCCATTGGCCGCCCTCACTGCCGGGAAAAGAATAATTTGCAATAAAGTTAAAACTTTGCGTGCGGTCATTGATTTTATCACCTGCATAACCAACGGTGCCGCGAAGACCGAATGATTTTCCTTTCTCTTCGAGTCTGCGTGAATACTGAAGGCCGGCTTCGGCTTTGTAAAAATCATTTGGAACTGTTGTGCCGGAATCCAGAGTCAGCTCTTCACAAAAGTGAAGAGTGCTTCCACTAAGGGCCAGGGATACCGTTTCTTTTTCAGATTTAAAAACCGGCATTGATATACCAAGAGAGTTTTCGTTAACGACAGGGCCGCTGTTACCTGATTCCGACTCGGCAATATGACTTCCTTCGTACGAGAGTGTAGGCACTTGCGGGCCGAAGCCGGCAAGCCCACCGATCGCACCCATTGGCCCGCTTGGTGCCGGGCGTTCTTGAGCGAGTAAGTTTGATTCGGCTAAAAAGAATAGTAAAAAGCTGAGAGAAAGGAATGCGTTCATTTTTTTTATATTGCGCTAATTTGGATTAGAAGGCAGCTGCTTTCTTTATAGAGTCGATATCAGGTGTCAAGCTTGTGGACAATCGGTGAGTATTTTCAATTTATTATCCTTGAATAGAGCGGTTTGTGATTTTCTGCTAAATTCCGGGCATCGATAAATATAAGTCGGGGGACAAATGAAACTATTCGCAATCGCCATTCTTTTAATCGCATCTACGTCATTCGCAAAAGGCGGCCGTCAGGCCACTCGTGAAGAGATGAAACAGCTTTGCAATGCTGTATCGTATGATCTTCAACAGCAAGAGTCAGATGTTGAAGTTGACCCTTCTTGTGAAAACGGCAGTGCACGTGTTTACGTCAGCGGTTCTCGCATTACAATCAAAGGGACTGTTGCAACAACGTGGGCGGGCATTCGCGGATTTGATAAATGTTCAGTTACCTTCCGCGGTGAAGCGGCACCTGAAGTTCGCTGTAACTAATCGTCTCAAACCGGTACGGCTCAATTTAATATTGTTTGGCAAAAGACTTCGGTTTTATCTCTGAATTGGCGATACTGTAGAAGTAACTCGCGGGGATAATGAAGTCTTTAAATCGCCATGCTTTTTTTCTTATTTTAGTGTCAGGTCTATTCCTGATCGCCTTTCAGAATTGTTCTAACAATGTTTTTAATTCTATTTCGTCAATGTCTGCGGAAGAGTTCGCGAGTCTTAGCGGGCCCCAGCCGCGGCTTCCGGCTTCACCGGTTACAACCGCCACGCTTTCCATTAATCCTTCAGCGCCACCTAACTTACTTTCTGAATCAGGACTTCAAACTGTTCAGGAAAATCAAGCGCTAACTAACTTTAAAGAATATGTTCCGCAGTATCCGCTTTACAGCGATGGGTCTTCAAAAAGACGATGGATTTATTTACCGGCGGGTTCTGCCATTAATTCTTCTAACCCAGACGAGTGGATTTATCCAAAAGGTACAATCCTTTGGAAAGAGTTTTCTTTCGGCGGCAATAAAATCGAAACCCGCGTGTGGGAAAAGATCGCAGACGGTATTGGCATTAACTCTTGGCGCCCAAGTGTTTACGCATGGAAGGCAGATCAGTCAGATGCCGTACTTTACACCGGCGACTTCTACCAAAAAAGTGTAGCCGAACAAATGCAGTATGCCGCATATAATATAAGTAACCAGTACAAAGTTCTTAACACGAACACCTGTACTCGCTGCCACAGCTCTGCCCAGGATGTGGTGAATGGTTTTAATTATCTGCAGCTTTCTAAAACGACTGCGAAGGTAAATATTTTTTCTATAAAAGATTTAAACTGGTTAACAAATCCGCCTTTGACTGTTGATGAAATCAAAGGAAGTAATCCGGCAAAAGCTGCTATCGGTTACATGCAGGCAAACTGTGCGACCTGCCATAACGGTGTTATTCACCCGAGAAATTTTAAGCACACTTCGAACACTTTAACTTACGCCGATGAAAATATTGTTCGTGAGTTTGCAAAACCTTCTACGACAAGTATTCCGCTTTATACTTACGCTGATCCATCTAAAAGTTTAATTTACGTACGGCAAGGTAACCGTTCAATGCCGCCGACCGGATTATTCGTTGCAGATCCTCAGGGGCAAACACTGTTAGCCGCATGGATCAATGATCCGACGTCGAATGTGGGTGTCTCTATTCCAGTTGTTTCGCCGCCGTTAGTGTCTCCTGGGCCAACTCCGGCGCCTGCACCGGGGCCTGTCCCTGCGCCAGCACCAACACCTGTTCCATCGCCGCCGGTTGCAGAGCCTCCAATGGTTGTTAATCCACCTACGCCTGTTGAAGTTAAATGTGACGAGCCGAAACTTGGTTATTCGTTAAGGCCACCGGGCAGCAGCGGTTCGTTTTTACAGTCAACTTCTTCAATGAACACCTCTGCTGAATGCCAAGGTTATTGTATTCAGCAAATCGGGGCTAATGCCACATACAGTAACGGCCAGTATGGGTGTCAGTATGTTCCGGCCACAGCAACAGGAAATGCAAAATCAATTTGCGCCATCACTGCAGGCACTTGGACCTTAGCTGACTTCAGCAACACGTATGAAGCGGCTTACTGTTACAAACGGTAAATTAAAATAAATACCCGACACGAATTAATGTAAAGAGCGGAAGCCCCAGGCTTCCGAATTTTTCTCCGGCGTCTTTTGCGTCATTATAGGTGTCATCGTTAACCGGCACATCGCTGTCGATAACAGTTCTGACGTTGTAAGGGTTCTGATAGGAAAAATCGAAACCGCCGTAAAAGCCCGGCTCTGACAGCCCCCATAGCCAGCCCAGAGTTGTTGTAACGGTATCAGAGACGACGCTGTACTTTATTCCCGCTCTTGTGTTGGGCTCAGTGGCGGTTGCGGTGGCGTACTGAATGCCCCAGCCCATTCCTACGAAGAAGGCCCCTTGAAACGGATGCCACTTTGCATTGATCTCCGGTTTTGTTAAACGCACAGAGGCAATTCCGACCGAGACGGTGAAGAAGTTCAGTCTTGCCTCAGCGCTGAAGTTATTTGCCAGATCCACATAATTCACACCCAGTTGGGTCAGGTAGGGAATTCCAAGACCGAAGTTGACACCATAAGGGCCTGCAAAGGCTTTAGTTGAAAGGGCAATGATAAAAATAAAGAGCAAAGATTTTAGCTTAAGCACAATAGCATTCCTTATGTGGCTACTATGCAGTTTGTATTCCATATTTATATAAAAAAAGCGGAGTATTTTTAACGGAGATTCTAACGGATTTTCTCTAAGGTATCGATGGCCAGCTTGCCGCCATACAAATCAGAAGTCTTAGTTCCGGGATAGTATTTTAAATCTGAATCTGAAATCGTGGCAAACGTATGATAGGCATCACTGGGCTTCCAGTTATTTTGATTCGCATAGTACTCTAAGGCCGCAACCGCGGCCGCTAGCTTTTGTTCTATCGTGAGCTCTTCTTTTTTAGGCCGTGGCATTGGGTTATCCCGGCTTCCAGAAACCGTGAAAGCCGATCGGTAAATGATGGCGTAACCAAATTTCACAAATAGGCCCGCGGCTGATGTTGGCGGCATCAAAGACCGCTAAATAGCTTTTACGGTCTTTGTAGCTGAAGACTTCACTTAATAAATAGTTTTTGCCGTTTGCACCCGGGGCAACGATCGGCTCTGTTGTAAACTTCTCAGGGCCGAAGTCGTAGATTTCTTTTTCGCCGGTGAGTAAATTTAAATGCGCCACCTGCGTGTCTGTTCCTTCAAGGCCGCGCACGAAGTACGCATCAGGAGCTTTACGGCCGGTTAAGGCCTGATTGATTGTCGGCATTTCGATTCCGGCTAAGCCGAAGCGGTTATGAGTGTACTTCGCCTGGTTTGTTTCGTAATTGATTATCACGCGGTCAACAGTTGTAGAGCGCAGCTTATTTGTCGGTAAAATTTCTCCGCGCATGATTCGCGCCATAGGGGATTTGTTTGATGCCGTGTTCGGTCTTGAGCGGGAGGCTACAAAGTCAAAAACAATGTTTGAATCTTCCTGATAAGCATTGACCGCATGCCAGCTGTCAATCGCGTGCGGCAAGGCATACAGTTTAGCTTCGCGGTTATCTTTAGGAAGGATCAGGACTTTGGCTTTTTCCTGAGAGTTAAAACTCATGGCATCGGCGATTGTTGCAAGCCCTGCAACAGCTTTTACCATTCCGTAACTTCCCACTGAAAGTGGGGGTAACAGGAATACAAAATATTCCGGGGTCACATGCCAGTCGTGAAAGCTTTGCGAAATGGAAACCTGCTGTGATCTTGCTGTAACCTGAAACTGTTCGTTAAAGCTGTAAACCTGTGCCTTTTTTCTGAGAGGGTCAAAAGACAAAAGGTGTAAGCGCTTTTGCCCGAAGTTTGTAATGCGGTAATGGGCCATGAATTTGACTGAAGCATCCGGCAATAGTTTGGCTTCGCCGATTGTTTGCAAAGTAACAGGATGTAACTCGGTTAAAGGCTGAACTTCATCAGTGGCAAAAACTCTTCCGCCGAACGAAAAGGTCGTGACGCTGGCCTGGTTTTTCATTTTCGCTACTGAGTTTGTAAACATAGAATCATACTTCGGCACCAGCATCGCAAAAGACGGGTAAATGTAACGGCCGGCCTTTTCTTCATCGCGGAATTTTTCAGTGCGGATGTGGCGGTTCGTAAAGAAAGCTTTTCCGTTTTTAATCTGAAAACGGCGTACCATTCCGTCGCCGTCGATCACCATGCGTCTGCGCATATTGCCGCGCTCAAAAAGGCCTGGACCATTTCGCAAGAGTGTTCCGTTTAAATCAGCCGGCAGTTCCCCGCGGACTTCACATTCATAATGATTTTCAGAATTGAGGCTCGTGACTAAACCGTCATAAGGAATTTTTTTGGTTTTTCTAACTTGATCCCAGGCGGCTTTTGAAACCGGGTAGCGGCTTTCATTACCTAAAGCTGACCAGATAAATTCGGCGGCTAACGCATGGTTCGGCAATGTCAGTAACAGGGTTGATGCCAGCGCGGTGTGCTTGATGAAATCTCTACGCGAAAATTCTTTAGGTCGGTTGAGGCCTGCCATTGATTGCTCCTTTGATAACTAAGTTCATTAAAGCAACCGGCAAGCCAGTTTAAACGTATCCTGTTGATTTATAAGCGTGAAATAACAAAATTCGCTGACAGTCTTGAGGTCAAAAACAGGTTCACTGTCTCATTATGAGAAATGCAGAAAGGAGGTCTCTCTTGCTGAAACCCAAACTCGGCTTTCTTTAGTCTTGTTGTTTGACGGAGCTCTCGCAAATTCTAACCGCTTCATTTAAGCTTATGAGAGTGAACGTCAAAACATATCTACTTCAAAAAGCCGAACACGAAAAACAAAAACCCCAATACAGAAACATCTGTGATCAATGCCGGCAGCCGGGTTTCAGCTGTTACTGTCAGTATGTTTCAAAATTTGACCCGAATATTAAATTTGTGATTCTTATGCACCCGATAGAAAGAAGAAGACGGATTGCAACAGGTAGAATGTCTTACCTGTCTTTGCATGATTCCGAATTGATCGTGGGGCAGGATTTTGCGCAGGATCAGCAACTGCAAAAAATTTTAAATAATCCTGAGTACAACTGTATTGTTCTATGCCCGGGTATCAATGCGGTGGATATCAGTAAAAGTACAACTGAAGCTAAGCGATCGCTTTTTATTAAAAATAAAAAGACTGTCATCATTGTTATTGATGGAACGTGGGCAACGGCAAAAAAAATGATGAACAGAAGCCCGAATCTTAAAAGTCTTCCGCGTGTTTGTTTTACTCCGCAAACCCCCTCAAGGTTCCGTGTGCGAAAACAACCGAGTGCCGAGTGTTATTCAACGATTGAAGCGATTCATCACACCATAGAGCTCATTGGTGAATATGCCGGATATGATGTTGCCTCATCGGCCCATGATGGTCTTTTGCATGTGTTTGATAAGATGGTAGAGCGGCAGTTAGACTTCATGAAAGACGCTTATCTCAATCCTAGAAGCACCTCGTACCGCAAGGTTAAAAGGCAAGTGGCTTAGCCGACAGGTTGCTCTTAATTTAATCACTACATTCAGCGAAAATTCTTGAAAGTCATTTGCGGCTCCTGCAAATTGCACCCTTATGTTCAAGCTGCGCCACCCTCAATCGGTAAGTTCGTTGTTAATATTGATCGTGACCGTGGCGTGTGTTCCGGCTTTAATTTTTGCCTCTTTTCTTTCAAAAAATGTAATCGATGTTGAGCGCGAATATTCAGAGCGCTACATGGAAAAAACAGCAGACGAGCTGGCAATGGCTTTTGATCAGGAAGTCGCTTCTTCTGTGAGAGTGCTAGATGCTCTTAGTCAGTCTGAATCCCTCAGAAGGCATCAGCTT
>JAJFMT010000159.1 GCA_020696855.1 Pseudobdellovibrio sp.
TGCCCTAACCGCTCATGCGATGCGAGAAGACCGCAACAAATGCTTCGAGGCAGGATGCACAGATTATTTAAGTAAGCCCATTATGCGAGACAAACTGATTGAATTTCTTAGCCGTTACGTCCGAAATCCTTAAAAATTTAATCTCAATACGTAAAAACCGCCCGACCCTCAAAATCTCTTAATGAATTGCCATCTTTTATTTTAACAAGCATGCGCCCCTTCATTTCAATAATTTTAGAGCCGTCACTTTGTACCAGAAAATAAACCGGGTTAACCATGGCAGCCACAAAAATACTGGTAGCCCTCATTCTGACTAACACACTATGGGTTTCGTTTTCAGATTTAACTTTTTCGAATTCAAAACCGAAGGTATCCATATAATCAAGCACAGCCAGGCGAACAGGAACTTTTTTTTCACTCATAATTTCTTTCCAGTGCTGCTGAAAAAAAGGAACAAACGACGGGCCTATGACAAGATTATCAGGAAGATCGGTCTCTTTTGTTTTAACAATACCGTTTTTTCTGATGGAGAACTGCAACTTGTTGTTTTTTACTTTCAGCTCGTAATCCTCATTCAACTGGTTTTGCCTGACAACGTATCTTTGAAGCCGCATCTGATAAAAATACGCTTCTTCTGTCATGACCTCTTGTTTGTTGTTATCTAAATACAGGCTTTCAAAAAATATATGACCATCTTTACCAGGCTTAATGTTCGCTTCTATCTTAAATAGATTTTCACCGGTACTCAGATCATAAATGTTCCCGCCCCGGCGTTCGACAACCGTTCCTGCGGCTTTGTCACCTGCCGCAAGACTCTGGTTTACGATTAAAATTAAAAGCGCAATAGCCGCGTATTTCACAAAATTCCTTAAAACGAAAGTTGGTACATAAATTTGCCTTCAGGCACGAACTGGCGCTCCACATAACCATTAGTCGGAGATTTAACCAAAGCTGCCTGGTCCGGTTGTTCAACCAGAAGATATGAACCCACACCCGGTTCGATGGCCACAGGCGTATTCAGGTGAAAGACTGCCTCAAATGTAAAGCGAGAAAACTTGCGGTGAAAGTAATTCAGCGAAGCAGTGATTTCCTGAAACGGATCACTGCCGGTAATTGTTTTTCCGGTGTATTTAAAATCATTTGACGGATACACAGCCGCGTACCGCAGACCAAGTTCTACCTGATTTGATACCGAGGCAACGCCCGCCAAGCGTGCACCATTGATTTGCAGTTTGCCGTATTCATTCGAAAACTCACTGTGCGTGGTTTCAAGTTCGGCGCGAGATGAAACTCCCGCAACGGTAAATGATTTTTCAAGATCAATACTTCCCTGGAATACGCGGCTTCTTAAATACGGAGCCTGCGCCATGTACGGATTCCAGAAAGGGTTCAGCAACAACGACCGGTCCATAGCTTTTACATTCAGTACTGACGAGTGACCGATGCGCGTGTCTTCCATGTAAGCCAGGTTCAGAAAGCCGGCGAAGCCTTCAGGTCTTGTGTTGAAGTTGTCGTTTTTGTAAGTGTAAGGATCGTTGCCTTCGCTGTCGTAACCGAATCGGGCCACTACCAGCGGTGTGCCCAGCTCTTCCGGCAAGTAGCGTTCGGGATTATCGCGACCTCCGCCTGTAAAGATACCCAAAGTTCCCATTAAACCTTTTTGCTGAAGAACGGCTGCTACACCGACATCCCGCCCGATGATACCGGTCAGGTTGTTGATAGAACGTTCAGTAAAGTTTTGCGCGCCGTCGTCAGTTAATGACTCTCGCCCGAATGGCGTTTTAAACTGCCCCGCCCGAAGATAGAAATTTTCAGAAACTGGAATGTCAGCACGAAAATCCAATAATCCAATTGAGGAGTTAAGGTTTTTTACAGCTTCTTCTCCGCCCATCGCCCATTCAGCGTAGTATTTGTAATCTTCGATCTGACCGTAAGTCATAAGACGTGCCTGTTTCAAAAATAAGAAGGCGCGCTCATTTTGTTTAAACGGATCAGATACACGTTGCCCTACTCCATAAAGCTGAAAGCGCCCGCCCATATTAAAGGTAGCGTTTTCTTTGTTAAGTAATTCGACGGCGTTTGCCTGAGACAACAAAGCTGTAATCAATGTTGCGGCCAGAAAGTGGTGCTTTTTCATTTAGTTTCCTCTTGTAATGTGTTTGATGTGACAAGGTTAAAAATAATTTCAATTTTATTCGTTGTTTTAATAGTGCCCATCATGAGTGTCGGCGGCTCAACACCGAAGTCGGTCATCAACAGTTCGTGCGTGCCGTTGATCAGCACTTTATCGCCTTCAGTTTTGATATCGCCGGTTAAGGTGATGGGTTTGGATACGCCTGCAATCGTGATGTCGCCTGACGCACTTACGGTATTTTGATTAAAGCTGAATCTTTTTAGAACGACAGAGATTACAGGATATTTGTCAGCCTTCATGGCCGTATACATATGATCATCAAGTGTGGTGCTGTCAGACTTCATAGAGTTTACGTTCAGACTTATGTTCACTTCATTTGGAGACCACGCCAAGGGTTTGCCTGTGGCCGGTGACGCCAATGCAGAACCGGCTAATGAAATCTGGCGGCTAAGTGATGAATACTTTCTGATTGTGGAATCACCTTTAAGCTGAATTTGACTTCCTTCTAAGAACTGAATTTTTGCAGCAAAGCTTACTGCCGGAATTAGCAGAGCCAACAATGCCCAGCTAAACAGGAAAGTGAATTTTTTGATCATAGGATCTCCGTGATTGTTTTTTCAAAGGAGGAGATTTCAATTGGCGAACCAGATTTAAAAAGAATTGGTTTGTTTTAAGCCGGGCATTCAAGACAATTTGGCAGCAATACCCGGAATTCCTGACAAATTGGCAAA
>JAJFMT010000086.1 GCA_020696855.1 Pseudobdellovibrio sp.
CGGTATTGAGGAGCCGCATATGCGTAAGCACTTAAAAATATAAAAATAACAGCGAGATATTGCATAGTACTTCTTACAGCAAAGGAAAGGCCCTCAGATTTAAGAAAGTTGTTTCATAATGAGACATGTTCAGGCGTCACCAGCTCTATAGAGCATCTGAATCAAGCTAAAAACCCGGATTTAGACAGGCGTCAGAAATTGTTAGTCAGGTATATGAAGCGCAGCTCATTCGAATAACGCGAAGAAAATATTTAGATTTCTTGAATGTTAAGTTATATACAAATCTTTGTTGATTATCCCCTGGGCCTAAGCTGAAATCAGCGCGATGAAAGTTTTTGCCGCCATTTGGTGTATCTTTGTTTCCCTACTGGTGCTGGTCGCCTTCTATGTGGATACACGCACATACCGTTCCGTTAGAGAATTTTCTTCCGTGGGGTGGCGGAGAAAAGTTTTCTGAAGGAAAAGCGACATGGATGCGCATGGAGCTTTGTAACGGATCTGATTCCTGGCAAGAGCCCATCGTGTTATTTACAGGGTCAAACGAAATGCTTCATTCAATAGAAGCGTTCTATGATGACGGGAATGAAATTAAAAATCTAGGGCTGTGTGAAGCAAGGCTGAGTTCACCAAGCTGCCGGCAACCGGCATTGCAGTATTCTTTTGAAATTCCAAAGGGGACAACTTACGGCGGTAAAAAACATATTTATCTGAAGATGTTAGGCCACTCTCCGGTTCAAAACGAATTTTATCTGATGCCGAGATCTTACTTTAATAAAGTTCAGGTGTTTTTGTCTTACTTTATCGGATTTTCTACTGGAATATCGCTGATTGTCGGAGGCCTTGCGTTCTTAAGCTTTCTGTCAATCCGGCACAAAAGCTTTTTATATTTTTCGCTTTTTGCTGCCAGTACATTTTTTTCGACTTTTATTTTCCGTGGCATGTGGGACATCTACAAGCCCATTTCTTCCGGTCTTTTACCTTGTAAGAACACTTGAGGTCCTTTTCATAAAAGAATTTCTGGAGCTGCGTACAAAGGGCGGGCGGTTCGTGAATGATATCATGAATCTACTGATCGGGTTATGTGCGCTTAGATTTGTAGCTTCTATCTTTCCTCCTGCGCAGCAGCTGCTGTGGGCAAATCTCGGGAAGGATATATTGATCAGTAACCTTGTTATCTTTTCGTTGCTGATTTATCTGAGCTTTAAAAAGGTGGCCTATGCCAGGGCTTTTACGATGGCGTGGTCTTTCAGTATTTTCAGTCTGGCTATCCTTGGAACTTTAAAACTCGGATGGCTGGAGCATACATGGGTTCTTGGTTTTGCTCCGCTTCTGACCCGTCCCCTTCAGTTTTTTGCTTTAACTCATCTCGTATTTGAAAAACTGAAGCAGTTGCTTCATGATTACACGCTGGCACAGCTTGAAGCCAAACAGTTTAAGTTAACCCGTCAGCTTTTAAGAAGTGTGTCTCATGATTTGTCGAATACGACTAATTCGATGGATTTTATTTCTGAATTTGCATTAACTAAAACCGGCGACCAGGCTGTTATGCAAAGAAGTTTGAGTGACATTAATAAAGCTGCAAAAATTCAGTCGCAAATTATTAAAACGGCAAAAGACCTGGCTAAATCGAAAGACCAGCCACTGAAGTTAACAGAAGTGGGTCTTCGCGAAAGTATTCGTGAATCTTTGCTGGTGTTAGATAGTAAAATCAAAAATAAAAATTTGAAAATCATTGTTGATTCGCCGGCGGAGCTTTTCGTTTTGGCAGATAAAACCTGTTTGACATACCAAGTGGTGGCAAATTTACTTGATAATGCCGTAAAGTTCACGCCCGCTGGTAAAAATATATATGTCCGGCTTTTTACTAATATTGAAAATGAAGTTGTGCTTGAGATCGAAGATGAAGGTATTGGTATTCCTGAAAAATTAAAATCTGAAATATTTAAAAGCTCAGTCAAGGTCTCGCGCAAAGGCACCGAAGGGGAAGAGAGTACCGGTTTAGGTCTACTGATAGTCCACGATTATATTGAAATGTTCGGAGGATCTGTAGGCTTTGAAAGCCGCGAGCTCGGCGGAACGAAATTTACAGTGAAGTTTAAACCCGCGGATGTCAGTGTAGCGCTTTGATGATCGCTTCGAAGTAGCCCGGTTTTTCAGACCGCGGGTACCAGGCCAGTGCAATTTTGTAATCGTAAAACTGATCCCCGCCGAGTTTGATGATCTCTCCGCTTTTAACGAAGTCCTGCGCAAATTCTTCTGAGATAACAGAATAGCCAAGGCCCGCCGCGACCATTGAAATCAAGGCGTCCGTGTTATTTGCAAAATGACGTTCTTTTCGCGCCTGTGGTTTTAGGCGGTACTTATCCAGATAATTGAAAGTCATATTGTCGGATTGATCGAAGTCGATAATGGTTTCGGTTTTTAAGATTTCCGGAAGAAGGCGCCTCTTCCATGAGGCTGGACCATAGAGACAATATCTCTCGGCCTTTAATATTTTAGAATCCATTTCGCGCGTCACGTGGTGATGTTCAAGCAGCGCGAAATCGCAATGACCGGTCTTGAGCTTGTCTACGTTGCTATCAGTGTCAGACAGGTCAAATTTAAATCGTAACAGTGGGAACTGGTTCTTCAGCTTTACTAAATTAGGAATGACCCTGGATCGCAAAATACTTGATGGTCCCGAGATGCTGACTTCTGTGATGCTATCTTTTGCTGCCCTTTGAATCTTAGACAGGGCCATTCCCTCAATTTCCAAAGAACCTTTTACAAACTGAAGTAAAGCTTCGCCTTCAGTAGTGAGCTTCATCCCCTTCCTTGACCGGATGAAAAGCGTTGTCTTCAACTGCTTCTCGAGCGACCGGATCCGCTGTGTAACACCCGTTTGGGTGATTCCCAGCAGATGTGATGCATCTTGGACTGTTCCCTTTCGGACCACAGCCCAAAATGCTTCTAAGGGGGGGCTGAGTAAACTCATTTAAAATCATAGATACATGTTAATAATGAATTATACAAACACTTTCTTTTTTTCTAGATTGCGCCGTATCAGAGTTACCAACATTGGTAATGTGGAAAATTTTTTAAAAGGAGAAAAAATGAAAACGAAATTAATATTTTTAGCGTTAGCGGTTCTGATTTTTCAAACGGCGAACGTCTTCGCTGTGGAAAACACAGTTGCCACTGTGGAAAAACAGTATCAGCACGAATTAATCTGTCAGGCATCGACAGAAACAGAAGACTTCGAGCTGAATTTAAAGTGGAGCGTCGAATACATGCACGTTCCGGACGGACGAGCGCCATTAATCAAAAAAGAATTTAAGTTTGAACTTTCTAATTTGACTGCCGGTACATCGATTCAGGATACATACGGAAATTTTTTCGGTGAGCACGCAGATATCAAAGCCACTGATGAGGCATTGCATGCGGTGGGTTCATTGTTCTTTTATAAACGACTGGGCTACATTCAAAAAAAGACAGATATTCTGTTGGATCATGACGGCGCAGGAAACTACTACTTAAATTACTTCGTGAATAAGTCCATCGATTCGTACGAAAACCCAAAAGACTACTGTAACCCACCGACAAGACTGTGCGGTTCAGAGCCACCATTCCCGTCGAAGACAACGGTTACAAGCCACAAGTTCGTTACCTCTACGTGCCAACTGAAAAAGTAAGGTGCCAGGTCCTATTTGTAATAACTAGAAAAAGGTGCCAGGTCCTATTTGTTACAAACAGACCCTGGCACATTTAGAAGATGAAGTTTTTTAGGATACTGATTTGGTAGTCGCGTTTGTCGTCGCCTGATAGTTGCAGATCCAGATTCTGGCGAAGTTCGTAGTTGGCTTTTGCTTTAAAACGCAAGTACGGCTCTTGTTGGGCCCGGCCTAAGTAAGCGATTGCGGCCGAAAAGCCCAATCGCTCGAAAGTTTTAGAAATAAATAAAATTTCAGGGCCGGCTTGCCCAACATGTTCATACTGCGAATTCGGCAAATCTTTTAAATAGTTCGCGGTCATTAAAAAAGAGACCCTGGAATTTCGTATAAGGGACAGATCAAAGCTGTATCCGATCGCGTATTCAATATCGGGCCGGAAGCTATCCAGCAATTCAATGCGGGCCTTCCATGAAAAGTCTTTATCAAGCGGTGTAACCGGCACGGTATTGATCAGGTTCAAAAAGGTAAACCGGTGAAGCGTGAGCTTTTTTAACTCTTCATAGTAGCGCGCCTCAATCACGCCCACATTATTGAGACTCATGGGCACCATGCCGATGTCCCGCTGTTCAAGATCATGAAATGCCATTCGAATTTTCAGCAAAGAGTAGCCCGTGCCATCAAGACTGCCGCCACCAAAATAAAAAGCAGAAGAATCATGACTGGTTTCCGGATAAAGCGGATTTTTGTTTTCTGTTTCTGAAGTGACCGGGCCCAATTCCGCGCGCATTCCTGAAAGAGTGTATTTTTTGTCTTCGGTGTTTTCGCCGGAGCGGTAGTTAACAACGGCAAAATACTTCATTCCCGTTTCATAAACTTCGGCTTTTTCTTTTTTATCCAATTCGTAGTCGTCAGGAATTTTAAGTTTATCAACGGCCGTATCTAAAGCCTTTTTTTGCAACGGATTCAGGCGTGAGTAACTTTCGCGGTAATCAGTACTCAGAGATTTTTTAAATTTTCTGCCGGCAATCAGTCCCGACTGACGGTCAATAATTTTTACTGTATCCGCAGGAATAGCCCATGCGGTTAATTTGTCTGACAGCTGCAATTGCGGCCTGATGATATCCAGCAGGTAAAGAATTTCGTACGAGCAATTGTCAGTGAGAAAGAAATAAGGCGCAGAGGTTCTCTCAAGCTCTAATAGGTGGTCGATCATCTCGTCGACTTCTTCAGCTGTCAGGCTTAAGTGATATTCAGTTAAATCACGGCCTTCTAAGTTGATATACTCTCTTATTTTCTGGTGATACGGATGCATGGTGAAAACGCCGCGGTAGCCGCCGAATAACCCGCGGATCCCGTAAAGAATCCCATCGTTTTCATCGGCATCAGCAGCATAGTTAACGCCGTAGTCGATCAAATCTTTGTTTTTTGCATTTGCAGGATTAATCAGTTTCAGAAAGGTGTGCCCGAAGCTTGAGGCCGGGTTACTGATGTCGGCCGACGCAAAGATAACGGCAACTGATGTGGCGCCCAGATTCTTCTTCCATTGAACACGCTCTTCACAGGGAAGAATATCTTCAGGAGAAACTTGTAGCTCCTTAATCAACCAGCGTCTTCGGGCCAGAAACTGGCATTGAGGATGACGGGTAAATTGTGTTGTCTGCTCAGGTGAATCAGAAAACAGAACTTGAATGCTTTTTGTAAGTTCTGCTTCCGGGGAGTTGAAACCTTTTTCATCTAAAAAAAACGGTCCGCGGAAGGAAGACTGTAGCCCTGTGAGATTTTTTTGATAGTGGCCAAGCTTGATCCATTTAGGATGTTCCCACAGACGGGACTCGCGTGCCTTTTGAAGGTAAGAGTCAGTTCTAGAAATAGAAAAGCCCCAGATATCCGGGGCTTTTACTAAAATTAGTAAGAAAATTACTATACTAAAATTAAGAACCTTGGCAAACATCTGCTACAGATGATGCTTTCAAGTTAGAAACAAAGTCAACTGCAGTAGTGTTAGCAGCTGGAACGATTGTTTTGAAAGAAGCTTGAGCTTTAGCAGCGAAAGCTTTTGCTTGTGCATCAGTAGCGCAACCGTTTAAAGCAGCCAATGTGTTAACTTTTTCGCCGTGACCTTGAGCGATCTCGCGAGTTAAAGCTTCTTGGTTAACTTCAACGAAGTATTCGATTTGTTTTTCGTTTTTTACTAAGCCAGAAGCTGTGCAACCAGAAGTACCTGAAGAGATACCGAAAGTTTGGTTACCAGAAAGGCTGTTCAAGAAAGTCGCGCCCAATTGAGCTAACTTAGTGTTTGATTTGATTACTTGGCCGCCCAATCCGCAACCAGCGTCATTGGCAAATGCAAATGAACCAAATAATAATGTGAATAATACTGTTTTTAACATGTTGAACTCCTTCGTTCGTGGTTATTATCCTCTGCCGATAGCAGAAAGCTTTCACACATTCTGAAGTTATTTGTTTACGAGTTCAATAAGGGACGCATCTGACAAAGGGCCAGTTTTGGTTGAGTTTTCTGAAGAAGATCAGGTCTAGTGACTATTTGTACACAATGACATCGGCCGTGTCGAAGCGAATTTTTTTTGCCGTGGCATATTTGTCTTCGGGTGAGCGGTATCCGCATGCAATTGCTGCAACAGTTTTGTAACCCGAATTTTCTAATCCAAGAATGCGGTCAAACTCGGGAGCATTAATACCTTCCATCGGAAGAGTATCAATTTCCATCAGAGAAGCCGTTGTTAAGAAGGATCCCATGGCAATATAGCACTGACGTTGCGCCCAGAAGTCGATCGTGGCAGAGCGTGGCCCGATCACTAAGTCACGCATGGCAACCTCTTTCATTTTTGCAAGGTTGGCGATTTCGATGTTTCTGATTTTAGAGGTCTGCTGAACATGGCGGTCGATATGCGCTTCATCCATTTTTTCTTTATAAGTTAAAACCACAAAGTGTGAAGCGTCTGTTACCGGTGACTGCTTCCATGAAGCATCGAAAAGCTGTTTTCGAAGTTCAGTGTTTTGCACAACAATGAACTTCCAGGGTTGTAAGTTGTAAGATGAAGGAGCCAGGTGAAGAGTCTCGACAAGAATATTCCAGTCGGCTTCGCGGATAACTTTATTCGGATCAAATTTTTTACAGGCGTAGCGCCAGTTCATTTGCTGAAATAAAATTTCGTTATCCACTCGTGCCATAAGACCCTGCCTTTTATCTAAATGTAACTTTAAAAATTACATTTAGACAGAACTATTTTACGTTAAACGCAGAGCTTACAAAGTTAGACTTTGTGAATGTGTTAGCGTTGTCGCCTTTGTAACTTGCCACGCGCCAGAAGTAACGGTGACCGGCTTCAGCTGTGAAGTTATATGAATTTTCTTTTAAAAATTTTTCGTTAACAACTAACCATTTAAAATTCGGATCAGTAGCAACCTGGATGTGGTAGTTCGTCGCGCCCTGAACCGCATTCCACTCTAATTTTACGGGACCCGCGCCAACGTTTCCTAAGAAGCTCGGTGACTTAATTTCTACCGTTGATGGGCGTGCAGCTAATTCATGGTTTGGCATTTTTGTCGGAAACAAAGAATTCATTTTTTCAACAAGGTTTCCGTGACCGGCTTTGTGGGCATTGTGCTCGTTATTTTGTTTCGCTGTTTCGAGTTCGCCTTTTACCGGCATACCTGAATTGTCGTGCTTGTCTGTTCCTGATTTATGGTCAGTCGAGTTTGAAGCAAGAGTTTGAGTTGTTAATGCGATAGTGGCGATAAAAGCGGCTACAGCTACTAAAAATTTCATGAAAGAGCTCCTTTAAAGTTCAATATAATCTGATTAAAAGGTTTTAAAACTGTAGAGTCGTTTAGGCAAGAATCTTTAACTTTAAGGCCGTAACTGCTTGCTGCCAATTGCAGCATATGTTACAAAATCCGCCGGGGTCTCACAGATGATCGCTGCCTAATGCAAATTAGGGAGAGGAAAGTCCGAGCTTCACAGGACAACACTTGGGGTAACGCCCCTCCGCCGCGAGGTGAGGAACAGTGGAACAGAAAGAATGTCCAGGGCATTGAGCCTTCAACCGGGAACGGGAAGTTGAAGGGGAGCCGCTGGAGTGAAAACAGCCAAACTCAGTGTGAAGCAAGATCAAATAGGGAAGCACGAAGTATCGCAAGATATTTCAATGAGTGGTCCGCTCAAGGCTTTCGGGTAAGGTCGCTTGAGCGTTTGAGTAATCAAACGCCTAGAGGAATGCTCATCGAATCGCAAAAGAGATCGTGGTAATCGTGCGAGGAACAGAACTCGGCTTATCGTGAGACCCCGCCACCTTTTTTTTGCCGGAGCCAATATCATTTGTCCGGCTTCGCTGAAAAGTGCCAGGTTGTTTTTAGTTTTTAGATTTCGAAATAAATGACAATTTCAAAACCGACTCATCCGGCTGCTTGATATAAAGTTTCAAAAAATTATTCGGTTCATTTTCATTCTTGGTTTGATTGGCCCACGCAATTCCGTTTACGGCCCCAAGTGCTTTTAGCTTTTCATTCAACTCTACACAGGCCGGAAGCGAATTATCGAATTCCGTAGTCATCGGAGTTAGCAATTTTACTCTTACGCCTTTGGTAGTCACCAGCACGTTCATAATAAAATATTCGTAATCAATTTTACAGTCACTTTGAGTCAATTTTAATGTTCGCAAATCTTTATACATGCCGACTGTGACTTCCATCGGTTTTAACTCAGCCGTCGCTGCGTCCGCTTTGACTTCCTTGAACTCACCTTGCAGGTCATTAAAGGCCATCATTGTTATGTCGTATTCGCCACCGTTTGAGACGAAATAAGTGTTCATGTAGGAGTGCCTAATGACATCGTAGTCATCCATCTCGCCGGTTGTGATTTGGGCTCTGTAAAGATAAGGAGTGTCTTCATTGGTTTTTTTGTCGTTATTCTTAACGTCGAAATAAACTCCTGCGAACAGCACAATGATGCCGTCATAGCTGACAATCGAATTTGTAAAGGCACCTTGATCAAACGCTGCATTCGCAAAACCTCTGCACAGCTCGTTTACATCGGTGCCTTCTTTCGTATGAGGCGTGGCAGAGCTTTTGGCAACTCTTGCGAATGTCATCGACATTCTTGCAGTAGTCATTAAGCTGCCTCCGGGACGAACGCCTTTCGATTTGAAGAAGGTCATCTTCCCTTCGAGGTCGACAAGGCAGCGGGCTTCATTATGCTCTAATGTTTTAGTTGAGGGCTGATACTGCTGAACCAGACCGTCGTATCTTAATTTGTAATCGCCGTTTTTTGAAATTGTCAGAGAGCTTTCGCGTGTGCGGTATTCAATATGCGAAGAAACTTTAGCAAGAACATCAGTTGTTACATTGCTTTCATCAATTTGGTTTTTTGGAGTGTTGTCTTTTTTCTGGCAAGAAGTGAATGCGAAAAATAGTGCGGTGATAGCCAATAGCTTTTTCATTTTGTCCCCCAAACTTAACGAAAAGCAGGATGTTCGGGGGTGATGAGATGAAAGTCAAAAAAACAATTGGTTTTCGTTTTTGTGTAAACGTAAAGACCCCACGAATTTGAGAGAGCGGTGGCCCGTTGTAAAAATTATAAGGCTATACGGCTCTGGTAATTAAAACTGCTTATCGATCTCGGGCATCGAAAGGCGTTTTTTAATTTCACGGATTTGCTTCAGGTGAAGGCCATGGTGCATCCCCAAAAGCCAGAACCACTGACGGGCCTTGAACGGGCCAAACCAGGGATGCAAAAGAGTCAGCTTTGAGTTTTTATCTCCGACCTGTAAAAGAAATTTTTTAAAATCTTCACTGACTAACAATTTAAATTCTTCGACGGCTTCTAATGGCGGCATGCTGCCCAGAGGTTTTACCTTTGCGATATCCACTTTCACAGGGGGAACGCGGCCATTACTGAGCTCGATGACGCCTTTGTAAACCTGTTCAGTGACAATCACCAGGTGTTCAAGCACCATCGCGACCGACCAATAGCGTGAGCTGTCTTCTAAACCCAGTTGCGGCGGCACCAAAATTTTTGTTGAGAGTTGTTTTTCAGTCAGCGATTCAATTTCTTTTAAAATCCGGCCGTTAACTTTATGAAAAGTCTGTTCGTTAACGTTCCAATCGGATCTTCCCGCAACAAAAGGGCCCACGTAATACTTCAGCATAAGATTGTGGTACCAAGGTAATCCGGCACCAGGGGCTTGTAGTTGAGGGACTTTAACTGAGGTCTGGGTTGTAATTTGATTCAACATATATTACGATCGTAATATATTATTTGATGATTTACAATTGGAATGGAGACCGGGGCAAATGAAAGCTGAAAAATTTGAAACAAACCTAAAGATTCCAATAAGTTACATTCATCTCAATTCTGGCAAGAATAGGCCTCTTGTTTTGATGTTTCACGGTTTTGCAGATAGTGCGAAGTCTTTTTTAAAACGTGCGTACTCAGAACTCCCGACCGACGTCGAGGTGCTGGCGATCAACGGGCCCTTCCCTTTACCGCAAAAAAAAGACGGCCACTGGAAGCACGCTTACGCTTGGTACTTTGTCGATCTTGAAACGAAAGAAGTTTATATCCATCCGGATGTAGCGGTTCAGGCCGTCAGTGATCTTTTGAATCACTTAGGTTTAAGCGAGCGCGAAAAAATTGTGATCGGCTTTTCACAGGGCGGTTTTTTTGTTCCGTTTTTGCTTCACAAATTACGTCATGTAAAACAAATTTTAACAATCGGTTGCGGCTACAGGCCCGGCGATTATCCGGAAGGCAAAAAATTTAATCTCGAGGCTCTTCACGGAGAAAAAGACGAGATCGTTACGTTTAAATATGCCAAAGAAACTTTTGAAACACTAAAAAGTCATATTCACGGAAGCTTCACTTCGATTGAAAGTATGGGCCACAACTTTAACGATGAAGCACGCGACTGGTTAAAGAAGCAGATTCATAAAGCGGTGAAGGCGCATGAAAACAAATCTTAAAAAAGAACAAAAAATTCTTTCGAAGGAGCGCATCCTGAATGTGGCGTCGAGGCTGTTTAAAAAAAACGGCTTCACAGCAACAGGTATCGATCAAATCATGGAAGAAGCGGGCCTGACAGCGGGGGCGTTCTACGCTCACTTCAAATCTAAGAAAGA
>JAJFMT010000160.1 GCA_020696855.1 Pseudobdellovibrio sp.
TCATTCAAAAGGCGCGCAGTGGCCTTTTTGAAGAAAGCATTTCTTCGAATGTATCAAAAAAACGCCTGGAAACTTTTTTTGAAAAAACCGATAAAGGCTACAAAATTTCAAAGATGATCCGCGATTTATGTCTTTTTTCAAAACACGATGTCACAAGCGACCCGCCATTTGCAAAAATTGATCTGATCTCGTGCCGGAACGTCCTCATCTACTTCACAGCAGCTCTACAGCGGCGGGTTCTGCCTATATTTCACTACGCTTTAAGGCCTGAGGGCTTTTTATGGCTTGGCCAAGCCGAAAATCCCGGAGAGTTCTCAAAATCATTTTCAATTATTGATAAAAAGCAAAAGATCTATTTGAAGTCCAACTTGTCTACTCCGCTAAAATTTAATTTTCCTTCAAAGCCATCAAACGCAACGCCTGAGCAAGTGGGTAAACCGCAAGCTGCTTCATCAAAATTTGATTTCGAAGCTGCTGCCGATGAGCTGATACTCTCTAAATATGCTCCACCAAGTGTCGTTGTTAATTCCGAGATGGAAGTATTGCAGTTCAGAGGACAGACATTTCCTTTTTTAGTTCCTATTGTCGGAAAGCCAAGTTTGAATCTTTTAAAGATGGTGCGCGCGGATCTGCTGGCTGGATTGCGGCGAGCTTTGCAAACTGCAAAAGTTCAAAATAAATTTTCTGCACGAAAAGGTCTTTTTTTTGATGCTAACGGCAAAACAATCAGCGTGGATATTGAAATCGCTCCAATGAATCCCAAGGCTCCGCTAAAAGATCGTACGTATTTGATTATGTTTAAGCAAAATGGCGAAATCAGGTCTTTACTAAAAGATGGTGCGCGAAAATTAAAGGGCAAGCGGACCGCTGCCGGCGAAGGCCTTCGGATGCGCGGGCTCATTGCCGAGCTTTCAGAGCTGAAAGATTTTCAGCAGTCTTTGATTGACCAGTACGAAGCTTCACAAGAAGAGCTTATTGCTGCCAATGAAGAGCTACAAAGCACGAACGAAGAATTCCTAAGTGCAAATGAAGAAATTGAAACATCAAAAGAAGAGCTGCAAAGTACGAACGAAGAGTTGATTACTGTTAACGACGAACTGCAAGCTCGAAATATTAATCTCACAACCCTCAGCAGCGATTTGAATAATTTATTAGCCAGCGTCGAGATTCCCGTGTTGATCGTCGGCAGTGATTATAAAATCAGAATATTCTCACCAAAAGCAAAAAGCGCCTTTAATCTTATACCGGGTGACGTGGGCAGACCCATCAGTGATATCAAGTCTAACTTCAATATTGACTTGGATGTTCTCGTGGGAGAGGTGCTTGAAACTCTCACATCAAAAGAAATTGAAGTGCAGGATCAAAAAGGAATCTGGTACAGAATTCAGATTAGACCTTAAAATTGAAGTGCAGGATCAAAAAGGAATCTGGTACAGAATTCAGATTAGACCTTACCGCACCATCGACAACCGTATTGACGGTGCTGTCATAGCTGTTATTGATATCAACTACCTCAAGCAAAAAGAATTGCGCACGAAAGAAAACCTGCAATACATTAAATCCATTCTTTTTTCTGTTCCGCTGCCATTGGTTGTGATCAACAGGCAATTTCAGCTGCGGTCCCCTAACCCGTCGTTTTTAAATTATTTCCAATTAAAGTCCGATGTCGCGGATTACAATATATTCAATGTTCTGAAGATCGACAAAAAAACTGAAGCGAATCTGCGCACGCATCTGATAAAATCGCTGAATGAAAACGTTCCGCTGTCCAGCTTCAAGGTGGCCTGTGAGGTGCCGGCCATGGGCCTTCGCAAAGTGCTGCTATCTGCAGGGCGCGTTCACCAAGATACGGACGATCAGGAAGCCGTACTGATCAGCTTTGTCGATGTGACTGAGGCGACCAGAGCAGAAGAAAACCAAAAACTACTGCTGCAGCAAGAGCAGGAATCCGCAAAAAAAGCGAATGCCGCCAATCAGGAAAAGGATCAGTTTCTGGCAACTTTATCTCATGAATTGCGAACTCCGCTTTCGTCTATTCTGGCGTGGGCGCAATTGATATCTGACGGAAAGGTTGATTTACAGAAAGCAAGATTCGGTGCTTCTGTGATTGAACGAAGCGCCAAAATTCAGACTCAGCTGATAAATGATTTACTGGAAATCTCCCGAATCACTGCGGGTAAACTTTCTTTGACAATTAGCCCTATTAACCCGCTGACTGATGTTCGTTCCGCGATTGAATCCGTTAAACCGATGGCTGACGCCAAATCAATTCAAATTGTCAGTCACCTGGGTGAGGAGGATTTTTATATCCTCGGCGATTCGGTCAGATTGCAGCAAATTGTATGGAACTTATTAACCAATGCTATAAAGTTTTCGCCTAAAAACAGCGTTGTTGATGTCATTGTTCAGTTAACGGGTAATTCGAATAAACGCTTTGTTGAAATCATCGTGGCCGATAATGGTAAAGGCGTTCCGGAGGAGTTTCTTGAAAAGATTTTCCAGCGGTTCAGCCAGGCAGATAGCTCGTCAACCCGTGTTCATGGGGGGCTGGGCATTGGCCTTTCGATTGTTCACCACTTGGTGCACCTTCAAGGCGGTAAAATCAAAGCCGAAAATGCCAAAGACAAATCAGGCGCCATTTTTACGGTTAGGTTTCCGTTGATTTCGCTCGAAAAGTCTCAGGCAGTTCAAATGAGTTTTGAGACAAGTACAAAAAATTCCACTCGTAACGAACAAGCAACAGCCAGCCCCGATCTCAGCGGGCTTCGTATCTTATTTGTTGACGATGATGAAACCGCCCGCGAAGCGATCTGCATTTATTTAAAATCTTTTGGCGCAGAAATTGTTTGCGTTAGTTCGGCGAAAGCTGCGTTCGAAGAACTTTTGAATTTTCACCCACACTGTCTGGTCAGTGACATTTCAATGCCTGAAGAGGATGGCTACTCTTTCATTCATCGTGTTAGGCAACTGCGGCACAGCGAAGGCGGCAACATACCGGCTTTGGCGCTTACCGCGAACGCCAGCAACGAGGACAGATCAATGGCACTTGAAGCCGGCTTTCAAGCTCATCTTGCAAAACCCGTTGCAGCGGATCAACTGGGACAGTTAATCCTGCAAATTTGCCGATAATGATTTAGTAAAAGTTTTGAAGTTTTGGTTCTGCATTTGCAGCAATTTATCAACACGTGAGGTTAAATTGCCAAGACGTAAATTTAAAATAAAATTCCACATCATTACATTAGTTATTGTTGCACTTGGCCTGTTGTACGGCTGTGGCGACGACAGCTCAGACGAAACCAGCAATCCACCCATTGCCGAGCCGCCGTCAACGCCGACTCCCACAGGAACTCCTGATGATCCTGACCCTGTTCCTAATCCAACACCACCACAGCCACCTCCGGCGCCGGCGCCCGTTCCAGCCCCGCCACCTGCTCCTGCGCCCGTTCCTCCACCTACGCCTGTTCCAGTGCCACCACCTACGCCTGATCCCGTTGCCAACTGCACGGCCAACGGTGCCACAACAGAAATTGGTCAAGCGAATGGGCACACACACATAGGTCTCAACCTTCCGCCTTCATGGATTCGCAACGGCGCAATTGGTCTTTATACTCCGCAAGACAGCACGGGCCACATTCACGGTTATGTTTTGGAGATACCGGACATGGAAGCTCTTATTCGAAATGAAACTGTCGTTGTCTTAACCGGTTCTTACAACTCGGAGCACGTTCACGCAGTTACTGTTCGCTGTCGCACAACATTATTCGAAGGCCCCGACCCCGAACCGGTGAGATAAAATTAAAAGAAATAGTTATCTTTGAATAAGAGAGTTAAAAACCTGCGATCAGAACTTAACGAGATTGTAAAAATCAAGATTGAATCCGTACATCACTTCTTCTTGAGACGGCTTAACGACCTCGACATACTTTTCAATCAAACTAACCATTTCCGCACGCAGTTTTTCTGCATCCGCTTTCGATAAAGTTGAAACTGTCGAGTAATGAACGTCCGATTTTGAATTTGTTACTAACGATTGAATAGCGGCCACACGCCAGTTTGTGTGATGCTGCCTAATCAGCGGAGATTCACGGTTCAGATGCACACTGGTCAGCCCCGGTAAAAGCTTTCCGCGTTCTTCTTTTACAATTCCTGACTGCAAAAGAAACAACAGCACCTGATTCACCACTGATTCAGGAATTTGAAGCGCCGATGCGATCTGTAATAGATAGATTGCTCTTTATCGGTGAGTGAACGCGAATCTCCCACGCGTTGTTTTATATTTAAAAAATCTTCGCGAAGTTGTTCGAGCTCCGCTTCAAAATGCGCACGAAGTTCTTTGGTGCCGGCCCGTGCTATTTCAATCATTAACAAAAAATATTTTTTCGCCCGTTCATCTAACGATAAAAATCCGGCGATCTTCAAACCTTGCTCTAAGCTGAACTGGGCGCTGCCATTTAATACCTGCGAAATGTAACCGCTTTGGCATCCGATATGGTCAGCTAACTTAGATCTGAAGCCGCGCTCAAATGACTTTCTGGAAAGCTCGTAATGCTCTAAAAAGGCCTTATAGTCTTTAAAATCAAACACGCTTTTTATAGTCATTTCAAATATTTACCAACAAATTTTAGTAACACTAAAAATATATGACTATTATTTACTTAAATAAAGTATCAAAATATACGCGCCGCGTTTAATATCGTTTTCACAGACACAAACCCTCAAGGACGAAGCGCCGATAACCCCACCCCCGGCGTCTATTTCCGTCACTGAGACTAGAGACTGAACACCGGCGCGTCGCTAACGATCTTTAGAGACGCGCTGGTTACTTTAATAAAAACAAAATGTTGGCACATATGCCGCATAAAGGAGACTGATATGAAATTCTTAGGCTTGGCAAAAAAAGCGATTTTAGCGTTATCGTTGACGGCGTCTGTTTCTGCAGTCGCGACAGATGGAACCAACAGCGGCGGAGGCGGCGTTGGTTTTTACTGTAACATCAACGGTAAAATGAAAGCCTTTCTTGCTGACACGATTAAGCTTCAGCGTACAGGCCAGCTTTACCGCATGAAAACGGTAGACTTCTCGCAGGCGGTTGAAGTTATTGATCAGCACTATCCGCAAAAAGCTTTTCAGCATCCTTATGTACGCGGCCAAAAAGTAACGCTCGGATTCATGCTTTCTCATTCATTGAATGGTTTAAAATTTATCAGAACCAATGAAACTATTCCTGCCACTAATGATGATCATATTCCCGCAAGCTCTGTACCGGGTAATTGCAAAAAAATTCAGTTAGCGCGGCAGTACTTCGCTACAAAAACGGTTCTTATGCGCGGTGATGTTGAGCTGTCTGCAGAAGAAGAGTTTTATCTTAATATCCACGAAGCGATGATAGCCCTTCGCAACCGCCCAGGGATGAACACGACTGAGATCCGCCAGAAGGTCGCAAATCTTTCAGCGATACTGACGAACCCAAGCAACTTTGCGTTGGCGGTTTTAAAAGAAGTTTCTGATAAATGGGCTGACAAAAAAATCGTTCCTCAAGACCAACAAACCCGTTACCGCACTCTCTACTATGCTCCAAGACAACTC
>JAJFMT010000161.1 GCA_020696855.1 Pseudobdellovibrio sp.
GAAGGTGAATCAACTTTTGTAAATGTAAAAGGCCACGTGGCTGATGTGATTCACGAACTTTGCGGCGGTATTCGCAGCGGTATGAGTTACGTGAATGCAGTCAGCATTGAAGAAGTAAAACAAAAAGCTTTATTCATGGAAATGTCGGCCAACGGTATTTCTGAATCCCGCGCTCATGGAGTTAAGAATTGAGTTTAGACAACCGGGCTGACAACAGACCTATCGGCGTTTTTGATTCCGGCATTGGCGGGATCACGGTGCTGCGTGAGCTGGTAAAAGCATTTCCGAATGAGAATTATATCTATCTCGGTGATACGGCCCGTTTACCTTACGGCTCTAAATCTCCTGAGACGGTACGCAAGTATTCTGTTCAGAATATGAAGTACCTTGTTTCTCGAGATGTGAAAGCTATCGTTGTTGCCTGCAATACGGCTTCGACTCAGGTGACTGAATCAATGTTCGAAGGCCGCCCGGTCTACAACGTAATCACACCGGGCGCTGACCTAGCGGTTAAAAAAACCGAAAACAAGCGAATTGCTGTTCTTGGTACCCGCGCGACTATTCGTGCCGGCAGTTACACTAAAAAAATTAAAGAGCTGATGCCGGAGGCGCAGGTTTTTGCGCAGGCGTGCCCGCTGTTTGTTCCGCTTGCGGAAGAAGCCTGGTATGAAGACCCGGTCACGAATATTATTGCCTTTCGCTATCTGCAGAATCTGAAAAAAGCAGAGGTCGACACAGTTGTTTTAGGCTGTACTCACTACCCGTTATTGAAAGCATCCATCAGAAAAGTTTTCGGCAACTATGTTCATTTGATTGATTCAGGCGAAGCCATCTCACAAGAGCTGGCCGCAGATTTTGACCGCGATCATGTTAAGATGGCTACCAACGTAGACAAAAGTTATCTGGTTGTAGCGTTAACCGACCACAGCGAGCAGTTTGAAAATCTTTCGAACGAATTATTATGTACAGTCATGACAGGACAAATTGATTTCGAAACTGTCTCTGTTATTTAAGGAATTATTTAATTATAACTTCGATGAGCTCATCACGCAGATTATAGCGGGATGCCATGACACTTCCGTAGGCGCCCACATCGCAAATCGCTACAAATTCTTCTTCTGCAATCGGTGTAAATTCGCGCGCAGTGCCCGTGAAAGGCGTTGTAAAGCGCAGGTCTCATTATGTGAGTCATGCCTGTGTCTAAAACTAAAAACTTTTTAAATGGATTATTCTTAATGATTTCAACTCTTGCCAGCAGCACACCTGAGCGCGCCACGATAAAACGGCCGATCTCAAGCAGGTAAGTGGCTTTGAAATCACTTAACTCTTTTTCATAAAGAGACTGAAGCAGCAACCAGCGCGATTGATCTACGCCTGAATCCGCATCGGTGTAATCAATACCGATACCGCCACCCAGGTCGAATCTGTCTAAATCAGGACATTTAGCTTTAGCTTCAAGATAGTACGGTTTCATGACCGCCAAAGCTTTTTCATACACACTGATATTTAAAATCTGTGAACCTAAATGAAAACTGAGAGCTTTCAGTTTTACATTTTTAGTTTTGGATAATATTTCGATACACTCACGGCCCGTTTGCATATCAAGACCGAATTTAGAATCTTTAAGCGCGGTTGAAATTGATTTATGAGTCTCAGCATCAACTTCAGGATTAATGCGTAAGCCAACGCTGACGTTTCTGCCTAAGCGTTCTGAGATTTCAATAATCTTTTTAAGCTCTGAATGGCTTTCAATATTGATCTGATAAATGCCACGCTCGATGGCCCAGCTCAGCTCTTCACGGGATTTTCCGACCCCTGAAAAGATAATGTCAGACATCGCAAAACCCGCTTCCAGCGAGCGTTTGATCTCGCCTACGGAAACCACGTCGGCACCGCAACCGGCGTTTTTAATGAACTTTAAAATATCCAGATTGAAGTTAGACTTCACAGCAAAATGGACCTGGCCTAAGCCCTTCCACCCTTTTATCCAATTGATTCGTTCTCTAATGATATTTAAATCATAAACCAATACCGGCTGCTTGTAGTTTTCTACAAATTTTGAGAGAGGAACCGCGTTCGGCCCGAAGCAGAGATTTCCGTTTTTGTACTGTAAAAGCTTGCGTGACATTCCTGGTATTTTGCACGATTATGCCCGTTATGGAAATATTCAAATTCGGCGAAACTCATTTAAATATCCCAATTCATGGTTACACCTTTAAACCGGCGTCTTCTTTATCGGGTCAAACCGGCAAAAAAGCCCATATTTTAATCATTGGCGGCGTTCACGGCGACGAACCGGAAGGTGTTGTAGCGACGAAGGGCCTTTTAGAAAAATTCCGTCAGGGCTACGAACTTGATTTGCATATCACTTTAGTTCCGGAGTTTAACCCGGAAGGAATTCTGTTACACGAGCGCGTAAATTCCAACAAAGTGGATTTGAACCGAAACTTACCCACAAAAGATTGGACTCCCGTAGCTGCAAAAGAGCGTTACAATCCGGGCCCATCCGCTTTATCTGAAAAAGAAAATCAGGCACTGGTTAAATTCTTAAAAGAAAATAAAGTAGACCTTATTATTTCTATGCATTCATGGAACCCGATGCTGAACACCAATGGCGACATTCCTGAAGCGAAAATCATTGCTGAGCTTACCGGTTACAGCATTGAACCTGACATCGGTTACCCGACTCCGGGATCTCTTGGCACCTATGCAGGGCTTGAAAACAACATCCCGACTTTAACTTACGAAATTCAAAAAGATCTTTCATTAGACCAGGTCATCAAAGTTCATGTGCCTGCGATCATTGAAGGATTAAAAGAATCGGCCCGCATCAGAAATTCAAAGTAAGACACTTTTTAGATACGATATAAGACTTTTTTTAGAAACGAGAAGCCCGGTGAAAAACGAAATTAATGCATTATTTGAAAAAGCCGCTGCCGATATTACAACTGCCGAACAAAAATTAATTATTGAAGTTGTTACGCAAATCGATAACGGCAACTTAAGAGTGTGCTCGAAAGAAAACGGTCAGTGGATCACTCATGACTGGGTTAAAAAAGCGATCTTACTTTATTTTCGTATCCAAAAAAATGTCCCGATGGAGTCAGGCCCGTTAAATTACTTAGACAAGGTTCCTGTAAAAAGATGGACCGGCGAAGAAGGCGTGCGCGTGGTGCCGCCTGCAGTTGCCCGCTTCGGCTCGTTCGTTGAAAAAGGCGCTATCTTAATGCCTTCGTATGTGAATATCGGCGCTCATGTCGGCGCAGGCACTATGGTTGATACATGGGCCACAGTTGGCTCGTGCGCGCAGATCGGCGCAAACGTACACTTATCAGGTGGCGTGGGCATTGGCGGCGTTTTAGAGCCCGCACAAGCCCAACCGGTTATCGTTGAAGACGACTGCTTTATCGGAAGCCGATGTATCGTTGTTGAAGGTGTTCACTTAGAGCAAGGCGTAGTTCTTGGCGCAGGTGTAACGATCACCGCCTCTACAAAAATTATCGATGTAACAGATTCAGCAGGTCCTAAAATCATGAAGGGCCGCGTCCCTGCAAACTCAGTCGTTATTCCGGGAGTAGAAAATAAAACCTTCGCAGCCGGAACTTTCGGTGTTCCGTGTGCATTGATTATCGGTACGCGCCAGGAATCAACAAATAAAAAGACGTCGCTAAATCAAGCGTTAAGAGACTTTCAGGTTTCAGTTTAGTTTTTTTGCCTTAATAGCAGTGCCGGCTGGATTTCGAAAGTGGCTTTCGCCGGCAGGTACGAACCTAAAAACGCCAGCAGCGCTGATAGTGCCATTACAATTCCTAAAAATCCGAAA
>JAJFMT010000162.1 GCA_020696855.1 Pseudobdellovibrio sp.
GTTCTTGCGTTTGATTTTTTTGCTTCTTGTTTATTCGCTGAGTTGATTTGTTTTTTATTTTTTTCAAACCATTCTTCCCACTGATATGTATCGGCGAAGGTGATGATTTCTTTTGTCATGGCGTCCATGGCCCAAATGACATCGCAGTTTTGATCCATGAAATAGCGGTCATGGCTGACAAGAATTACGGCGCCATTGAAGTCATTTATACATTCAGTTAAAGCTTCAAGAGTTTCAACGTCTAAGTCATTTGTGGGCTCATCGAGAACAAGTACGTGGGCTTTTTTCAGCATGAGTTTTGCCAGAATCAAACGGCTCAGCTCGCCACCGGAAAGCTGGCGGGCCGGCATATCTGCCTGTTGAGCGTTGAAGTAAAAGCGGCTCAGGTAAGCTCTCGCGAATACGGGCTGATCCTGAAAGTGAACGTAATCACCTTCGGGGCAGATACTTTTTAATACCGTTTGATTCAGATCAATTTGATCTTTTCCCTGTTCGAAATAAGAAATCTCGATGTCTTCATTCACACGGACTTCGCCTTTATCAGGTTGCATTTGGCCGGTGAGGCACTTCAGCAACGTGGATTTACCGGCGCCGTTTGGCCCAATTAGACCGTAACGGTGCTTCGGGCGAATCATGGCATTAAAATTTTTAAATAGTGTGTGGCCCGCGAAAGATTTTTCAATTGTTTTCGCTTCGATCAATTTTTGCGGCGACTTTCCGTTATTGCCGAAGTCTAAATTCAGGGCGCGCTTGGCGTTTTTATTTTCAAGCTGGTCGACCTCATCAATTAAATCGTAAGCGCGTTCAATTCTGGCTTTTTGTTTTGTTAAACGGGCTTGTGGGCCGCGTGCCAGCCATTCTTTTTCGCGCATCATGGTGTTGCGGCGCTTGTCTTCAAGGCGTTTCTGGCCTTCAAGCAGCATCATTTTACTTTCTAAGTGAGCCGCATAAGTTCCGTTAGTGCGTAAAATTCCATTAGGTAACTGCGGATTTAAATCTAAAATCACATCGCAGACATTTTGTAAGAACCTGCGGTCATGCGTAACGGTTAAGACGGCCATGTCGCGAGTTTTTTTCAGAAATTCTTCAAGCCACAGGATACTTTCCAGATCCAGGTGATTCGTGGGCTCATCCAGCATCAAAAGATTCGGGCGGGTCATCAGCTCTTTTGCTAAAGCCACCTTCTTCTTCCAGCCACCGGAAAGTTCGCTGACTTTTTTTTCACTGGCCTCAGGCAGGCGGTCAAGTTCAAGCTTTGAGATCAGCTCAAACGCAAGTTGAATGTTGTCTGCATCATAGGGGTCATCAGTTGCTTCGACCAGCGTTTCGTAAATCGAAAGATCAGTATTTAACTTAGGAGTTTGCTGCAAATAAGCCAGACGCAAATTGTTCGCAAATGAAACCTGGCCCGCATCGGGTTTGTTCATTCCGGCAATAATGCTTAAGAGCGTGGACTTGCCCGCTCCGTTGGGCCCGATCAAACCCACACGTTCAGACGTATCAATGGCAAATGAGATGTTTTTAAAAAGAGTTTTCGCGGCAAATGACTTTGAGATTTGGTGGGCCGAAACAAGAGTGGGCATTTAAGAATTATTTTTTCTGCTTAATTTCAGCTTTTTTAGCCTGGCAGGCTTTCAAATCTTCCGCATCAATTTTGATTTCAGAAATTTTTTCGTTGTTAAGTAACGGCTGCATGCAGTCGCGGTAAAGACTGATTTTTGTTTTACTGATTTTGGCGTAGCTTTTACAAGCATCCAAAATTTTGTTACATGGGCCCTCGCGAAGATCACTGTCTTCACCCGCAAACGCAGCAGGCCCTGCTAACAAAGCAAGGGTGCAAACCGTACGGATTAAAACCTGTTTCTTGTTGATTTTCATTCTTAAAGAATAACATGAGGCGAGACTTTTTAAAACATAAAACGTCCGTAGCCGCTGCAGACGCAATAGATTAAAGTTTAAAGTGAATTAAAAGCTTATTCCCGAGGTATAAAGCAAGTAGGCTTTTAAAACTCCGGCATATTCGTGGGCAATGAGATTACTGAAATACAGATTAACGACGTTCGGGTATATCGTGGCAGCGGCTTTAATGTAATCTGCCGGCGCAGGTATGACGGTCATATTGTTTAAGCGAAAACAAAGTTCGCTTCGTTTCATGTGAAAGCCGGATGTCACTAAGATCAGCTGATTAAACGAGGACACTTCAATCATGTGCTGCTTCAGATAAGCCAAAACATTTCTGGCATTTTCATACGTATTGCGGCTTTCTGTTTCAGCCATGATGTCACTTTCAGAAACTCCTAATTTTTGCAGCAGAACTTTCATGGTAGTCGCTTCGGCTTCGCCACTGCCGCCAGGGTCTCCGCCCGAAGCTATAACGGTGCAGGCTTTTCCGGCTTTTTTGCACTCCAGATAAAGCCGTGCAGCTTCTGCCGTTCTGGAAATGCCGAACACCTGAGGGCTTACATAGTCAGCTGACCAGCGGGACTGGCCGCTGCCTAAAACGATAATTAGATTGCGGTCTTTCCATTCGGGTTTCAAAGGAGCAGAGTACGGCTGAAGCTCTTTGAGTAATAGCTCGGTCACAGGTCCAGACCCGGCAGCGCCGGTGACCAGAATTCCTAAAAATAAAACAAAAACAGATAACTTAGACCTTTTTCCTAAGTGCAGGAAAAAAGAGAGAATGAATAGGGCTAACACGAATAACAAAATCACTTTTAAAGCTTGCCAAAATAGGGAGTCTTTAACAACTATAATTACAGATGAAAAATACATTGTTTTCTACCCTGGCGTTCTGTCTGTTCTGTGG
>JAJFMT010000163.1 GCA_020696855.1 Pseudobdellovibrio sp.
TTCCGGGTGATGCGTTGATGATTGCCGAGCGTGTAGCGCAAGTCGCACGCGAGTCGAATCTTCCTTGGGGCGGGCTTCGTATTATTGCCGTTGGTGACTTCGGTCAGTTGCCGCCTGTAACGAAGTTCGGGCAAAAAAGAGACTGGTGTTTTTTAAATGACGTTTGGGCAAGATCAGGTTTTTTAACGTCGCAGTTAAAGTTAAATCAGCGTATTCAAAACAGTAATTTTCTGAACGTGTTAGCCGATGTCCGCGAAGGGCAGCTGACAGAACGCGTGCAGGAATTTTTAATGGAGCGAACGCGCGAACACGACGAAGACCATCCTGGCACAAGGCTGTTTCCGCGCAGAGACCAGTCAGAGCAGTACAATCAAAAAAAGCTTGCTGAAATTAACGATACCGAATTTGTTGTTGATTCAATTTTTTTAGGCGAGCAAAAATTTATTGATATCTTAAGCAAAAATGCACCTGTGCCGCCGCAGTTAAAATTAAAAGTCGGTTGCCGCTTATTGTTTTTAAAGAACGACGCGAACAAGCGCTGGGTCAATGGCACACGCGGCACGCTTGTGCACTATGAGCCTGATCATTTAATCATCAGAAAAGATCACGGGCGCGAAGTTAAAGTTGAGAAAATTTCGTTTTCACTTTTAGACGCGGACGGAAACCCGAAAGCCAGCGTCATTCAGTTTCCAGTTACGTTAGCTTACGCAACAACCATTCATAAATCACAAGGTGCTACTTTAGACGAACTGTGGTGCGACCTGGGCTCTCTCTGGGAGCCGGGCCACGCTTACGTTGCGCTTTCACGCCTGCGTGACCCGCAAGGATTGCACATTGTACGCTGGCACCCGCGCTCGTTCATTGTCGACCCGGATGTTAAAAGATTTTATCAACGAATTTGACCCGCTAAACCAAGGTTGCTAGATTCATCTTTGAAAACTACTGAACTAACAGGAGATGACTCATGGCCCTTACCATCAACTGGCACAACGCAAAGATCACAGAGCAAAATCCGATCGGCTTACACGGCGTCGACTTCATTGAATATTCAGGCCCGGTGGCACAACACTTTGAAAATCTATTTACAAAGATGGGTTTTGTTGAAGCCGGTAAAGTCAGCGGTAAGAACATTAAACTGTACCGCCAAGGTGACATTAATTTTATTTTAAATTTACAGCCGGGAACTTTCGCGGTTGAGTTCGCCAAAAGCCACGGCCCTTCTGCAGTTGCAACCGGCTTTCGCGTAGCAGACGCGGCTAAGGCTTTCGAAGCCGCAGTTAAGCGCGGTGCACGTGCATACGAAGGCACAGCCGAAAATAAAGGGGCCACTCCGTTTCCTGCGATTTATGGAATCGGTGATTCATTAATTTATTTTATTGATGAAGCGAACCACCGTGAACTTTATGAAAATACTTTCGGCATCAAAGATGATAAAAATTATTTTCCGGAAGGCTTAGGCCTTCGCTACGTCGATCATTTCACTAATAACGTTCCGGTAGGTGAAATGCAAAAATGGTGTGACTACTACACAAAAATTTTCGGGTTTACAGAGCAACGCTATTTCGACATCAAAGGTAAAACCACAGGCTTGATTTCTAAAGTGATGAAGTCTCCGTGCGGGCGCTTCTCTGTACCGATTAACGAACCTAGCGACGGTAAATCACAAATTCAGGAGTACTTGGACGAATACAAAGGTTCAGGCATTCAACATATCGCCTTAGTGACAAATGAGATTGTACCGACTCTTGAAAAATTAAAAGAAAACCAGATTGAATTTCTGCAGCCGCCTCCTGCAACTTACTACTCGCAGTTAAAGGCGCGCTTACCGCAAGTAAATGAAGACATCGAGCGCTTACAACGAAACGCGATTCTGGTTGACGGAGATCAGTCAGGATACTTGCTTCAGATTTTTTCTAAAAACGTGATCGGCCCGATTTTTTATGAAGTGATTCAGCGCAAAGGCCATCAAGGTTTCGGCGAAGGAAACTTCCAGGCGTTGTTCGACGCGATTGAAGCCGATCAAAAAGCGCGCGGTTACTTATAGGTTTTGAAAGGGGTCTGTCATGTATCAATATTCTCAGGGGAAGCCACACACTCAAGGCCACAAGGGAATTCCGGCGGGCCTTTATGAAGAAGAGCAGGGCCGTAAAGGATTCTTCGGGCCTGTTTCTCACTTATTAAAACCTGAAGCTTCAACAAAATGGACGAATATCGACGGACCATTAAAGCCGCGCCTTTATGATTTGGTTGAAATGAAGTACGAAAACGGCACCTGGCACCGTTTGTTTTACAATTCAGAAGTTGCGATTTACTCAAGCTGGAATCAAGTTACTGATTTAGACGGTGAAGAAAATTTATTAACTTCGTTCAGAGATGCTGATGGCGATTTACTTCTTTTCTGCCACACCGGCGGCGGTGTTGTTTTAACCGAGTATGGTCTGTTGCACTTTAAACGCGGATCGTACATTAATATTCCGAAGTCGCTTCACCATACTTTTGTATTTAACGATAACACGCAGTTCATTATTATCGAATCACTGAACAGCATGTACCGCGAGCCTGAGCGGGGAATGGCCGGCAGAAACGCGTTTTACGACCCGCAAAGCTTCGGCAAACCAAACTTAGAGGAATTGCATCAGTACAAAAAAACGAACCGTATCTGCTCTAAAGAAATTTTCGTCAAGAAGCTGGAGACGATGACCCAGTTCAGTTACGATTCTTGCGTTTACGACACTGTGGCGTGGAAGGGTGATCTGTATCCGTTTACATTACACATTGATGATATGATGCCGATGATGTCG
>JAJFMT010000087.1 GCA_020696855.1 Pseudobdellovibrio sp.
GAGCTTGCCAGTAATTTAGTTTCGTCTTTTGACTGAACGTCGATTTGTGTCGTTAAGTCACCTTCAGAAACCTTGTGCATACCATCCACCAGAATCGAGATCGGGCGGGTCAGCGAGCGTGACAATAAAAACGCAAACAGCAGTGAAACAGTGATGGCAATCACGCCGAATGAAACTGAACGCGCCACCAGTTGATAAACAACTCCGAAGGCCACTTCTTGCGAAGCGCGCGCTAAAACAAAAATTTGACCCTGATATGATTTTGCAAAAGCAGCTAACGACTCTCCGCCGACTTCGTCTTTTACTGTTGCAACGCTGACATTTACTTTTGAATCAGCAGCTGTTTTAAATAAAGCTGTTGAACCTACATTGGCATTTTTAGAAAGGGTTTTATAGTCCGGATGAACAAGTAAATTACCGTTTGCATCGGTGATCACCACCTCGTTAATGCGTGACATCTGCAGAGCTTTTAAAGTTTTTACCGGCTGCATGTAGCCGATAACAGCCATTTGATCTACAGGAAGGCCTTTTGCATCTTCGATCACAACGCTTCTGCCGTAGCCGATCAGCGGTACGCCGTTTTCAACCGAAGCGTTCCAGATGTATTCACCGTGTTTGATAATGTTATCAAGCGGTACCTGGCGCTGCAGCGGTAATTCGCTTTCAAAAAATGCGCTTTGTAATCCGTATGTGTCTAAGAATTTTTTATTGCTGAAAGTTTTTAAAGCTTTTGTTTCGCCCTGACGGTGCAGTGATACAAACACTACGCTGGTGCGGTCATTAAAGATCGTTTGAACTAAGTTATCAAATTCTTTTGACTGGCTTGTTAAGGCGAATATTTTAAACTTATCGCCGATACCCACGAACTCAGTTTCAATTTCAGCAGACAAGTTGCTGACGGTACTGCGGTTCAGGTCAAAAATAAGTTCAGTTTTATCAGTTTTAAATACCTGTACGGCAATCAAAAGATAGATCACCAAGCAACTCATTAGCAGAGCGCTCATTACCGTCAGGAATTTCGCACGAATCGAAAAAAATTTAAACATCAGAACCTCGGTCTATATGACCTGTTCTTATCGACAATTTAAGAGGGGAAATTGAGGCGATGAGTGTTAAATTATCTAGGGGTTCGAAATGCTCTCTCATCGGTTTTTACCGTTTGGCCGGAAGGCGTACTCGAAATAGCGCGTACGCTGTATAGAGTATTAGGACTTAAGCCCAGCTGAAGCATGTTGTGGTTCAGTGAAAGGCTCGGGTCAACAGGGCCAAGTGTAATCGCGCCCGTAACCGTATTTTTAACTTCTAACTGACTTGAAGCCGGCAGGTTACTGATCCATTCACCTGAAACCGAGTTGCGGTTAGGAACCTGAATTGAAAAACCTGTCAGCAGTAACGGCTCTTCAGGCGGTGCACATGGATTTTCTTCCTGATTAGGGAAAACGAAGTTTTCGTTTTCAAGAACCTTCCAGCCATTTGCCAAAAGTTCGTAGAAATGTTTTTTAGGCTGAATCGGGGTTTTAGATGAATCAAAGTATTTACCGTTTCCGCCTTTGCCGCACTCGCTGACCGCATCTTTATTGTTCGGGTCCCATTTGCGCCACATCGCCACCATTGTGATGGCTTTTCGCGAGCCTTGAAACTGTTGCATCTTAATATTGATCGGGTTGTGATCCATCCAGATAGGAGTGTCTGCGCACGCCATTTTAGTCGGGTGGCTGCCGTTGTTATTGACCAGAACCATTTCGGTTCCATCGCTGTTAACTTGTTTTAATAAGGCACCGTCGTCCGATATCAATGCCAGCTGGTAATATCCCGGAGCTTCATTGACGGCCAGTTGTAACTGAGCATTAACATCAACCGCAAAGTTTTCGTAGAAGTTGACGCCCTCTAAATCAATCGTGTTTCCATTGCTGTCAACCAAACCATTTGTGAACGGCTGGCTTTGCACAAACAATCTGTCTAAATAAATGTACGCGTTTGCGAGCGTTCCTTTATTAATATAGTCTTCAACATTTTTAAAACAGGCTCCGCCGTCTTCGCCTTTAGACTGACTGCAGATGGATTTATCAGGAATGTGATAGATGTTACCGAATAAGCCGCGCTCACGGCCCACTTGTGAGTTCGTTAAAAACGGATCGCAAATCAGACGGGTGGCGCCTTCGTTGGGATTTTCGTTAGGATCAACAACGGCTTTAGTGCCGCCCTGACCACCAACGCCAGTGCTTTCCACTAAGCAAGAGCTTAAAGACAAAAGTGTAGAGGTTATGAATGCGAGGAAAAGGACGTACCGTAAACGCATATCAATAAGTTTATCGTAGAAAGTTGACGCAAGCTTGAATAAATTAATTTTTCAGTAATTGTGTATCTGAAAGATTCAAGTTTTTACATTGCGGCGTTCTTGCTTAACATAAGGTTTTCAGAGCGTCTCAAGTTAGTACACGGCAGAATCTAACTGAAGGTGATCCGTCTTTCAGAAAAGAGCGATTCATTTTTAATTTCAAACTGTTCGGTGAATCGTTCTGCCAGTGCCGTGATTGTCAAAGAAGGGTTCACACCTAAGTTCGCAGGGATTACACTGCCATCGCACACATATAAGCCCGGGTGGCCATTCACCTGGTGATTTTCATCAACCACTGAACCCAAGTTACAGCCGCCCAGAATGTGCGCTGTACTTGGTATTCCCAATAGAACTTCGCTTGATGCATTCTGGCCTTCGCCATTCATAATCTTTGCAAGTTTGTGTGTGGCCGTTTGTGCCACCTCTAAATAGCTTGGGAATTCACCGCTGCCAACCAGCGATTTGCGTCCTAAAGTTAAAAGGCTTCGGCCCAGTTTCATTTTCATTTGTATGTCGACTGTTTGCATGACCAGTAAAATAACGGTCTGGCGGGCCCAGTCTTTAACTTTAAAAAGTTTTGTCACGTGCCCGAACTCAGAAACTAATTTTTTTACCAGCTTGAAGGGCCGTGTCAGTTTACTTCCGTTCGGAGTCACCGGCACGGCCAGCCACTTCATTAAATTTGAACCGCTGTTGTAGCGAACGGCTTCAATTTTTGTAACCGAATCGGGGTGAATAGCAGAACCGATCGCAATTCCTTTTGATAAATCTTTTTTGTCATCAAAGGCCGTAACGCCGCAAAGACTTTCACCGTTGGTGCGGATGGTTTCACCTAATGCCGGAGAAATTTTCGGAAGTGTTTTGTAGATATCACGGTTTTTAAATAAAAGCTCAAGGCTTCCGATCACGCCGCTGGCAAGAATAACTTTGTTGGCGGTCAGTACTTTGCTTCCACCGAAATATTTATTTACTGACCGGGCGGTTACCGAGTAGCCGCCACCTGTGCCCCCTGAGTTTAAAGGAGTAATTTTAGTTACTTTTAATTCAGGAAAAATTTCTGCACCCCATTTTTCTGCAAAGAACAGATAATTTTTGTCTAAAGTGTTTTTTGCATTGTGGCGGCAGCCGACCATGCAGGCCCCACAGGCAATGCAGCCGGTTCGCGAAGGCCCCGCACCTGCAAAGTAAGGATCGGGCTTTGTTACACCGGCTTCGCCGAAGTAGACTGCCACTTCGGTTTTATGAAAGCTGTCTTCTACTTTCATTTCTTTTGAAAGTTTTAAAAGAAGGTCTTCGGCTTCAGAATGAATTTTATTTTCATTAACGCCCAGCATGCGGCGGGCCATTTCAAAATGCGGGTTAAGCTCTTGCAGCCAGTTGCGCCCGGCAGGCCAGGCGGAAGATAATAAAACTTCATCTGCGGGCTTCATAAGAGTATTCGCGTAGACAAGGCTTCCGCCGCCGACGCCGGCCCCGTGAAACAGCATAATGCCTTTTAACAACGTAATTTGTTGAATGCCGAAGCATTTTACCAATGGGGCCCATAGAAACTTCTTAAGATCCCAGTTGGTTTCTGCAAAATCTTTGGCAAAATAGCGGCGGCCCTTTTCAATAACGGCTACGCGGTAACCCTTTTGGGTCAGGCGCATGGCGGCTACGCTGCCGCCGAATCCGCTGCCGATAATGATGAAGTCATATTGTGCATTCAACACAAGTAAATTTAGCTATACATTCGTTTATTTTCAACTATCCTTTACGCTTCAGAGGTAAAAATGAAACTTTCACGACACGCTCAACAGTGGCTTGCGGCCCTTGCATTGGTGTTTTCAATTCACGCCCATTCTCAAACAAATGCGGCGCCTGCTTCAACCGGAAAACAAGTCTTTCTGATTTCAATCGATACGCTTTCGGCTCAGCATATGAGTCTTTATGGTTATGAACGAAATACCACTCCTCATTTAGTTGAGTTTGTAAAAAATGAACCGGTTTTAGTGTTCAATAAAGCGTGGTCACAAGGCGGGTGGACACTGCCTTCGCATATGACGATGTTCACGGGACTATTCCCTTACCGTCACGGAATGCTGACTCACGAAGAAGGCAATCTGGCTTCACACATTAAAACTTTGCCGATGATTTTAAAGGCCAACGGCTACCGAACAGAGGCCATGTATTATTTTGTAAATAACATGCTGAACCCGCAGCTGGGGTTCGGGCGCGGTTTCGACAAATTAACTTCGACAGATGTGTTTGGTGAGAAGGGGCCGCAGTTGTTGCGCGAAGCTTTAGCCCGCAACAAAGATAAAAATACTTTTTATTTTTTGCACACCAGTCAGGTGCATGACCCGTATAACCCGCCGGATCCTTACCGTTACATGTTTACAAAGTGCCAGTCAAAAGTTCCTGATTATAAAGAGCATGCAAAATTAAAAATGTACAACCAGCAGCGATTCAAGAATTGGTCGCAGGCGTGGACTGACCAGTTTGATCTTACAAACCCGAAAGACGTTGAATGCCTGAGAGACCGGTACGACGGTGGCGTTGCCAATATCGATAATAGAATTAAAAATTTTATTAACGATCTGAAAGCCAGCGGCGTTTACGAAAATTCTGTTATTATTCTTACCGCCGATCACGGCGAATCTTTCGGAGAAAAGTCCGCTTTCTTTCACGGCTCTGCCTGGCAGAAGGATTTACATGTACCTTTAATCATTCGTTATCCGGGAGTCAAAGCGGCCCGTATTGATGACCGGGTCTTATTGGTGGATTTAGCGCCGACCATTTTAGAACTGACCGGTGCTAAAACAGACGTGAAGTTCGACGGTTACAGTTTAGTTCCTGATTCAAACGGCAAAGTTAAAACCCATGATCTCGGATTTTCGGTCGGTTATAAAATGGATGCAGCCTACGACCGCACATGGAAGTATGTTTTGCGTCCTAAAAAAGAAGAGCTTTACAAAATCTCTGAAGACCCGCAAGAGCTAACGAATGTAATAAAAGAATATCCTGAAGAGGCGTTTCGTTTAAAAGCTGAAATTGAAAAAATAAAATTATCTTTCCAGCAGCAACCCGAAAAAAAAGTGAAGACCGCAAAAAAACTTTATTGGTTTATACCTGACGGTATGCGGGCTGAAGATGAGGATTTCATTGTTTACGAGTGGGCCCGCGTGGGTCACTTACCGAACATCATGAGGCTAATGACTGAAGGTGCAAGAGGCTACTCGATTCCTGACTTTCCGTCGCATACGCCGATTAACTTTGCGTCGCTATTGACCGGTGCACATCCGGATGTGCATGGTATCGCTGACGGGCCCATGCATATTGAAGGGCGTCCTTTAAATAAACCATCGGCACCTGGTTTTTCATCACTGACGAAGCGCGTGCCGCCAATCTGGAAGACGATGTTCGATGAAGGAAAAAAAGTTTTCTTACTTTCGATTCCGGGATCTACCCCGCCGGAGATTCCAGCAACGGTTGTTAAAGGCCGCTGGGGTAACTGGGGAACGGATAGCACCAGTATTGTTTTTGAATCCGATTCACTTTTAGAAAAACGCAAGCAGCTTGGTAACGCTTTTAAATTATTTTTCTTAGGCGAACCGCTGACACGTTTTGTTCCGGCGAAAAAGAACGGAAAAGTCTACGAGTCTGTGCTGAAGGCACACGGGGCTGAGATTCCGATAAAGGTTGAGTATAAATCGAAAGATCAATCCACTGTGTTTACAGATTTTGAAGGCCGCGCCGTTACAGTAAAAGTCGGCCAGTGGAGCGGATGGATTCCGCTGAATTTAAAATACAAAGATTCCTCTTACGCCTCTCATATGATGATAAGCCCGATAAAAATTTGGAGCGACGGCAAATTCCGTATCCGGGTTTTATTTAACGGCTTGAATAAATTCAATACGGAGCCAGGCGAAGTAGCGGCGGATTTAACAGAAGCCATTGGCCCGCAGGTGGATCACCTGGATAACTGGCCACCGCAGCTGATTTTTGAAAACGAAGATAAGCGCGTATCCATGGATGAAGTGCGCATGTCATTAGACTGGCATAAAAAAGCTGCGGCTTACATTCCGGAAAAATACAAACCGGATGTTTTCATTCAGGATACCTACACACCGAACCAAATGTTAGAAAGCCGCTGGTGGCAAGGGGACGTTGATAAAACGCGCCCGGGTTATAACCCTAAAAAAGCTGAAGCCGCCATGGATCAGATTTTAGAAATGTATCAGGGCTTAGACAGCATCATCGGTGAAGCGATGGCCAAAAAAGATGACGACACCGTTATTGTATTAAGCTCTGACCACGGTGTGTGCCCGTTACACCGCTTAGTGCATTTAAATAATTTGTTTGCGAAAAAAGGCTGGCTGAAGTTTACCGTTGACCCAAAAACAGGTGAAGCCGCAATCGACTGGAAGAACACGAAAGTGGTTTATTTAAAAATGCTTCACGTTTACATCAACCCGAACGGGCTTGACGGCAACTGGAAGCGCGGCACCGGGCCTGAGTTTGAAAAACTAAGAGACGAAGTTATTAAAACATTGGCTGACTTAAAAGATATCAACGGCCAGAAGCCGCTGGTCAAAGCTGTTAAGTGGGAAGACGCCAAAGACGTTTACAAACTTCCGCAAGACAGAATCGGCGATCTGGTAATTGAAGCTAAGCTTAATTACTTCTGGTACGAAGAAGCTGATACCAGTCAGAAAATTTTCAGTACTCCGTTAACAACAGGTTACAAACAGTCGATTGATCCACTGAAAAATAAATGCATGTGGACACCGTTCTTGATCTGGGGCCCTGGAATTAAAAAAGGTTACGTGTTTAAAGACCCGATCTCTCACGTGGATCAGTTACCGACCATTTACAAAATGATGGGCGTAAAAATTCCTAAGCACGTGCAAGGGCGCGTACTAGAAGAGGCATTTGAGTGAGTCGATAGCAGGCTTAAACTGGTCAAGTGACTGCTTTAAGCCTGTTGAAAACTGAACTTCAGCCAACGAGTTTCTGCATTTAAGTAAAACCAGATAAACGCGCCGGTGCACGGTACTGTCATCGCAGGCGCCAAGTGTGCTGCGCTCGTTACCGTAACCTTGAATGGTAAATTGTATTTGCTGTTTGGGTGGCTCGCCTGTGGTTTTTTGCGCGAACTTCGGTAAGTATTGCGGCTCGCATTTGATTTGTTTGGTTAAGATAGCAAAGTACGGGTCGCGTACACCCTCAAAGATGGATCTATATTTTACAATCTTTTCTTCAAACTTCTGGCTGATGACGGCTTCATCTTTGTTTTTAAACAGGGTCACAATCAGGCGGCTTTCTGTGCCGGGAGCGAAGCCCTCCAGCATTCTGAATCCTGAATCTGAATTCGTGTGTTCGATCTGGTAGTTTAACGGGCCGCTGGCAACGCCGTACTCTTTTAAAGCACCTTCGGGTGTGGCGGGGCCAGGTTGTAACATTTGGCAGTGAGTTAAAAGGGGAGTCATCAGAAGTAATAGGTATTTGGCCTGCATCTATTTATCGTGGCACAAACTGGCCGTTAGGCAAGTACTAACCTAACGTGAACCGCCTACACATCGGTAAAAAAATCTTATATTCTCGTGAGCTGAGGTAATTATATGAAATTTTTATTTTTGGTTGTTTTGATGTTCTCGGTTCAAGGCTTTTCACAAGCGTGTAAAGACGACAGCGCAAAACTGTGCCCGGGCTTAAACGGTGAAGAGCTGGGTAAGTGTATGCGTGCAAATGTAGTGAAGTGGTCACCGGCCTGCGCGGCAGAAATGAAGGCACGTGCAGAAGCAAACCCTGAGCTGCAAAAAGTTAAAGAAAATCACAAAGACACAATGGCTGAAGCCGCTGATCAAAAAGCAAAGAACGAAGCTAAAGTAGCTGAGATGCAAGCAAAGGCTGATTCTAAAAAAGCTGAAGCCCAGGCTAAAGAAGACAATCGCAAAGCAGAAAAAGAAGCGCGCGAAGCTAAACGCAAAGCTGAGAAGGAAGAACGTGAAGCCAAACGCAAAGCCGACATGGAAGCGCGTAAAGCCAAGCAAGAAGCTCATCAAGCGGAAGTAAAAGCGAAGCAAGAAGCCCGCAAAGCAGAAATGCAGGCGCAGGCTGATGCAAAAAAAGCGCAGAGGGAAGCCGCTGAAGCGCGCCGCAAAGCGTGTGTGGAGAAAACAAAAGAATTAATGGCAAAGCGTCAAGCCGAAATGGGTGCGGCGAACGATCGCATGAAAACAGCGATGGCAGCAAAAGATAAAAACGCTCCGAAGGTCAATCTTCAAGAGAAGCAAGAGATCCGCAAACGCTACGATGTCTTGAAAAAAGAAATCCCAGAGTGCCAGAGTAAATAAGGTAAATGCCGGCTGTTTTTTTTAACGGAAAGCTTTCTTATTTAAACGAGCGACGAAATCTATTTGTTCTCTTAACGTCATTGTTTTTTTTGATCGACCTTTCGTTATTTAATAAAAAGTGGCTGGCCGGCCGTCAGTATCCGAATGTTCCTGTCTTTCAATTCCTGACCGATATTGCGCCTTTCTGGCATGAACTTCTGTTCTTCTTTTGTATTTTAGGTACATTGTTTGTTATCGCGCTTCCTAAGAAGGGCAGTAAGTTTGCTCTTTCTTTTTTGATGATAGCCATCACCGTTTCTTGCGCGCTGGACATTGTTCGAATGCAAGGGCCAACCCTTATAGCGCTTGTAGGCTTGCTATTGCTGACGATCGATGACGACATTGCGCCTGTACAGCTGATGTTCGTTTTGTTTTACTTCTGGGTGGGCTTTCAAAAGCTGAACTACAATTTTATTACTTACGGTTTTGCAAATATGTTTAAGAACCAGCCATGGTTCAGCGTCATGCAGCCTTATTTGGGCTACATCGGTGCTGTAGGAGCCCTTTGCGAGATGGCCGTGGGGTTATTGTTGTTCTTCTCATCGTCGCGGCGTATGGGTTTGTGGTTAATGGTTTTTGTTCACGGGATTATTCTTATAATGTTAAGCCCGGTTATTTTGAACGAAGACAGTTATGTTTGGCCTTACAATATCTGGCTGGCAGCGGCCGTCGCTGTTTTATTTTATAAGACCGAAAATGAAACCACATTTTTTAATCTAAGACCTGCCACGATGATTGTTGTTTTGTTTTTCTTAGTAGCGCCCGCGGCAAACGTATTTGGTCACTGGGATGAAAACCTTTCTTTTAAATTTTATTCTTTTAATCTGCGTTCAGCTGCAATCCGGTTTGAAGACGGCAGTGCATGGCTGAACCAT
>JAJFMT010000088.1 GCA_020696855.1 Pseudobdellovibrio sp.
GTAGTGGTACTGAAACCACATACGCAATATACTTTCTTTGTGTTCGTACTCTAAGAAATCGAACATCAGTAGATCTTTTAAGTTTTCTTTTTGCGCGGGTTTAATGTCGAGCTTTTTCAGGTACTGATTTGAAGTCACCAGATTTAAATCTTCCTGAAAGACAACCTTCGATGCAATCTTTCGGTTTTTCTGAATCGAGTCGATAAACGCCAGATCCACTTCGCTTTTTTCAAGCTGCTGCATCAGCGCCAAACCATAACCATAAACGAAGTCAAACTTCACTTGCGGAAACTTCTGTGACCATTCAGAAAGAAAAGGGATCACGATGTTATTGCCGAACTCAGTGGGGATACCGATCCTTACAGTTCCTGCGATTTGCTTTTGCTTAGGGTCTTTGATTTTGTGAAGCGTTTCTTCGATATCAGCGAAGGCTTTTACGCAGCTTTTATATAACAAATCGGCCTCTTCCGTGGTGTAGAGCTGGGTACGGTTACGGATAAAAAGCGTTAAATTCAGGCTTTCTTCGAAGTCATGCTTTTTAGCCTATAGACGGATTCAAAGATCTTCAGGTGGTTAATGTTTATTTTGCTTATAAGATTATGAGCCATGTAAAACCTTCCAGACCCTGGTTTTATAATGGAACCAAAGCCCTCTTATAGTTCCAATATAGCATAAGTTTAAATAATGTATAACTATAATTTCAAATAATTTTCCATAATGAACAAGCGGGCCTATAACTCTCTCATACACGAATAACAATCCTGAAACGCTCAGGGGGACTTATGAAAACTTTATTTTTAACTTTAATCGTAATCGCTAACACAACATTCGCAGCCGGCTTTGACTCTTTACAAACTGAAATGGCCCGCACTGTTGCTCAGATCAACTCAATCGATGAAAAAATCAAATCTATCAAATTAAACGAATCAGGTGTTTTAACGGTTGTTAAAACGGACGGCACAACTAAAGCTTTCAAGTTAACTGCAAACAACAGCCAGGTTCTTTTAGACACAGCAGCTACTTTAGCTGAAGTTGAACCACAAACTGAAGTTCGCGACATGGTTTGCGAAATCATGATCAACAAATGGGGCGAACAAAAACTTTCTATCATCAACCTTGATAACAACAGCCTTAAATTGATGTTAACGTCTTCTTCATGCGCTAACCCTACTTACACTTTCCCGTCTGATGAATCGTCTTTAAACGCAGCTAAAACATTGAAAACTCAAATGATCGTTTTAGCCCGCCAATTGTCTTTAGAAAACGACTTGATCAACGCAAATAACCTGATCAACGCTAACAACTAATATTAAATTTATTTCAGGAATTAACTTAGCCCCTCTAAGTTAACGATTGAATAACTTGCTCGGCCACGGAAAATACAACTTCCCTGGCCGATTCTGCTTTTGGCTCCGGAATGTTTTTAAGACCGAACTCTGCAGTCAGAACCGCCAAAGCCCCTTCTTTTTCACAAGCCCGCAAAAAGTCTAAAGCCAGAATATTGGTTGTGCCTTCCCAGATAGAAAACACCTGGGCGTCACGCAGTAACCTTGGTATACCGGTGTTCTCGATATAACCGGCCCCTCCGAAGCTTTCAACGACCTCACTGCAGACCTGCATGCACTTCCTGGCCGTATAAAGCTTCACGACAGGGGTCAGCGCACGAAGGATCTTTTTCTCTGTGTCTGAAGCTTTGCCCGTTTCTTCTTTGCCAAGCAATTCAACGAGATAAAAAGTAAATTTGAAGCATTTCTTAAATTCCGCTTCCAGCTCGTTTAAGGTTTTTTTGTGCAGCGGATGATTAATTAAGAACGCACCGAAGGCACTTCGCTTGGTTGCATAGTTCTGGGTTAAATCCAAAGCCCGGCGCATATGCCCGATCGAACAAATCGAATTGTAAATCCGTGTAATATTTAAAACGCTCGAGATGCGCTTAACGCCTTCACCCGGCGCGCCGATCAACTGGGCGTAGGTGCCGTTTAAATTCAGTTCTGCCGTGGGTAAAGCATCTGTGCCCAGCTTGTCTTTAAGCCGCATGACTTCGATGTTATTTTTTTCTAAGTAAAATAAGGAAAGACCTTTACTAATCTCGCCGTTTTGATCGCGAACCTTTGCAAGCGTTAAAGCCATTTGTGACGTCGTTGCTGAAGTGAACCACTTCGTACCGTATAAACGGTATTCGCTGCCGCCTTCAGGCTCGGCAATCGTTGAGGTGCCGCTGACGTCAGACCCGCCGGTTCTCTCGGTCATCCATTGCCCGGAAGTCCAAAACTCAGAGGGGCTACGTGAGGTCAGCTTCGTAAAGGCTCTGGATTTCAATTCGTCATTTCCATGAAGCTCAATGGCGCGTGCGGCCCCGTCCGTCATCGCTAACGGGCACGAAAAAAATGCGCTCGACGGATGATACAAATACAATAAGGCCATTTGGTAAATGCGCGAGAACTCTTGCTGCTGACGCTCATAAGCTGCAGCAACAATTCCTTCAGTTGCGGCGGCCTTTTCAAGATTCTTCCAGCCTTCTGAAACTTCAATATGGTCAATACGGCGGCCCCATTCATCATACTGAATAAGCTTCGGCTTATTGTTTTCGGCGTTTTTAGACCATTCCAGCCATTCGCCACAGGCTTTCTCGCCCACGTCACGCAGATGCTTTTGAATCTGAAGGCGGTAATTTACCGGAATCTTTTTTTCAATTAATTCTCTCAGAGATTCATCGCTAAGAAAGGTGTTCTTTAATTCAGGACCATCTTGGTAAAAATCGTTGTGCATGCCTCATTTTTTTCTATAAGATGAGATATGTCGACTGAAATAATTGAAGTTAAAAAGGATTCGTATTTATTTCTTCAAGGTGATTCGGCTGACGCCATGTACATCATTAAAACCGGCGAAATCGGTTTATTCATTGCAGATTATCTGGTCGAGAAAATGGTTAGCCGCGTCGGCCCTGGCGAGCTGATCGGTGAAATGTCTTTGTTTGACCAACTGACCCGAAGCGCATCCGCAAAAGCATTATCTCATACTCAGGTGGTCGTTCTACCCTATGATAAATTACGCGAAGATTTAGTTAAAATGCCGGAGTGGGTTCAGGTCGCAATGAAAACAATGACGATGAAAATCCGCTCTGCAAACAATGTGGTTCTTAACCGCCAAGGTAACCGCTAGTATGGCTGAATACAGATCACTGAAGACAAACGAAATTCTTTTTCAACAAGGCGACACACCTGACAACATGTACATTGTCAAATCAGGCCAGATCGCCATCTTCATTACTGACGGCAGCAACACCCGCGTAGTTGCCGTTGCCGGCGTAGGAGAGCTAATCGGCGAAGTCGCACTATTCGATCACAAAGAACGAAGCGCAGGCGCAAAAGCAGTCTGCGATTCATCACTAGTCGTTCTCCCTTACGATGCCCTCAGAAAACAACTGGAAACCTTACCCGACTGGGTCAAAGTAACAATGCGCACATTATCTGATAAGCTGCGCGACACAAACGAACGCATCTTAGAATAACAGCCTGAAAACTGAAACCAGCAGAGGGTTCTCTGAGTGCAGAATTCTTTTTTGAATTTTTGCGGAATTCTTTTAACTTCAAAAACTACCTCCGAAAAGCGTGACGCGTCTCAGGCGAATTTGGCAGGTGAGGTTGCGAATGCAAGCTCATCTGCCATGTTCGTCTGAGTTTCGGTGAAGGCAAGGAGCCTGTGTAGTTTTTGAAGTTAAAAGAATTCCGCAAAAATTCAAAAAAGAATTCTGCACTCAGAGAACCCGGGAATTTAGAGCAATTTCTTAATCTCAGGTTCGATTTCTTCGGGCTTTACTTTAGAACCGAAGCGGTTAACCACTTCACCCTTTTTATTAATTAAAAACTTATTAAAATTCCAGCTGATTTTTCCCGAGAACTTCTCCTGAGACGTTAACCATTTATATAACGGCTGCGCATTGTCCCCGTTTACATCGCCCTTAGCAAAGACCGGAAAGTCGACTCCGTAATTCAGCTTACAGAACTTCTGGATGTCATCATTAGAGCCCGGCTCTTGCGATAAAAACTGATTTGAAGGAAATCCCAGAACCACTAAGCCTTTATCTTTATTTTCTTTGTAAAGCTTCTGCAAACCTTCGTACTGGTAGGTAAAACCGCATTTGCTGGCCACATTCACCACCAGCACGACTTTGCCTTTATAATCACTTAATTTTACATCTTCGTTTTTTGCGTTCTTTACCGTGAACGAATAAAACTTAGAGTCTTCTGCCGCCCATAAGCCGGTGCTGATAACCGTGACTGTTAAAATCGTTTTTAAAAAATTACGCATGTTTTCTCCGTTTTGTTAGAGCATCCCACTCTTTTATTAAACCGGCAACGTTGAGGTTTTGCGAGCGCTCTTGATACACCAGTTGCTCATATTGTTTTTCAAAATTCACTAAAAATTCTTTATATTCAGGAAACTTAGCAGCCAGGCCGGAAAGCACTTCTTTCGGAGTGGCGTTAATGTCAAAGGCCACCTGATTTTTTTGCCCCCACGATTCGATATCCATGTAAAGGCGGTACAGCTCGTGTCGCGAGTTTCGGTTAGCCGCTTTTTTGCGTGTAATAAAAAAGATAATACCCAGAATAATTACTACCGAAATAAATAAAAACACCCAGTTAAAACGAAGATCTTTTAAGATCTCGATCTGCGCCTGCATGTCGTAGTTCAAAAGAAAGATAGTCCAGCTGTAGTTCAGGCTGTCAACAACGGCCATGGCTCCACGGTAAAATTTCTGAAAGGCCGTAACGCTGTTAAAGCGTTTGTCTTTAGAAAAAAGCATCTGATCGACTTCATTCATCGAAAAATACTCAGTGCTTCCTAAGGTTATTCGCAGCGGAGACACCAGCGCTGTCGGGTCTACCCGTCGCCACGCACCGCTTACGCCCACTTCTACCCAGGCATGGGCATCGCGCTGGCTGATCTTCCAGAAATCGCTTAGGGCATTGTAATAACCACCCTGATACCCGATCACCACGCGTGACGGAATCTCTAAGGCGCGGGCCAAAGTTGCAAAGGCTGCGGCGTAATGTTCGCAGTAACCTTTTTTGCGGACAAATAAAAATTCATCCAGATCGTTTCCGTAAGTGCCGGGCTTTAATGTGTAAATGAATCCAGGTCTTTCAAAAAAGCTGGTTAATGCCTTCAGCCTTTCATCAATCGAGCTGTATTTATTTTTTATATTTTGAACCCACTCCCGCGATTTCGGCGGAAGCTCCGTGGTTTTTAAATACTTAATGTCACTGACGGGGTCTTCAAGCAACACACGCTCTTGCCCGAAGCTGGCTTCGCCTTCGTACTGAATTCTCTGGTCAGAGGTGTTTGCGAACATAAACACCGAGTGACTCCACTCTGAAAATGCTTCGGCGGATCTTACTTTAACAGGCGCATCCAGCGCAAAAATATTCCGAACGGTTTTATTCGGCTCGAGGATCACTTCATACATGACCTTTGCTTTGTTCGCCGGCTGTACGTAACTGATCACTTTTCTTTGCGTAATACCCTTTGTCCAGATCAGGCCGTTTGAATTAACCAGTACTGAACCGCGCCAGTACAATTGCTCTCCGTCGATATGCTCGGTGTTGGCAAACTGTGCCCGGAAAACCATTTCATCGCTGTTGGCAATCTCACTGAAACGGCCGGGACTTAACTCTTCATTAAACCCGCTGAGCGGAGCCTGCTTCACCGTTCTGTTTACCTGAAACAGCACAAAGCGCGGAAACGCCACGAATAAAATGATAAGTGCCGGCACGGACTTCAGCATCGCCTTCATTACATAGCGCGAGCGCTTAACCCTTGTGTTTGACAGCAAGGTCATCCATAAACCGAAGTAAGATACAAGCGCCGGCACCACCCACACGAAATCAAGGCTGAATACCGACTTCAGCACCAGCATTAAAAACCCGAGCAGCACCATGAAAAGCAAATCCCGCTCAACCGCATAGTTAAGAATCGTGATAGAGGTCAGCCCGATCAGAATCGTGATCGACTCTTCCTGGCCGAAGATGGTCCGGTGCTGAACATAAACAATTAAAAAAAACATCAAACCGAAGATCGGTGTTATCTTCGGAGAAAGCTTATACATGCCGTATTTTTCAAATAAAAAACGCCAGCCCACAAACAGAAAACTGAAAAGCGATGCCCACAGCGGAACTTCAGTTGCAGCAATAGCCAGCGTTGTCAGTAACGACACCGCCAGCGGAGTATTTGCAAAAAAAGAAATTCCGCGGCTCACAGCACATCCGTTTCAGTTAACAACGCCAGCTTTTCCATACAGTTTTTATAGTGGTTAGGGCTTGCGAAGTAATCTGTTTGAAAGTTTTTGATTTTAATGCTGAACGTTTCATTCTGTTCATGGCACAGATCTACCCACAGCGCCATCTGCGAGACTCGCTCTTCAAAGTCGCCAAGGCTTGCGGTCATGTCCCAATCAATTAATATTTTTCGGTCGCCTGATTTTTCATAATTTTTCACCAGATGCTTCTGATGCTTTACGCTTCTCTTCCAGTCAATCCGCGCAGGAGAATCAGAATTCTGAAATTCGCGGTAATCTCTGAAAAGGCCTTCGTTATCCAGATTCGCCATCTCGTCTTTTTGAGACTGTAAGCCCAAAAGAGTTCTTAAGCTTTCTTTTCCTTTTCGCTGCGGGAACACCAGGTATTCATTCGGGCGGTGCGAATACTTCCACGAACGAAGAAGTTTAAAAGGAAACCGGCTTTGAATCAAAATGCGAGGCGCACGCACGTAACCGCGTTTTGCCGGCATCCAGCTAAGACTTACGAAGCCGGTATTTTCGACTTCGTTTACCATCGTCAATTCGGGCTGAGTTTTTTTGGTGGCACCTTTGTATTCGATACGAAACTCCACATCCCATACCGGAGAATCTTTCTTATTCGCATTATCAATTTGCGCGGTTATCAAGTTTGGCTCGTTGGCGTACAAGTAAGACATCTGAATTTCAGTTAAACGAACCGAATCTACGTTCTTATTCGTGAGCCACACTGTTGTTAAACCCATTGAGACTAAAAAGAATACGAAGAAATAAAGAATGTTATTCCCGTAACCGATCGCCATGACTAAAAGAATAAAGCTGAGGATTCCGAATGCGAAACCGAACCCGGTCGGAAAAATATAAGTTTTATCCGGGCGAAGCTCGGTAGTGAATCCTTTACCTTGGAACTTGAGTTTGTTTATCCAGGCTTCGTACCCATTCACGACCTTGGCGTAAACCATGAGTTCCCCCTAACCTGTGCCCCAGAACCGGAACCATCACAAACTTAATATCTTCAGGAGTTAAATATTCGCGGCCTTCCATGAAAGCCCACGCCTTTGCCGCGCGCACGAGTGAAATCCCCGCACGGGTGGAAGCCGGCTCTCCCGGAAAGTCAGACTTTCTTGAGTTTTCAAGAAGTGTACTGACGTATTCGGCAATATTGTCTGATACGTGAACACGGTCGACCATTCCTTGAATTTCAACCAGTTCACCTGCGGTGAAGATGGGATTTAAAACATTGATACGGTCACGCGTGCTTTTACTTTTTAAGATTTCAATCTCAGTATTTTTAGAAGCGTAGTTCAGCTCAAGACTCAGTAAAAAACGGTCCAGCTGACTTTCAGGAAGCGGAAACGTTCCGATGTTCTGATGCGGATTCTGAGTTGCGATCACAAAAAACGGAACAGGCAAATTCCACGTTTTACCGTCGAGAGAAACCTGCCCCTCTTCCATCGCTTGCAGTAGCGCACTCTGCGTCCTGGGGCTGGCGCGGTTCAACTCATCTGCAAGAATCAATTCCGCAAACAACGGCCCGGGATGAAAATTAAATTCATGATTCTTAGGATTATAAATGTGGCCGCCTAAAATATCTCCGGGAAGAAGATCAATCGTGAACTGAATGCGGTTCGTTTTTAAACCCAGTAACTGACCCAGAGTTTTTACTAAAGTGGTTTTACCTACGCCAGGCACGTCTTCGATCAACAAATGCCCGCCCGCCAAAAGACAAACTGTCGAAAGCTTTACGGCTTCATCTTTATCTAAAAATATAGAGGAGGTCTGCTTCAGAAGTTCGGAGATTTTATTTTGCATGGCTTATTCTGCAATAAAAAATATCCTTTGTGGAGAGGATTCACAGTTGCGATAAGGCTGGACTATGGTCTCGTGCAGCTAAACTATTTCAATAGTTCTAAAAACTCATTAAAGCTGACAGGTTTAGCAAACAGATAGCCCTGCCCGAACTCAGAACCCAGATCCAGCATGATCTGTCTTTCAGTGGCTGTTTCGATACCCTCTGAAATGATTTTAATATTGAGCTTTTTAGCTAAGAAGATGATTGAGCTGACAACGGCCAGAGTCTTTTCATCTTTTTGGATATTCATAACGAATGAGCGGTCAATTTTAATAAAGCTGATGGGCATTCTGGCTAAATACTGCAAGCTTGAAAACCCGGTTCCGAAGTCATCTAAAGAAATAGAAAAACCCATTTCAGCGCATTTATCGAGAATGTCGATTATGCCGCCGCCTTCAAGCAAGATTCGTTCTGTAATCTCAAGTTTAAACTGTTTTGCAGGAACCTGGTGTTTTTCTAAAAGCTCTTTCAGTTTTGAAATAAAATCAAAATGCAGAAACTGACGGCCCGAAACGTTAATGCTTATAGAAAAATCGATTGAAGGGTTACGCTTCATGATCTCTTTATAATTCAGGAAACACTGCTCGATAATCCAATAGCCCACCGGAATAATCATTGCCGAATTTTCCAGTATATCTACGAACTTACCGGGAGAAACTAAACCTTTTTGCGGGCTTTCCCAGCGAATTAAAGCTTCACTTCCCGTGATCTTGCCGCTGCCCATTTCTACGATCGGCTGATGAAAAATCTTAAATTCATTTTTTAAAAACGCTTCGTTAAGCTCATTTTCAAATTTCAGCTTTTCAAGCGCATCCCCGTCACTTTTATCATGACGTACAGCTTCCGTACGGATGACCTGTGATATGGCCGCGGCCTCACCCGCTTTAGTTAAATTGCTTTGCTGAAGACGCTTCATCAACACACGGATAATCAGTTGAACGATTTTATCTGAAGCGTTTACTCTTTCAAAAAGCTGTTCTTTTTTAATTCGAAGCAAGTTGCAGTCACTGGCAGCGCGGGTTGAAGCGCTTCTTACATTGGCGTCGAACAATGCCATTTCACCGAAGAGTTCGCCTTCTCCGAGGAAAGCTAAATGAACAATTTGGCCGTTTTTTTTAGTATGGAAGATCTCCACTTTGCCACTCTCAATGAGATAAGCGTAATCGCCCAGATCGCCCTGGTTAAATATGAGATCGCCTTGCTTAAACTCCATAGCTGAATTCCATCCGTGAATGTATAACTTAATTATGTTTTTGAGCCGTTGATTTGCCAACGGAAAAGCACTGAATAGGACTGGACAAAATAATAGGTCCAGACACTGACTCCTATTTACAAAATTTAGTTTAAGTGAAATCCTATACCTATGGGCAAACACTTCTACGTCACCGATGGAATGAACAAAATCGGTCCTTTCACAAAGGAAGAAGTTTTACGCATGTTGTACAGCGCCCATATCTCTTTAATGGATTATATCGTTGATGCGCGCGATGGAAGAATGTGTTCACTCATGCAACACGAAGACTTTTCAGGGGGCGGCTCCAACGGTAAAAAATCTGCTGAAGGTGAAGATGATGACGCCGGACCTTCAGGATTTACTCCTCCGGATATGGCCAGCCGGTTCAATTTTAAAGATTTAAAAACTCAGACTCAGCAGCAAAAAGATGATATTCGAAAACAGAGATCAAACCGCAAGGAAGCTGC
>JAJFMT010000001.1 GCA_020696855.1 Pseudobdellovibrio sp.
AAAAACGAACGCTTATCAGCCACTTCATTGTAAGCGGCTCCTTTAGAAGGATCGTTACCCGCTTCTTTTTCTGTGAAAGCATGAACGGCACCGCTGTAAGCAGTAAATTCGTAATTCACTTTTGCATCGTTCATTTCTTTTTGAAATTGCGCTACTTCAGCCGGCGGAACATTCGGGTCTACAGCTCCGTGTAACACAAGCACGCGGCCTTTAATGTTCTTCGCATCATCAGGAGACACAGAAGTTAAACCGCCGTGAAAACTCACAACACCTTTTAAATCTAAGCCTTGCTTTGCCATTTCAAGCGCCGCTGTTCCGCCGAAGCAGTAACCCATTGCCGAAATTTTTGAAGCATCAACGCGTTTATCAGCCGCCAAGAAATTGTAAGCAGCCACTCCGCGCGAGCGCATGTCTTTACGGTCACCTGCTTTAAATTTTCCGGCTAAGCCGCCCGCCTCTTTGTTATCTTTAGGGCGAACACCTTTACCGTAAATATCAGCTGCCAAAGCTACATAACCCATTTGTGCCATTTGTTCTGCACGCATTTTTACATAGTCATTTACACCCTTCCAGTTGTGAACAATCACAACTCCCGGAAGTTTTTTCTTTTTTACAAGTGCGTCGTCATAAACCAGTACGCCCTCTAAAACGTTTTCGCCGTCCTTGTATTCGACGGTTTCGGATTTAATTTTTGCAGATGCAATTGAACCCACTAACAGAATCATACTTAAAATAAGTTTCATATTTGCTCCATGTAACATCTTATTTGCCTCGTGAAGAAACTTTTACGCCTTCATCTTTTTGCCAGCCGTGAATTGTTTGTGATTGCGTTCGCGACCAGAAGATCATCAGCAATAAACCTGCCACGAACATTCCGATGCTGAGCCATTGCCCGCGCGTCAAATCAAAAAGCTGATAACCGATCTGCAAGTCAGGCTGTCTGAACTGTTCGTTGAAAATTCTCGACGCGGCATAAACCATACCGAAGCCCGCAGCGACCATGCCCGGCTTTCTGGATTTGCGCGCCATAAAAAATAAAACTAAAAATGAAAGTAGCCCTTCACTCAGACAAGCTAAAAGCTGAGACGGATAACGCCCGTCAAGCAACGGTGCGATTGCCTCTTTGACCGCGCTGTTTCCATTTTGAATTTCCTGCGTGATTCGCACTAATACCGAATACATCTGATCGCCGATAGAAGAATCGGTGCGGTAACGTGACACCATTTCGCCCCACCGGGAAGCATCGACTCCCAGTTTTTCTGCAACGGGCGCTAAGCCTGCAAGGCGTCCCGGCTCATAGGTTGGCCAGTTTAATATATCTGACGGAAACTTTACCGCATATTCAAAATCTGCAGGAGCCACTCGCCCCACCAGCTCGCCGTTAATAAAATTTGCGATACGGCCGAAGAAAAACCCGATTGGTCCCGTGATGGCCGCCAGATCAAGCAGATAAGCGTAGCTGATCCCGTGTTTAGCCGCGAACAAAATGCAGGCGATGATCACACCGATCACGCCACCGTGACTGGCCATCCCGCCTTCATTCACTGCAAGAACTTTCCAGAAAGGCATGCTTGAAGAAAAGCTGATAAAAAGCTTCGGATCATAGAAAATACAATAGCCCAGGCGTCCGCCGGCTAACACCCCTACGGCGGCATACGTAATAAAATCGCCTACCATCTCATGAGTTAGGCCCGCGCGCTGACGCTTTGCAAGCCAGACAATCAGGTGATAAGCGCAAATGAACCCCAGTAAATACGAAAAACCGTACCAGCGAAATCCAAACTGATCGCCCCACAGTGAAGTTTCGGGAAACTTGAAAATAAACGGGCTTAAATCATGAACATATGCAGACATAACAGCTCCTGAAATCGTCTTAATGCGTTTATCTTTACTTGGCTAAAGATTTTGGTCAATGCTACAAATGTAAAAATGAAAACAAAGAAAGTTTCTGAAATATTTAATCCTGAGCGTTGGACTGAAATTCCCGGCTTTAACTTTAGCGACATCACTTATCACCGGGCTGTTGATCAAGGAACTGTTCGCATTGCCTTGAATCGCCCAGAAGTCCGAAATGCCTTCAGACCAAAAACAGTAGATGAGCTTTCAATAGCACTTGAGCATGCCCGTATCAGCGCGGATGTGGGTGTAGTTTTGTTAACCGGTAATGGCCCCTCTCCGAAAGACGGCGGCTGGGCTTTCTGCTCAGGCGGTGATCAACGGATTCGCGGCAAAGACGGCTACAAATACGAAGGAAACGACAGCAACGGCACAGGTCTCAGCGAGCAGAACAAAGTTGATCTCGCAAAAATGGGCCGCTTGCATATTTTAGAAGTACAAAGACAAATTCGCTTTATGCCTAAGGTGGTAATGGCTGTTGTGCCCGGCTGGGCTGTCGGTGGTGGTCACTCGCTGCATGTTATCTGCGATATGACGATCGCATCAAAAGAACATGCGGTCTTTAAGCAAACCGATCCTGACGTTGCAAGCTTTGATTCCGGTTATGGATCAGCTTACCTGGCCCGCCAGGTCGGTCAGAAGAAAGCGCGCGAGATTTTCTTTTTAGGCCGTAACTACGATGCGCAAACCGCGTACGAGATGGGAATGGTCAACGAAGTCGTGCCACATGCTGACTTAGAAAACGTTGCGTTGGAATGGGCCGCAGAGATGAATAAAAAATCTCCCACAGCGATGCGCATGCTGAAGTACGGTTTTAATTTGATTGATGACGGTCTTGTGGGCCAGCAGCTTTTTGCAGGCGAAGCCACACGTTTAGCTTACGGCACAGAAGAAGCAATCGAAGGCCGTAACTCTTTCGTAGAAAAGCGCCCAAAAAATTTCAGCAAATTCCCTTGGCAATATTAGAAGTAGAACTTAATACCAACGCGCGAACCTTTGCGTTCAAGCGTTGATTCGACTCCGTTGAGTTTTGAATTTTGGCGTTCCTGATAGATGTCGCCGAAGAGCCTTAAGATTCCGTATTCGATAAATGCGCCGTAAGTCAGCTCGTCAGCAGATGTATCGCCGTAAAAACTTTCATTCGTGTTAGAAAATGCGCGGTAGTTTCCCTGGATACCGAAATACTTCATCAGGTAAAGCTGCAACGTCACCGCTGGAAACGGTTGATTTAACCTGTAGCTGCCATCCGTGGCAGTGCGGGTTCTTAACCCGTAATGCAATGTTAAGTGCGATCCTTGCACCGTATTACCGAAAACTCTGAGGTTAAAAATACCGGTCGTATCGTTAAAGCCTTCTTCACTGTTGTTTGCATGTTCCAGTGTCAGCCCGATAAATGTGGCGTAGGCAGAAACCTCTCCGAAATAAGTATTCTTCGAAGCGGATGTCGTTGTACCACTTGCGGTCGCATCTGCAGTGTATCCTTGCAGTGCCCCGCCAACGACGAATTCATATGGGGTCGGAGTGTTGATCGACAGCCACATATCCATAAGGGCGCGCCGGTCTTTGTTTTCAAGCCACTCCTGCAGGGTAAAGCGTTTCGATTCCCGTGCTGCCGCGCTTGGCGACAGTAACCAAGGCCTTGAAGAACCAGAACTGCCGCTTCCATACGACGTCTGAGCCTCTACGGTCATTGAGAGGATTCCGGTCAGTAAAAAGAAAAAAATCATTTTCTTCATACCTCTATTTTAGCATTTAATTTTCAGCGGAATAAAAAAAGCAAACCGCCGTCTCATATTGGTAAATAATCTGTGGCTTTTTCGTCGTAACAAAACTGTGGCGGAATCAAATTAAAATAAGCAAAAAAAATGGCGAACTCCTGTTCGGAATTCGCCACATTTATAAATGAAAATTTTAAGAGAGCGAAAGTCGCTCTCAGAACTGCAACTACTTAGAACCCGAATCGTCAGTTGCTTTTAAAAAATTAGAAGAGCATCCGCCCCAGCCGCTGTTAGCCATTCCAGCCATGCCTTTGTCTTCAACTTCGTAAGGGAAAACGCGGTCGCTCATACCGTCAGAACCTTTGTTATTCAAAGTAAGTTTCTGAAGAACTGTTCCGTCTTTGGCAACAAGTTCAAATTCACCCGGGCCTTTAATTTGGAAAGATACATTTTTTACCACAGTAGTAACAGTACCTTCGCCGTCGAAAGAGTTATAAGTTAATGACTGTTGAGCCATGCTGTAAGACGTGTCGATAAAAGGCTCTGTGAAAACACAATTGATAATATCAGCTTGTGAAGTAGCAGCGAATAAAGTGATAGCGGTTAAAGCTAAAAGTTTCATGATTCTCCCCCGAGAAAATTGTTTATTAAGGTGGCGAGAAAATAGACCGCGGGTGCCGCGATGTAAACTGTCATAATTCTGTACACAATTCTTTACAAAAGCCGGAAGTTTTTACATGAAAATTCAGAACTCATAGGCATTTAGCAATTAAAACGGTGCTTTGAACCTTTAGCTTTTAGCAAGCAAAGCCGCGTAGAAACCGTCGAAGCCATCAGTGTGCGGCCACACGCGCATTTCTTTTTGCAGCTGCCAGCCTTTTCCTGCTTCGGAGTTTAAGAACCACTTCACCTGCTCTTCGTTTTCTCTGTGTAAGATACTGCATGTGGCGTAAACCATGAGGCCGCCCTTTTTACACATCTTCGAATAACCCGAAATAATTTCTTTTTGCAAATCCATCAAACGTAAAATCTCATCCTGGCTGAGTTTCCACTTCGTATCAGGATTTCTTCTCAGTACGCCCAGGCCCGAGCACGGCACATCCAAAAGCACACGGTCAAAGGACTCTTCCATCCGCTTCACTGTTTTACCGGAGTCAATTACGCGCGTTTCGATGATATCAACACCATCACGGGCCGCGCGGGTTTTCAATTCTTTCAGCTTCCACTCGTGAATGTCCATTGAAATAATTTTGCCTTTGTTCTTCATCATAGCTGCCATATGCAGAGACTTCCCGCCGGCGCCGGCACAGGCGTCCACAACACGAAGACCCGGTTTAACATCCAATAACGGTGCCACCAGCTGAGAGGCGGCATCCTGAACTTCAAACATTCCTTTTCTGAAGGCCTCAGTAATGAAAACATTCTTTCTTTTGTCTAACTTCACACAGGAAAGTAAATTAAATTTCTGACTTGTAACTTTCGCTGCAGGAATTTCTTCCTTCGCCAGTTGCTGCACCAATGCATCAGAATCAGTCTTCAAAGTATTCGCTCGCAAATAAACTTCCGCAGGCATATTCAGCGCATTCATGATTGGGTTCCAGTCCGTACCGAATTCTTCTTGTCCTAACTGGTGTAGCCAGTCAGGAAACGAGTTCGCCACTTCAGGCGGTTTTTCTGAACTGTTTCTTCTTCGCAGAGAATTTATATCCAAGTGATCGAACTCTTCCCAGTCAGGAAGCTCGCCCATGGTTTGAAACAAATAAGCACCGATCAGATCCCACGCGGTTTCACCTTCGGCAATATACGCCAGTCTTCTTTTGTGCCTGACGATTTCATAAACGGTTTCAGCAAAAAAACGGCGGTCACGGGCTCCCCACTTGCGGTTGGCCTTAAAACATTTTTCAATAACTTTATCTGCGTACTTACCGCCGACAAAAACTTCGTCCAATGCCAAACTGATTTCTTTTACGAGATGAAGATGAAGCGGTAGCGCCAAAAGGATTTCCTAACTTAAAAAGTAAACACGGCGCCGGCTGACACATAAGTGCCGTTAAGCTGTCCGCTGGATGTTAACTGCAGGTGATTTTTTAAACCACCTTCCAGGTAAAAGCCAGTGCTTTCAAAAACGTTAAACAGCCTCATGCCAAGATACAAAGAATAATCAAGCGTCACAGGAGACTCATCAGAAAGCTGAGTCAAAAACACACCCGCTCCGATGGCGCCGCCGAAGTACAGTGGAAACCGAGACTCTGCATCCGGCAATGTGGCTGCGTACATGAAAATTAATTTGTTCGCCTTTTGATTTGCCGGTTCGTATTCCTGATAAGAAACTCGCAAAGAGTAATCCAATAAATTATTGTACTGGCTTAAGCGGTAGTTCATGTCGATGCCCCACTTGCCGACTTCAGTTTCTTTTGTACTGCCGCCCCAGCTGAACGCATCCGACTTTGTGAATGAACTTACTCCGAACGTCATGTATCGGCTTCCTGAAAATCCGCTTCCGCCACCATCGGCAGGTTCAGACGAAATGTAACGAGTGCCAATTTCCGGATTGTTTTGAAAATATTTCGCGGCTGCAGCTCTGCCCACTTTTGGCGCACCAGAACCTGCATAAGCATTTAAACTTAAGATACTCACAACAAAAGAAAGTTTTAAAATCCTATACAGCATTAGAGCCTCTCACACTTTTATGCTACGCATAACTTTCAAATTTTGCAATCTGACTTGATTGACCCTGACTTTGGCCTCACCTAGTTTAAAAGACAGCTATGAAGTGCCCTTTCTGCGGTCATTCCGAAGACAAAGTTTTAGATACACGCGTCCAAAAGGACGGCGGCATTCGCCGTCGCCGCGAGTGTCTGTCTTGCAAGTCGCGTTACTCGACGCAAGAAACGGTTATGCTCAGCTACCCGTTCATTATCAAAAAGGACGGACGACGAGAACCTTTCAATAAAGAAAAATTACTTCGCGGAATGCAGGCATCATGTCAAAAGCGCCCGGTCAGTTTGGCGCAAGTCGAAGCCGCTGTTGAAAGAATCGCTGCGTGGCTTATAACCCGCGGTGAAGGCGAAGTAGCTTCTAAAATTATCGGCCGCCGAGTTATGGCTGAATTGAAACAACTTGATGACGTAGCTTACGTTCGTTTCGCGAGCGTATACAGAACATTCAAAGACGTTCAGGAATTCGTAGAAAAACTGGAAGGCGACGAGCTTGTTGATATGATTGACAACTCAGGACCGCAACTGAGCCTCACAGCTTTCCCGTTGATCAACCCAAAACCAGATAAAGACTTCAGCGGAAATAATTAAACAACTTTAGACACAGCAGGCACCATAGATGAGACGACAATCCAGAGAAATTGCATTACAGGTATTATTTCAAGTTGAGTTCGCTCCGCAAATTTCATTTGAAGACTTACTGGCTTTATTCGACGAAAAAAAAGATTTAGGAATTATCAAATACGCTGACGCCATCATTCACGGTGTTCAGGCCCAAAAAGTAAAAATCGATGAAAAAATTCAGGAAGCCAGCCGCCACTGGAAGATCGAACGCATGGGCGGCGTCGACCGAAATATTCTACGTGTGGCGGTTTACGAAATGTTTTATGCAGCCGAACTCATCGAGCCGAAGATCGCGATTAACGAAGCGATTGAAATCGCAAAAATTTACGGTACTCAGGAATCTTCATCATTTGTAAACGGATTATTAGATCAAGTGGTCCGGAATGAGCGCCGTTAGAATTTCAGAACAAGAAGCATTGTCTGCCGGTGCAGAACTTTGGGTTATTCGAAACGACCCCGCTTTGGCCTGGTGGTCGAAGCTGGATTTTTTATCTGCTTACCTGTTATCTGAAAATTATTTTCGCCCTAAAAAACAAGTTCCGGCGCAGCTGCTGAATATTCTGGAGGCTACACGCTTCGACACCTTTTCTCAGCCAAGCCTTCAGAATTATGTTTTACTGGGCTCTGAAGATCACTTTTTTAACAAATGGGTGCTCGTCTGGAATCAGCTAAAAGAAAAAGAGCTGGCTGATTCCATTGTGGACTTATCAGTGAAACTGAAGTTCTCATCAGTTCGGATTTTTTCAGACTCAAAAAGCCTAACCGAAGCATTGGCAGCCCGTCCTTCGGCCAGTTCCCTTAATATCTCGTTCATTGAAAATACGTAAACACGTACAATATTCGCTAAACGAGGTTTCATCATGTTCAAACAACTGAGCAGTAAAATTGAATTCTTATTTGATAATGATCTTCACTTTAATCTGGCACAGGAGCCTTCTGTCGTTGAAGCCAGAAAGAATTTTGTTTTAACTGAAAATATCTCGCACCTTAAAAACTTAAGTTATGTTTATAACGGCGAGATTAATCCGCAAAATATCGAAAGTTTGTTTGCTCAGCTTTCTTGTTTTTTTGAAATCAACCTGCTGGCTACACGCGATAAACCGAATGACCGCTTCAAAATCTGCCTGACGACATTGTTCGGAAAGAAAATTAATAATCTTGAAGGATGGCCTTCACTGTCGCTTCCGGCCGGAAATCTGTATACAGTATACAGAACCGGAGGATATTCACTTTTGAAAAAACTTGCGCTTCAGGATCTGGATTCCGAAAAAAAGATGACGGCATTTTTACTTCCTGTCAGCAGCCGCTGCACTTTAATTCTTATTACAAAAGTGGCAGAGCCATGGAGCCGCATCAAAATTGAAACTCTTCAAGACACGTTGATGAAAATTAATTTTAACTTATGAGCGATTCCCAGGCCCCGGGTTCTACGGCCCCTTCAAATATTTTTACAATTTACATCATATCAGACAGTACAGGTGAAACCGCAGCGACTATGATTCGTGCGGCCCTTGTTCAGTACTCTGAAAAAGAGATCAATCTTCAGCGCTGTAAAAATATCCGCTCTGAAGAACAGGTAAAGTCCGTTATTGATGAGTGCTTTGAAAAACGCGGGATGGTGGCATACACATTTGCAAGCCCCACTCTCAGACAGAAAACAGCTGATCTGTGTGTAGAAAAATCCATCCCGGCAGTCGACTTTCTTGGCCCGTTGATTTCGACGTTAGATCACTTTTTCGGCGTGCCTTCTTCAAAGCAGGTCGGCGCCTTACGGCAGACCGATGACATGTACTTTCGCCGGATCGAAGCGATCGAGTATACCGTTCGTCACGACGACGGCAAAACGATGAACGAATTAGACAAAGCCGATATCGTTCTAGTGGGCATCAGCCGCACCAGCAAGACACCTTTATCGATTTTTCTGAGCCATAAGGGCTGGAAGGTAGCCAATGTGCCGCTGGTGCTGGGTGCCCCGTTACCCGAGCAGTTATTTAAAATTGATCAGCGAAAAATTGTGGGGCTCATTATCGATATCGATTCACTCCAAAGAATCCGCAAAAACCGCTTAGAAAAATTCGGGCAGGATTCCGGCGGCGAATACGCCTCGTCCGAACAAATTCTTAAAGAAATCGAATACGCAGAAAATTTATTTAAACAAAACAAGCGCTGGCCGGTTTTCAACGTCACTGAACGCGCTCTTGAAGAAACAGCTTCAGAAATTGTAAGACTGATTGCTTCCCGCATGGGCTGGCCTGACTCCGTTTTGTTTTAATTATTCCGCTTTCCCATCAGCCGTGAAATTAGAAACAGTGCGATCGCAAGAACCATGACTCCCAATGCAATTGTCTTTTTTGCATTAAAACTTTCAGAAGCAGGGCCCCGTGAGATGTCAGCTGAGATGTTGGTGATATCCGTTGCATACCGGTCAGTACCGAACCGCTCTGAACCGAACCGGATCTTTTCTCCCGCCATGTATTTATTAATATCTTTTGCCGCCACAACCCTGAGCGTGCGGATCGCTTTTTCAAAATTAATACTATGTTTGGCGTAGGCTTTATTATGCGCGCTGAAGGTCACTAAGATCGCAATCTGATCTTTTGTTGTTGCCATGTAACGGGTGAAGTAATTTTTAACCTCACTGTCCTGGTGTAATCCATCAAGCCACAAGTGATCATTAATCTTCGACTTCTGCGCATTGTATTTTAATATCGAAATCATCTTCGCACCAACGCGCGGAAACGTTTCAATAGGAGAGTTCAAGTGCTGCTCGTATATCGTAAAATTATCTGTAGGCCCTTTTTCTTTCGCTGTCAGAATGATAACGGCTTCTTTTGCCTCTTGCGGATCATCGGCCCGGCAAACCCACTCGGTTTGCTCTAAGTTGCACTTCCAGTCATCCTGCATCTCGAAAGCGATGTAAGCATTTTTAAAAGTTTTTGAATGTGCATTGAAAGAAAACGCCAGCAGGCAAAAAACAACAAGATAACAATGACGAAGAAACACTCCCCACCTCCGCGAAACAAAAATAAAATTTAAACGCTCTAGCTGATGAACGAGTGAACGGCCCGGATATTAATAAATATGCTGATCCCCTGTGAGGGTATAAAGCAATGCTGTGGCCATGTCTCAGGGTGAGACAAAGCAGTTCGCCAGCACGCGGCTTCGCATTTTATGTGTTTAGAGAGGCGATTGAGAAGGCCTGTCACTGTCTAAAAAATTAAACCCTGTACAGGCCGGGATGACAGGCCTTTACAAGCCTGCGTGAAAAATGAGTTACGATCTTTCCTGGTCGCCGGTAAGCGCCTGGAACAGAATTTTCGCTGTTTCAGAACTTGCGGAATTCGTTTTGTAATAATAATGAAAACTCATTTTGTAATCGAAATCATTTACTTTAATGCGGTTTAAACGGCCGCCGCGCACTTGTTTTTTAATCGAGTGTGAAGGCAAAAATCCGACACCCAGTCCGTATTCAATTACTCTTTTCAAAGTGCCCACGTTGGCCGATTCAAAAACAGACTGAAGCTTCCCAGTTACCTGCGAAAGTTTAGCATCAAATTCCGGATATTCGTTTGAAAAATGAACATACGGAATTTTTTTAAGTTCGCTTAGCGAAATATTCATCGGGTAAAACTCATCTTTACCGGAACCGACCAGCCACATTTCTTCCTGAAACAAAATTTGCGATTTAGATTCAGGCAATTGGGTACGGTAATTGGCCTCGATCTCCGGAAGCACGATGACATCCAGATCCCCTTTTTTGTAAGCGGCTAAGAGATCTTCACCTTTTGCATAATCAACTTTAATTTTAAAATCAGGATTGAATTTCAGAAGCCGGCTGACAACCGGGCTCATCAGATGAAGACCGATCGAATTTAATGTCCCGATGCGCAGTTCGCCGCGAAGCTGTGCGCCGACAGATTTAATCGACACCTCTGCCATTTGTGCGAGGCTCAGAATTTTTTTAGCGTGTTCGTATAAAATTTCACCTTGTGCTGTCATCTTGATTTGCTTCGAGCCGCGCACAATCAGCTCTACCCCAAGGTCATCTTCCATATTCTTCATCTGCTGGCTCACTGCAGGCTGAGTCAGAAACAATTTGTCAGCAGCTGCTGTCATACTTCCCTCTGATGCCACCGTGACAAAAGTCTGTAATTGAGAAAGATTTAGCACAATATACTCCTTGAAGCTGTATTTGAGTTTTGTATATAATAAACTTTAACTAAACTTTACGTCTACATCAAAGTGAGGTCATCGTGATTCGACTTGGGGCTAACTTTCTAACTGTTTTTATCTGCCTGGGTTTGTTTTCATTCAACGCACAGTCACGTACTTTCAAAAATGCTTATATTTCTTTTGAGATGCAAGACAACTGGAAATGTAATCTTGAACAAACAGAATGGGTTTGCCGCGCAGAAGATCCACAAGAGGCTAAAGAAGCCGTTATCATTCTGACAGCGAAAGAAAAAGGCCCGACCGATTCTTTCTCTTTGTACGAGTCGCATTTGAATTCTCCGATCAACACCGTGACCCGTTCCGGCGCTGCAATGACTTCGATCGTGAAGTACAAAGCGCAAAACGTAAAAATCAATGATCAGCCTTGGCTTGATGGCCTTCATCAGGACAGCGAAGTACAAAACTATTTCACTCGTTACATGGCGACCATCAAAGATCAAATCGCGATCTTAGTTACTTTCAGTGCGCACAATAAGCTTTACGCAAAACACAGCGGTAACTTCGAAAAGACCATCCGTACACTACGGGTTATTGCCACTAAAGACCTCTTAAACCGCCCGGACATTGGTCCATTACGCGGCTCTGGTGAGGTCCTTGGTCCAGGCTCTGTGGGCGGAGCAGCCCCAAGCGATCTGTTAGTTGATGCAGGCGACGGAACTGCCGGCGGCAAAAAAGGCTTATTCGGCAATAAAGCAGTTCTTGGCGGCGGCTTGATCGCCCTCGCAGTCCTGCTTTACATCATTTCTAAAGTGATGGGTAAGAAGTAAGAATCGAATAATCGGAATTAGTTCATTACAAAATCAGTGAAGTACACGTCTTTAACCAGGCCTTTATGTAAAATCTGGTTAACTTCGGCTACGATTTTGTCTTTCAAAAACAGTTTACCTTGAATGCTTTCAAGATCGTCCACCGTTTTATCCGTTAAAATTTTCACAATTTTGTCACGCGCTTTTGCACGGTATTCAAAGTCCATAATTTCCTGAAAGGCAACAGGACTAATCATATCCAGGTTCACTTGTACGCGGATCGTGCGCTTAGGAAGACCTGACAGATTCACCGTGAATTTATCCATTGTATAGATCATTGGAGTATCGCCGAACTTTTCTTTAAGGCTCGCCGGTTCACGCAAAGACTTCTCCGTAACTTTAGGGAAATCATAACCGATAGTTGAGATATAAACCCAGTAGCTTCCCACTGCTAAAACGGAAAGATTAACTGCAACAAAAACACTAACAACAATTTTTTTAATCAGCTCGTTCATACAATATGAATCGGCCCGTTATGACCTGGTCTTTAGTGTAAAATCAGTCATTCTCAAAATAAGACACATGAATTTAGAGAGGTGAATTGATGTTCGACAAGAAAACTGTTGTGCAAAATGAAGGCGATGAGTAGAGTTTTCTATAGAGCAACAGAGCAAAATATTTATGAAGTTTTTGTTTAACTTTTTAACATCCCTTTTTCTGATTTTTTCAGTCAGTTTTGCACACGCTCAGCTTATTTTACCACGTCAGGTTTTGAATTTATCGTCAGATGAGCGGGTTTCGACAAACGCTTTACTGGCAGACAAGTCTCAGCGCCAGCTTACCGTGATTAATAACAAAAATTTTGTCGATGGCAGCTTCAGCGAAAAGTACAACATCGATATCGGCAAAAACAACGGCGACAAAAAAAAGAAAGATGACTCACGAACGCCGGAAGGCATCTACGTCTTGTTAGAAAAAAAGGCTCCGCCTGAAATTCCGTTTCAGCTTTACGGATCAATGGCCTTTACCACCAACTACCCTAATTACTTTGATAAGTTCGAAAATAAAACCGGTTCGGGCATCTGGCTTCACTCTGTTCCTGACAAGGTTCCTTTAACGAGAGGTTCACGCGGCTGCGTTGTTCTTCGCAACGACGACATTAAAAAAATCGAATCTGCGATTACACCGAAACGCACATTTTTACTGATCGACAGCAAAGTAAAATGGTTGCCGGTTGAAGAACATAAAGTGGCAAAAGACGAAGCGGTTCAATGGCTGGAGAACTGGCGCAGCACTTGGGAAAAGCAGGACATCAATGCTTACATCAACAATTACTCTGATGAATTCCGGGCTCCACCCTACAATAAAAAAACCTGGTTCAAGCATAAATCCAGCCTGAAGGACAAATACACCTACGTTAACGTGAAGCTCTCTGAGCCGAACATCTTCCAGGTAAAAAGTTATTTTATTTTTCAATTTGTACAGAACTACGAATCTGACGGGCACAAAGACGTTGGGATCAAAACACTTTACGTGTTAAAAGAGGGCGACTCTATGCGAATTACTCGCGAAGACTGGTCGCCCCTTCCAGAAGCAAAACAGAACTAATTTAATTTTTTATCTTCTTTTTCGATATCCAATTTTTCACATTGGTCTGCAAGGTCCGGTAAAGACTTTTGAGCTTGATCGTACTCTTCTTTCGTAATGCGGCCCTGTTTTAAATTTAGTTCCAACAAACGCTTATCAAGTTTCAATGTTTCTAAAGCTTTATTTAATGACATTTTTTTCTCCGTATTAGCCTATAATGTGAGCACAAAGATATACATCCAATTGAACTGAAAATCAATTCCAGTATTTAGGCCCCGGGTCTTTTTTATCGCCCTTTTCATTGTCGACGACAAGTCTAAGTGAAGCCCCGCTCTTTTTAAGCTTGGTTTTTGTTACCCGCAATTTAAGGCGAGTATGAGCCCATAAGAACGTAAAACCGACAACTGCGCCGCCCAGATGGCATAAATAGGCCACCTCTCCCCCGCTGAAACCAGAGGTCAGCAGCGAAGACAGATCAAGAGCCGCCGCAATCAAGGCAAAGTGTTTGGCCTTTAACGGGAAGAATCCCATGAAGTAGATAACCCGCTCTGAAAAAACGATTCCATAAGCCACCAGAAGACCGAACAAGGCTCCTGAAGCCCCCATGACCGGCATTACAAGCGGCGTGTGGTCACCTGAGAAGATCGCATATAAAGCCACTCCGATACAGTAAACCAGGGCTGCACCTACTCCGCAGGTGAAGTAATAAATGGAGAAAAATTTAGTGCCCCAGTGGCGCTCTAGCTCGCTTCCCACAAGCCATAACATCAATCCGTTAAAGAAAATATGAAACGGCGAAAGCGCATGAAAAAACATGTAAGTGAACGTCTGCCACATCCAGAAGTTATTCACTACTTTATCCGGGTGAAGAATAAACCAAGTGCTTAGATTCAACCCTGCAAATCTTTCAAGAATGATCTGAACGATCACCCATATCGCTCCGGTTACAATAATGAGTTTCTTCACAAGCGGAGTCAGCGGTGCCATTTGAATTTGATTCACGACTCTACTCCTTTAAAAAATTCTTCAAAGCTTTTGTAAGAATCTTCAACTGTTTCAATAACAACTTTCGTTTTAGCAATTAATGGGAAGAAATTAACATCACCGCTCCAGCGAGGAACGATATGATAATGTAAATGATCAGGAATGCCGGCACCTGCACTTGAACCGTGATTAAGCCCAATGTTTAGCCCTGTAGGCTGATAAACGGCGTTTATGGCCTCAACCGCAAGACGAATCATGTAATGAAGATCGGTGTATTCGTCAGGTGAAAGCTTTAACAAGTCACCGCAGTGACGAAGCGGCAATACCAAAAGATGACCGTTATTGTACGGGAATTTATTTAAAACAATTTGCGTGTACTTCGATTTAAAAACACAAAGTGTTTCTGCCGATGGCGCTGCTTCAGCAGCCCGGCAAAACACGCAGCCGGAATCTTTTATTTCTTTTCGTACATATTTTTTTCTGTTCGGGCGAAAGAACACCTGACGTTCTAAAGGCCACTTCGATCCAGCATCAGATCTTGAAGCTTTAGCTTTAGAAGATTTCACTCCTGAAGCTTTTTTATTTTTTGCCTTAGACTTTTTCGCCATCAGCAATTACTCCCAGTAACCCGGCATTAAAAATAGCGGCTGATTCATATATTTTGTCTTAAGAACTGTCTTAACGAGTTCTTTAGCAACGCCTTCAGACGTCACTTTCGATCCGATTAAAGATTTCAGGCCCGCTACTGAATTTAAATCATCTTCTTCTTCACCACCGAATTCCATGATGTCCCAGAAGCTGATTTTTTCGCGTTTAGGTTTAAAGACTTTATAGTCGCCTTCTTTCAGGTTGGCCATACGTGCCACCATCTTAACAGCATCTTCGTAAGTGCCTTCGGCGTCTGCAAATTTAATTTCTACAGCTTTTGCACCCGTCATCACACGGCCATCGGCGTACTGAGTAACCGCTTCTAACGGAAGGTTTCTGGCTTTTGCCACTGTTCCGCGAAACTGATCATAAACTTCTGTGATCATCTCCTGAAAAAGAGCGCGCTCATCATCACGCATCGGACGGTATTCAGATCCTGAATCTTTGAATTTACCCGAAGTGATCGTGTAACGCTGAATTTTAGCCCAGTCATACAAACGCTCTAAGTTTGCAAATTCCATAATTACGCCGATAGAGCCGATCAGGGCTCCTGGTGCAACTACGATTTTGTCGCAAGCCAGAGCCGCATAATAACCGCCACTGGCCATCAAACCGGTACTGACACAAACGATCGGTTTTTTAGTTTCTTTTTTCGCGCGAAGAATTTCATAGTAAAGCTCTTGCGAAGGGCCAACTGCTCCCCCGGGAGAATTGACGTCGATAACAATGGCTTTAACCGTATCGTCTTTCGCATATTTTTTAAGGGCGTGCAGAAATTTCTTTCCGTTCATGATTACGCCATTGATCTCAAGACTTAAAATTTCGTTCCGGGATAACCGTGATTCTTCGTCGTCCTGATAAGTTTTATAAGAACGGTAGGCAACCAGCGCTACGAAGATGATAAGAAGGCCTGCTACAAATTTTTTTCGAAATGACCAAGGTTTCATAGTGTATTCCCCACGAGTGACCCCTAATCATAAAATAAAAATAAAAAAAGGGTACCTATCGGCACCCTTTTCATCGAATTTGTCCTGGCGCGTAGAGGTCGGGTCGAAGACCCGCCTCTAATAGACCAGAAGCAATTCTTAGTTTTTGTCAGTTTTCAGATTTTTAAGCTGATCGCCGAACATATCGCCAAAGCTGGTTTTAGAAGTTGAAGACGCTTTTTTAGCGTAATCATCTACGTCAGCTTTTTGTTCACGAAGTTTAACTAACTTAGAAGATAATCCGATTTTACGGGCATCTTTATCGATAGAAATAACTTCGGCTTTCAATGTTTGACCTGGCTTAACAAAATCTTCAACGTTTTGAACTTTTTCAGTTGTTAATTCAGAAATGTGAACCAAACCTTCGATATCAGCAGCTAACTCAACGAAAGCACCGAAATCTGTAGTTTTAGTTACCTTAACATCGTGCTGTGTGCCGATGCCGTATTTGTTTTCGATTTGTGACCAAGGATCACCTTCAAGTTGTTTAACACCTAAAGAGAATCTTTCGTTCTCAGAATCTACTCCCAATACAACCGCTCTGATTTTTTGTCCTTTAGAGAACATTTCAGAAGGGTGGTTTACACGTTTTGTCCAAGAGAAGTCAGAGATGTGAACTAAGCCGTCGATACCTTCTTCGATACCTACGAAGATACCGAAATCAGTAACAGACTTAACTTCACCTTCAATGATTGTTCCCGGCTGGTATGATTCTTTCATTTCAACCCATGGGTTAGTTTGAAGCTGTTTCATACCTAAGCTGATGCGGCGGTTTTCAGAGTCGATTTCAAGTACTTGAACTTCAACTTCTTGACCCACTTCTACAACTTGGTTGGCGTGTTTCACACGTTTTGTCCAAGACATTTCAGAAACGTGGATTAAACCTTCAACGCCGTCACCTAATTCAACAAACGCACCGTATTCAGCAACAGATACAACTTTGCCTTTTACGCGTGAACCGATTGTGTATTTAGATTTAACTTCATTCCAAGGATCTTCAGTTAATTGTTTTAAACCTAAAGATACGCGCTCTTTTTCAGTGTCGTATTTCAGGATTTTAACTGTGATTTCATCACCAACGTTGATCAATTCAGAAGGATGTTTTACACGGCCCCAGCTCATGTCTGTGATGTGTAACAATCCGTCTAAACCGCCTAAATCAATGAACGCACCGTAATCAGTTACGTTTTTAACAAGACCAACAACAGTTGCGCCTTCTTTCATTGTATCAGCAGTTTGTGCTTTCAAGCTGTCGCGTTCTTCTTCAAGAATTGCACGGCGAGAAAGTACGATGTTTCCGCGTTTTTTATTAAATTTGATAACTTTGAATTTATATTTTTTGCCCAGGTATACATCCATATTGCGAACAGGACGTAAATCAATTTGTGAACCCGGTAAGAAAGCTTTAACGCCGATATCAACTGATAAACCGCCTTTAACTTTCGCTACGACAGTACCTTCAATGATTTCTTCGTTTTCTGCTGCTTTAGAAATATCAGTCCAAGCACGTAACATGTCAGCTTTGTCTTTAGACAATGCGATCATGCCGTTTTCATTTTCAATACGATCAATCAACACTTCCACTTGGTCGCCGGCCTTTACTTGACGTACGCCATCTACCATACGGAATTCGTTGATTGGAATCAGACCTTCTGATTTGTAATTGATGTCTACTAAGACATAGTCTGATTGAACTTCAACAACAGTTCCAGTGACCACGTCACCAACTCTGAAATCTTGTTCTTTTGTTGAAGCTGAGAAAAGTTTTTCAAACTCTCCACCTGAAGCTTGACTCGTCAAACCAGGATTTGCTGGGATCTTAGCGTCTTCTGCATCCAGTAGTGCTAAAACCGATTGTTTTTCTTTTTGGCTCTTGCTTAATGTTTTGTTCATGTTCTTTCTTTTTTCCTCCCGCGCGAAGGGTCCTCTATGGAACTCTAAGGCTGAAGAGTAGTTCTAGGGGGTTTTGTAACTACCGTCAATCACAGAGTTTTACGGTACTGCTGCTTACTTTTTCGGCTCCCAATTAAGCCTATTTTCGAGCTAAAAACCGCTTCCTGGACCACTGACAGACCTCTAAGTGAGCCCTAAACACGCTGAGAGGGCCGTAAGACTCAAAAAAGCTTAAGACAAGAGATAGACAGCCGCCTTCACCGCGACCTAAACTTCCACTATGGCCAAAGTACCCGAGACAATACTGACAGCTAAAAATGGAACGAATGTTCACATTGTGTCGCCTTCTAAAGGTGATGGTGCCGAACTTCTGGAGACCATGAAGAGTATTTTGAAAGTTAGCCGGCACACACTGACTACCATAGAAGAATTTTCTTACACGGCCGAGCAAGAAGAGACCATGATCAGCGGCCATGGTGAGCATCCGAATAAACTCATCATTACACCGAAAGTGTCAGGCCGGATCATCGGAATGCTGGATTTCAGCCCCGGGCATCGAAACCGCATTGCTCATTACGGTGAATTCGGAATGTCGATACATCCTGACTATCAGGGAATCGGCATCGGCCAAATGATGCTTGAGGCTTTACTGTCATGGGCCAGGCAAAATCCATCAATTGAAACGGTTCGCTTAAGAGTTCACTCACAAAATAAACGGGCCATAGCTCTTTACGAAAAATGCGGATTCGTCCACGAAGGAAAAGAAGTGCGGGGAATAAAATTTTCTGATGGCACTTACGATGACGTTTTACATATGGCGTGCCATGTCCACTCTTAGAAAAATCGCCTTTGTAACTTCTGAAGCCGACCCGAATTTAATTTCAGATGACAAGCTGGCCATCGAACCGCTTTTAAAACTCGGAATCGAAGTCGAAATTCTCGTCTGGGACAGGCCTACAAATAAAATTGAACATCTTGATTACCTGGATGGAATTATTTTCCGCTCGTGCTGGAATTATCACAAAAAGCACGAACAATTTATGGGCTGGCTGAACAGTTTGCGAAGCCGCCATGTTCCCGTTTTTAACTCGGTGGATATTAATCTGTGGAATCTCAGTAAAAAATATTTACTGGATCTGGAATTGTGCGGAGTCTGCATTCCGGAAACGGTCTTTATTCCTGCAGGCACCTTCGGCGAAACGCAATTGTCATTCGATTTGTCCGCAATTCCTTCAGATAAAATAGTTGTAAAGCCTGCCGTCTCTCTTAACGGCGAAGACACTTATCTGATCGAAAAGGCCGACACCGAAGGAATTTTAAAACATTCAGCCGAAATTAATAAAACAAGAGACTTATTGCTACAGCAGTTCATTCCTGAAATTCAAAGCGGCGGAGAGCTTTCACTTATATTCTTCAATAAAAAGTTCAGTCACGCGATTCAGAAAACCGCCAAAGCCGGAGAGTTCCGCATTCATGAAGAGCACGGTGGCTCAAGAAGGGCGTACACTCCGACCGCCGAAGTTCTGAAATTCGCTTCAGATGTTGTTTCTCATATTACGGACGACATGCTTTTCTGCCGGGTGGATTTGGTTCAAAGTGGCAAAAAAATTTATCTGATCGAACTTGAAATTCTGGACCCGATGCTGTTTTTAGGAATGGACCCGGGCGCTCCCGCCCGGTTTGCCGATGCGATCTCGTCAGTGCTTGATTCCGGCGATATTATTTTTATGTAATGAACTCTTTCGGATCAGCGAAAATCAACAACGCGCGTTTTTGCAATCATGTCATGAAATGTCCGTCTTTCCTTATCCCAGCTGACCCACAAGTAACCTAAACATAATGGCAGTGCTGAAATCACCCGGCCGACGGTTTCACGTAGCAGAAGTTTGGTAAAGTCGACATCAAGACTTTGATCAACGTTAACGATTCTAAGCCCCATCAGTTTTTTACCGGGCGTAGCCCCCATTATTAACGTTAACCCTACCCAGTAAAAAGCGGCCACAAGTAAAAAACTGAACGTTGTCTTTAGCCCGTCACTTTTGAGGTGAAGGCCATTTAAAACCAGTACATTTAAAAGTTTTCCAACGATACCGGAAAAAATACTGTCCATAATAAATGCCGCAAATCTTTTATTTTTGTTAGAGGGAGGATACTTTGCGATCTGAGAAGTATTAAAAATCTGTTCAGGCGAAACCGCACGCAACGGAACCTGCTGTGGAACAGGTTGCTGAGGATTCTCCTGTGGATAAACCGGTAACTTCTTTGCAGACAATTAAGCCTCCCTTTTATATGGGTTTAGTAAATGCGGATGTGAATTAGCAATAACAGCCATTGACCGCGCGATCGCTTGCAGCTGAAGCGGGTCTTTCAATCGCGGCACCGCGCTTTTATACAGCGAAAATGCGGCATCAAAAATATTATTCTGGGCACAAACGTCGGCTGACCGCAAAAGCTGCGCCGTCGGCACACTATCAACAAATTGCGCCAGCGGTAACTGCGGTGGAAACTGCTGAACGACGCGGACTATGTCTTTAACTGTTCCGGTTTTGAACTGATGTTGCATATACCTCGAAATGTACAGGTTGCAGAGCCTTCCTTCTTTTTCACTGGCTATACCAACACCGAACTGCTTTCCGCGGCTCAGAAAAATTTCGACACCTTGCCAGTTTTGCCGGTTCCATTTCATCAGCTCATTAAACTGCTGCCAGATTTCGGCCGGATGAGAGGATTGCTGAAGCTTAGTCAGAATTTCTACTTCGGGTTTAAACAGCACTCCGTCCGGTAATGGATCTGACCGCCGTATATAAAAAGCGATACCCATGCCGACACCAAGCCCGAACAAATGCGCGAAGTAAGCTACAGATGAGGCTTGCGGATTTAAAAGACCTTCGACATCTCTCGCGATATATAAAAGCGGAAACGCCCATACGATAGGAATAGAAACGCGTTTAAAATATAAAAACGCACAAAAAATAAAATCAAAGTACGCCTTGAAAAAGAAAACGAAAAAGGCACCCATCAAGGCTGAAATTCCCGCAGATGCACCCAATACAGGATTCCCGGTATTTGTGACCGCCTGAGCAAATATTCCCGCGAAACTTCCGGCCAGGAAAATAAGTCCGGTCCTGACGGCCCCGGCGCGCTGCTCTGCCCAGAGTCCGAAAACAAGCAAAAACAAAAGATTGCTGTACAAGTGAGTTTTATCCGCATGAGTAAAGGTGGCTCGAAGCAAATTGAAAAAAGATAAATTAGCAACCGAGGTCATTCCGACCGTTACGCTTCTTTCGCTAACGGCTTTTTTATAATAACTTTTGATTTCTACAAGCTGTTTGTACTCCGGATAAGCCTTTAATTTCTTCGGCATTTTTTCCAGCCCTGCCTTATAAAAAACGCCATAATGCTCAAGCATGGCTTCAAACTTATTATGAGTTTTCATTTTTTGAAGACTGGCCTTTGCTATTTTTGAAGTAGCAAACCTGCCGGCTTCCATAGCCTCGCCCAAGGTTTCACAGTGAGTCTGTAGCGCAAAGGTATCAACACAACTGCTGATTGCCAGCTTTCTTAAGACAACGAGAGACTCTTTGATTCTTTCCTTTTGAATTTTTTCAACTTCAACGTGGAAGTTATTTACATTCGAAAAAAAAGAGTAGGACCAGACAATGCAAATGAAGCTCAATGCCAAAACAGCAAATGGAAATATCCGTGGCCAATTTCCGAACCCGACTGGAAAAAACAATGCGCCCCCGCCCTAAGAAAACTTATCGGACCTGTTTTTACCACTCTGTATGTCTATTTTTGATACGCGTATTTTGATTTTTAAATTAACGGAGTCTGCCACCCGCTTCAGTTAAAAACTGGTGAACCTGAGTCTCTAAAACTGCAGCTCTGATTTGAGCGTTGCTACATATTTTTCGAGAAAAACCATTCGTTCAAGACCGACTTTTTTTGCGGTCTCGGTTCCCAGTTTTTCCTGCAGGCGGAGCAGTTTAATAAAAAAATGGTCAAGCGTATTTGCCTGGTCATTCAAAGCCCTCGTCTCGGCGAAGGGCTCCTGTTCGGAATAAAGCGGTCTCAAAGCGAGTCCGCTGAAGGCAAAACATCTCGCAATTCCAATGGCACCGACTGCATCCAGCCGGTCGGCATCCTGCACCACCTGCGCTTCTAAAGATTTGGCGGCAATGCCTGCTGAAAAGCTGTGAGCCGCAATTGCCGCATGCACAGCCTGTAGTTTTTCTTCGGGATAATTCCATTCACGCAGAAGCTGGACTGCCTTATCGGCGGATAAAGTTGAAGCCTGTGACCTGCGCGGATCAGCCTTACTGATGTAAACGCAGTCATGCAAATATGCGGCTGGCAGCACCACTTCTAAATCCGCGCTTTCTGCTTTAGCGATTTTTTCAGCCATTTTGACAACCCGGTCGACGTGAAGAATGTCATGAGAGGGGTCGGGATGCTTTGCGCAAAGCTCAACCATATATTCCCGGCACAGATTTAAAATATTTTGCATCAGGAAAATTTACGCGAGAACAGCCACGAGGTCATTACCGGAATTTCCAAAAAAGCGGTGTCAAAAAATTAAAAAATCTTATGGCACAGCTTTTTCATTGTAAGAGCGTAATGCATTTATTAAACACAACCAGTGTCAAAGTAACATCTTTTAGGAGGAACATGAAAGTTTTTGCACTATTTTTAACCACGATGATTTTGTCGGTCCAGGTATGGGCGCAAAGTTTAAACCAATTTTATTACGAAGAGCAAAACGCACTCATGTGGCAACAGCGTTTCGCGGCAGCACCTGCCGGTTCGTGGGAAGAGGCTCAGGCCAGACAATCCCGCGACATCGCGATTCAGCGTGCGGTTCAGTCCGCAAGTCCTTACGCTTTTCACGGAATGGACTGGACTCAGATTGAAAACTTCGCGGATCAAATGAATAGCAGATTCAATGCAGCCCCAAGCGGCGGCGCTATCGAAGGCATGTACCGTCAAGTTCGTGATAACGCTTACCAGGCTTTCAATCAGGCGTTACAGCAATATGTTCAGTATTATCAGGCTGACTGGAGACAGTTATTGAACCTGGCAGCGCAGTTAGATGCAAAATTTAATGCAGCCCCATCAGGTTCGCAAAAAGAAAGAGCCTACAATCAAGCCCGCCAACTGGCTTATCAGCGCGTTCCGCAATCTATCGAACAAGAGCTGAGCCAAACATGGGACTTCCGCGCTTTAGAACGCCACGGTGAATACTTCACGGCGCAATTCAATGCAGCACCGTCAGGATCATTGAAAGAAAACATTTTCAATCAGGCGCGCCGCTCAGCTTACAACCACGCTTACCAAAAGTTTTCACAGCAGGTTTACCAAATGCCGGCTTATCAGTTATGGCAAATTCAGGATGAGTATCACAGTCGCTTCAATGCGGCTCCATCAGGTTCATTACAGGAAAACTACTACAGACAAGTCCGCGATCTGGCGCGCAGTTTGTACAGACCCTAGAAACTGATTACATTTATAAATAAAAAATCCGGAGCAAAAACTCCGGATTTTTTTTGCAATTTTTAAAGAAAAATTTTACTGGCGAATACGTTCGATCGCAAAGGCGTAGATTTTCTTAACCACTTCTTCAAGAGTCATTTCAGTTGTATCAACAACCATCGCATCAGGCGGAACCTGCAACGGCGCCACTTTGCGGGTTGAGTCTTGCTGATCACGCTGCTTTTGCTGAGCCACCAAGTCCTGTTGATTTAAACCTAGCTCTTGCGCGCGTCTTTGAGCGCGGTGTTCAGATGAAGCTGTCAGATAAATTTTTACTTCAGCTTGCGGGAACACAACTGTTCCGCAGTCACGGCCTTCAGCCACTAAACCGCGCCCGACGAAGGCACACTGGCGCTGACTGTCCAGCAAAGAGGAACGCACTTCCGGGTAGCCACTGATCTGGCTTGCAACGTTACCGACCTGCTCTTGCCCGATTTCGCTTGTGACATCATTATTGCGAAACCAAACTTGAGTTTTTTCATCGGTCATAACCACGCGCCACTCACTGGACATCGCAAGTTCCGTTAATGCAACTTTGTCTTTTAAATCAATTCCGGAGTGAAGAGCGGCATAGGCTAAACCACGGTAAAAAGCACCGGTAGAAACCCACGGAACAGAAAGCAATTTAGAAAGTCCTCGGCTGACCGAAGATTTTCCTGATGCTGCCGGCCCATCAATTGTAACGACGAATCCCATAGTTTATTCCCTGAAAAGCTACACCCTAACCGATTTCAGAAACTTCAGTCAGCATTTTTTCGATGGCTTCAATGGCTTTTTTATTCTCATATGGCAGCCCAACCGTCATTCTCATGAGGGTTCGAAAGCCGTAATTTTGAACAGGTCTCAGAATAAGCCCTTTTTTAAGCAAATTTTTATGAACTTCTTCAGAATCTCTCTTCGTTTCGAATAAAACAAAGTTAGCTTCTGAAGGGTAATATTTTAAATTTAAGCGGGTCAGCTCTTTATAAAAATAATCCAAACCTTCCCAAACTAATTTCTGCGAACTCTTGATATATTCTTTATCTTCCAGTGCGGCCATTCCCGCTACTTGCGCCAGCTCGTTTACATTAAACGGATTGCGGACACGGTTGTAATATTCAAGAACATATTCCGGCGCCAGCATAGCCCCAAGTCTGAAGCCCGCCATGCCGTACACTTTTGAAAACGTTTTGATAACAATAACGTTTGAGTAGTGACGGTAAAATTTTGCCGCTTCCCGGAACTCAGGATTTCTTACGAATTCGGTATAAGCTTCGTCGAAAACAAGCAACACATCGTCGCGGTTTCCAAGACGCACAAGGAACTCATCGAGTTCACGGCCCGCAACTAAAGTTCCTGTCGGATTATTCGGGTTCGGAATAAAAATAATTCTGATTCCTGCTGTCGGGTTATGAAAAAAATAATCGGCAATTGCTTTTAAATCTAAAGTCAGATCAGGCTTCATCGGAACGGTTTTAACTTTTACCCGCGCAGCCTGCGCACAAACCTGATACGCAACGAACGCCGCTTTTGATGTAAGGATCGCATCGCCCGGCTCGCAAAATATTCGGATCAAAAGATCAATGATTTCATTGGAACCGTTGCCAATTGCGACTTGCGTGGCAGGAACGCCCCACACCTTAGAGATTTTTTGTACCAGATCGTAACAAGAGGGATCCGGGTAGCGGTGCTGAATTTTAAGATGGGATTCAACCGCCTCTATAGCCTTGGGACTAGGTCCTAACGCGTTCTCGTTGCTGGCCAGTTTGATAACTTCAGATAATCCATATTCTCGCTGGGTTTCTGAAATGGGCTTCCCTGGCTTATACGGGATTAAATTTAGTATTTCCGCCGAAACTTTCATGATTGACCCTTTACTCTCGAATGCATAACATACCGGATACAACAAAAGAAAGCTTGAGTTAATCTTTATTATGCCGAAACCTGCAATTGCACTCTATCTGGGCGAAACCTATGCTTCCCTTGGTATTTTTAATCGCGCAAGCGGTGCGATTCAGTTTGAAAAGTCAGTTTTCTTACCTCAGGTCTCTTTAAAAAATTTACTTTCACAGGCTAAAAATAAGTTGCAAGAGCTTCAGCTCGATAGCGAAGGTGTTTCCGTTTTCGTTGTCACAAATTATTTTGACCGTCTGAAGCAGTTTCGTCTTGGCGGAAGCATTTCGCAGGTCATTGCTAAGGGATTTGAAAATTCATATAGCCTTAAAGATTCAAAACTATTATCGCTTGCGGCATCGCAACTTATCATCACAATTGAAAATGAAAATGTTGATACGTCCTTTCTGCAAAGCGAATTGGACCGTGTAAAAAAAGTAAATCCCGACTTGAACAAAGTGGTTATCGCATTGCCTGAAAGCAAATTTACATCTGCTCAGGTTGATCAGATCGTCAATTTCTTTACGGCAGCAGGCCTTAAAATATTTTTATGTGCCCAGCCTCACAATCAAAGCGAACTTCGCAAAACTTTGTTAAATGCCGGAAGCGAAGGAACCCGCGAAGAGGTTTCTAAAGATTTGTCTGAGGCTTTCGGCGCTAAAACAGAAATTTTTTATTTTTGCCATAATGGCTTTAAAAGCAAATTTGAAAATGCAGAGCTTTTTAACAGCTCTAACAATTTTTTCGCGCACTGGCTGAAAAAAAATAATCTGAATCACGGCGCATATTTCGATGTTGAAACTTTTAAATTTTTAAAAAACCACCCTGCTGCCAACTGGGAAAGCCCATGGGGAACGATTCCAATCGATCACTTTGATCAGACAGAATTTGAGGTTCACCCGTTTGCAGAGCTTAAGTTAGATCAGCTTTCAATGCTGTCATTTGACAAAAGCAGTATTCAGCTTGAGCCGGGCCCTGTCGTTGCCGGCCGTGCGATCAAACCTTTGGTACTCGATTTGTTCTGGCAAGAGTTAAAAGACAACGGATTTTGTGCCGGGTTATTTTCAGCGTTGGCGCAGGACAATTTGAAATCTAAAATTCAGAATATTTTCTCTGTACTTGAAAAAGGGCAGAAGAGCTCTTCTCTTTTTGTTTCCGGCGATGAACTGAAAAATCAAATTCGCAGCGCCATTCATGCTCAGGTGGACTTACTGGCCTCAGGTGAAGCGGTTCGTTTTTACGGGCCTTTGGCTGATGTCTTTAAAAGCCCCCGTCATAAACCGAAAGAAAAATCTTTTTCATGGCCGCAGGAAATTATCGCTATGGCTGAAGCTAATGGAGGATTACCTTCATGAACGGGCTTCAACTGAAAAATCAATTTGAATTACTGACCAAATTTTTTAAATCCTGCTCTGTCGTTAATGCGGACGGAACTTTATTGTATTCAAAAGATCAGGGGCGCCACAGTCTGACGACCACCCGCCTGGTTGCATTTCAGATCGTTAAAAAATATCTGCAGCCGCAGCCGCTCGACTTTTTTGTTTTAAATGACCCGGAAAACGGCGGCTTTCAGCTTACAAAGCAGATTTTTATCGCCGCTCTTCAGCCGAATCTATTTTTAGTCTGGGATGAAGACTTTGAGGCGATTGACTTTAAAATCCCGCCAACTCCTTTGTTTGATAAAGGTGTCCGTAACGAATTTGTGTGGAAGGCCCTGGTTGAAAACCGGCCTTACTCTCCAGCTTTAGAAGTGTTTATCAACCAGCAAAAAGCTAAGGCCGACGCTTTACTGAAAATGCCTCAGTTTCTTGATTCAGTTTCTGCAAATAAAAATCAGCAGGACTGGCTTAAAGTTTCGCAGGAAGTATTTAACGTTTTATTTAATACGAAGGCTCAAAGCAGCGGCGAAGCTCACTTCAAAATGGCTCCGACACAGATGATAAAACTGAAGTTGACCGTTGAAGAAAAACAAAATGTAAAAATGTTCGTACTTGATATGACGAATACGAACTTAGCCACTGATTTTCATGCGGCTTCGCACGTTTTTGAAAGTGCTGCTGTTAAAAAAATTATCGACTTTTACGGCTTTGCTGAATTCTTCAATCAGTCTATTCTTGATAAAATTAAAATGATTTTACCGCCGCGTTCGATCGTTTCTAAACCGCACGCGGAAGGCCTTCATAACATCAGCATTCAGGCGATCGCATCGCAGCTGTGCGAACATTTGCTGGCTCAGTTCAATAACCCGAGCAGAAAGTCCCATACAAGCTTTCAGTACTCTAATTTTTTGAGCTTCAAAGTTCAGTCCGGTAATTCGTACTACAATAATCTGATCACCAAACAATGCGCCACAATCGACTGCGTCGAGGCCCTTGCGAATTCACACAAAATAGAAGTTAAAACGATGCGCCGTCTTGAAAACCGCAGCCACATACAGTTTGAAGTTAAGTGTCAGGAAGAGCTGACATTAACAGTCGATAATAAGTACGACATCGAGAGCAGCGACATTAAGCTGAAAGTGAACGGCAAACCACAGGTGCGCGGCTGCCATAAGCTGGTTAAGAGCGACTTGGTTGAAATTTCCTGGGAATTCTAAGGCGACCCTTCGGGTTCGTCCCAGCTAGCTTCGCTAGCGGGAATCCCTTCGGCATTTTAAGGCGACCCTTCGGGTTCGTCCCAGCTAGCTTCGCTAGCGGGAATCCCTTCGGGACCTACACAAACTTAGCGCCCCATCTTTGAAGGGCTTCACGAATCTGCTTAATGTGATCATGGCTGGTCGTCTCAATCACGATATCAATTTTAGTTTCTTTCAGGTTCAGGCCGGTTTGAATCCGGTCGTGATGTACTTCTAAGATATTAGCTTTGTGCTCGGCCAATATTTTCGTTAAGTGGCTGAGGCTGCCGGGAATATCTTTTACGATCACTGACATTTCACTGAGACGTCCGCGCTGAATCTGACCGCGCTGGATAATCTGCGAAACGATGTTCAGATCAATGTTTCCACCACTGACCAGCACGCAATTCTTTTCACCAAGCTTTGCTTTATGCGAAAGAACAGATGCCAGGGCCGCGGCCCCTGATCCTTCTGCAACCGTCTTCACTCTCTCAAGTAAAAACACAAGAGCTTCCGAGATCTCATCTTCGGTAACCGTCACCACATCGTCTACATATTTTGAAATAAAATCCTGGTACATGGCCTCGCTTGGCGCTTTAATCGCAATACCGTCTGCGATCGTTGCGAGACTTCCCGGCACGTTAATCACGTGCTTTTGTTTGAAAAGCTGATACATCGAATCTGCCGCTGCGGCCTGCACGCCGATAATTTTAATTTTCGGGTTCAAGGCTTTTAACGCAACCGAAATACCGCTGATAAGCCCGCCACCGCCGATCGGAATGATCATGGTATCCATTCCTTCGATCTGCTCAAATACCTCAAGGCCAATTGTACCCTGGCCGGCGATCACCTTCTCGTCTTCATATGGGTGAACAAAGGCGTATGATTTTTCTCTGGCTAATTGATAAGCGTACTCTTTTGTTTCATCAAAACTTTGACCGCGTAAAATCACTTCAGCACCGTAGCTTTGTGTGCCTTGCACCTTCATCAACGGAGCTGTTTCCGGCATCACGATAACCGATTTCACTTTATTTAAACTGGCACTGAGCGCGACACCTTGCGCGTGGTTTCCGGCTGAACAGGCGATTACACCGTGTTTTTTTTCAGCTTCAGAAAGCGAGGCTATTTTATTTGATGCGCCTCTGATCTTGAAACTTCCTGTGCGCTGATAATTTTCTAATTTAAAATAAATGTCTTTGCCCGCAATTTTTGTACACGAGCTGGAATGATCTACTGGAGTTCTGACGATGGTTTCTTTAATGACCTTATGTGCGGCCTTGATGTCTTCAAAAGTGACTTTCATGACATCAGTTTATGCTCAATTCAGTCCGGTAGCAAGAGGCCGCGGCTTAAACAGCTGTGCAGATTTTAAGAAACGAATCGGGCTGCAAAGAAGCCCCGCCGATCAAGAATCCGTCTACATGTGGAATCTTTAATAGTTCCCCTGCATTATCGGGCTTCACACTGCCCCCATAAAGCAACTGAACGTTTCTGAATCCCTGAGATGAAAGATATTCAGAAAGTTTCGCGTGAACCTCGGCCACTTGTTCTTTTGTTGCGACTTTTCCTGTGCCGATGGCCCATACAGGTTCATAAGCAACGATCAACCGCTGGTCTTTGTTAATTTCTTTTAACCCGTTTTGCAGCTGAGAAAAACAAATCTCTAAAGTTTTGCCTGCCTCACGCTGAGCAAGTGTTTCCCCGATACAGAACACCGGTAAAATCTGTAAGTTTTGCAACAGAGCCACTTTTTTATTGAGGTGATCGTCCTGCTCTTTAAAAATCTCACGGCGCTCACTGTGCCCGACAAGTGCAATCTGCGACTTCAGAGCTTTTGCCACTTCGGCCGAGTTTTCACCGGTAAAGGCTCCTGATTTTTCAGAGTAAATATTTTGCGGGCCGAATTGGATATCAGTCCCTGCACAAAGGCTTGATACAGCCTCAAGCGAAATAGCTGACGGGAATATCATGATCTCACGGCCTGAAAAAAAATCAGGAATTTTAAAAATTTCGTTCTTAAGTTTGATTACAAAATCACGTGCTTCTTCAGGAGTTTTATTCAGCTTCCAGTTGGCAGCGAAGATTTTTTTACTCACGGTTACACCGGAACCTGTTCGCTCTGTTTACGAGGGCGCAGAACTTCAAGGCCCGGAAGCTTTTCACCCTGAAGATATTCAAGGCTGGCGCCTCCGCCTGTTGAGATGTGAGACATTTTATCCGCGTAACCTGAAGCTTCAGCTGCCGCTGCCGAATCACCACCGCCAACAATTTTAAGAGCCTTCGATTCAGCCAAGGCTTTTGCGATGGCAAAAGTTCCTTCGCAGAAAGCTTTGTTTTCAAAAACTCCCATCGGGCCATTCCAGAAAACAGTTGCCGCGTTTTCAAGAGCGACAGAATAATTTTTTACAGTTTTAGGGCCGATATCCAGCCCCATGTAGTTCTCATCAATTACGGCTGAAGAGGTCACTTTTTTATTTTCAACATTGCCGAACTCAGTTGAAACAATATGATCAACAGGAAGCAGTAACGATTTGTTACGGGCTTCGATTCTTTCAATCATTTCTTTTGCGTATTTAAGTTTGTCGGTTTCTACAAGAGATTTTCCAACCGGAATATTCTGCGCTTTTAAAAATGTGTAAGCCATCGCTCCGCCAATGACAAAGCCGTCAACGATATCCATCAGCTTTTCAATAACAGCAATTTTGTCTGAGATCTTAGCGCCGCCCAGAACCGCAATATACGGTTTTTTCGGTTTGTCTGTCAGACTATCAAGCATTTTAATTTCTTTTTCGATCAGGAAGCCAATGCCTTTTCGTGGCATGATTTCAGGGAGCGCATGAATACTAGCGTGAGCGCGGTGGCTGGCACCGAAAGCATCGTTAATATAAATGTCACTGTAGCTGGCCCATTGCTGCGCCAGTTGCGGACTGTTTTCTGTCTCGCCTTCATCAAAACGCAGATTCTCTAAAAGAATAATCTGGTTTTTCATGTTGCCGTAAAGAATGTGTTTAACACCTTCAGAACTTGGCTCTTCCATCAACACGACTTCACGGTTCAGAAGCTCTGTTAAGCGCTTCGCCACAGGCTCCATCGAATATTTTTTGTCATCTGCAGATTTAGGGCGGCCCAAGTGAGAGGCCACGATCAGCTTAGCGCCTTTTTCAAGACAATAATTGATCGTCGGTAGGCTCGCCGTAATTCTGGTTTCGTCTGTAATTTTTGTTCCTTCTAACGGAACATTTAAATCCAGGCGCAAAAATACGGTTTTACCTTCGAGTTCGAAATCTCGAACTGTTTTAATTCCCTTTAATCCGGCAGATGGAACAGACATGATTAATCCTTTACCCTACGTTACTATTTACCTGACATGTATAAGGCCATGTCCACCATGCGGTTTGAAAAGCCGCATTCATTGTCGTACCAAGAAAGAACTTTAACTGTTTTACCCTGAACGACCATCGTTGTTTTAGCATCAACGGTTGATGAGAACGGGTTTCCGTTAAAATCAACGCTGACTAATTCTTTTTCTTCAACAGCTAGAACGCCTTTGAAAGGTCCATTTGCAGCGGCCGCCCTTAAAGCATCATTGATCGCTGAAACGGTTGTTTCTTTCTTCGCCTGGAACGTGAAATCAACCAGGCTCACGTTTGGAGTCGGGACACGAACTGAAATACCGTCGATTTTGCCTTTTAATTCAGGCAACACTAAACCAACCGCTTTGGCTGCGCCAGTTGTTGTCGGAATCATTGAAACTGCGGCACTGCGAGCGCGGCGAAGATCTTTGTGAGACGCATCTAAGATGCGCTGATCGTTCGTGTACGAGTGAATGGTCATCATTGTACCGCTTTCAATTCCAACAGCATCGTTCAGTACTTTTGCTAAAGGAGCCAGGCAGTTTGTTGTACAAGAAGCGTTTGATAAGAACGTGTGCTTGCTTGAATCGTACTGAGTGTGATTGATGCCGTATACAACAGTCAGATCTACGCCGTCAGCCGGTGCAGAGATCATCACTTTTTTTGCGCCTGCAGTAATATGTTTTTGGTAATCATCTTTACCTTTTAAAGCGCCGGTACATTCCATAACGATTTCTGTTCCCCACGCCTTCCATGGAATTTGTGCAGGATCTTTAGTTTGTGAAACCGGAATTTTCTTACCGTTTACGATTAAGTTTTTTTCGTCATGAGTGACATCAGCATCGTAGATCCCGTGAGCTGAGTCGTATTTTAACAAATGCGCAAGACCTTCTACGCTATCAAGAGTGTTGATACCAACGATATCGAGTTTTTCAAAACCAGCACGAAAAAATATACGTCCGATGCGGCCAAAACCATTAATTCCAACTTTTACTTTAGACATTTGAGAGTCCCTTTCCTACCAGTTTAAAAAACAATTTCTCTGCGTTTTTTTTAGTTTGTTCACTTAAAGTTTGCAAGCTTACATTCTTCAGATCTGCAACAACTTGCGCCGTATGAACGACATAGGCCGACGTGTTGCTTTTACCTCTCATGGGGACCGGCGCCAAAAACGGAGCATCGGTTTCGACGTGTAAACGGTCCAGAGGCAAAATATCCCGTACGATGCTTCTAAGGCTGTCAGCATTTTTGAAAGTCACCACACCTGAGATCGAGATGTTGTAGCCTAAATTCAAAGCTTCACGCGCCAGAAACTCCGTGCCGGTGAAGCAGTGAATAATGCCTTTTACGCGGCCTTCGAATTCTTTGAGGATTTTTACAGTGTCTTCTTCAGCATCACGTGTGTGAATCTCCACCGGAAGGCCAACGTCCGCTGCAATTTGAAGCTGCTCTCTGAAGGCCGTCAGTTGTTCTTCTTTGGGTGACTGGTTGTAGTAATAGTCCAGGCCGATTTCACCGATCGCCACCACTCGCGGGTGCGAGGCATTTTTGCGCAAGAAATCACCGACTTCAGAGTTGTATTTCACACCGTCGTGCGGGTGAACACCAATGGTACAGAAAACGTGCGGCGCGAATTTTTCAGCTAACTCAATGACCAATGGCAAATCTGCGGGTTCAGTTCCGATTGTAATCAGACGTTTTACGCCGGCATCCTGTGCCTGGCGAAGAGCTGCTTCAGGGCCACCTTCTAAACGGTCCAGATGCGTGTGTACATCAATCCATTCGAGCATACTTCACCCTTAAGCTGTCAAAGACCAGCGATGAATTCAGGTTTCCGTTAATATCACGTGAAGCCTGAACAAGTTCAGCGGAGAATTTTAAAAGTTTTTTCGCAGGAAGCTCACTGAGTTTTTTCAGCAGCTCTGTCTGATCAGGATTCAATACAAATTTTGAACTTCCCGTCTGCACGACGAGAGCATCTCTGACCAGTTGTTGCCAGCACTTTACGACAAACAATGGCCATTGACGGTCTTCCCGCATTGAGTTGCGCCACTCGCTGAACAATAAAAAATCGTCGTTAAAACAAAACTGTTCAAACAGCTCAAGCGCTTCCTGCCGTTCTCCTAAACCTTGCTTGCTGGTGAGGATTTCAAGTTCGGTCAGTTGCCCGCGCGAACTTCTATAAGCCCATTCAGGCTGATTCGGCTTCAACGTGCGTAAGTGTTCGTATTCAAGCGCGTAGAAGCGCACAACCTGCACGCGCGAACGGATCGTCGGCAAAAGCTGTTCGATTTCGGGTGCAATTAAAATAAAGTAAACGTTTTCAGATGGTTCTTCTAAATTTTTCAGTAAGGCGTTGGCCGCCTGATCATTCATTAGTTGCGCCTGATCTATAATGACAATGCGGGCACGGCCCGCAGAGGTCAGAGACAGCGAATCCAAAATACCGCGGATGTCGTCAACTTTGATGGCTGGCTTAGCCATTTCTGCATCAGGTTTAACAAGTAACAGACTTTCAGATTGTTCTTTTTCGATTCGGATACAAGGCCCGCAGTGACCACATGCTTCAGGTGAATTTTCACAAACCAACGTTTGTGCTACCGCCAGGGCGACCCGTCTTTTGCCGATGCCTGATGGTCCCACAAAAGCAACTGACTGCGGAAAACGGTTTTTGCTCCGCAGGTTCAGAAGATTTTCGATTTGCTTTTTGTGACCTAAGGTCGTGTCAATCAGTCGAGCCATTTTCTCACTTTAACTAACTCATCCATCATTTTTTGAAACAAAACTTCAGGCGATTCGCCGGCATCCAGTACCAGCCACTCATTCGGGACTCTTGCAGCCTGTTGTAAAAAACCTTCTCTTACGCGCTGGTGAAAAGCAGCTGCTTCAGATTCAATGCGGTCTTCTGCTTCGCCTCTTTTTTGCCGCCGCTTTTGTGACTCTTCAACAGTTAAATCAAGTAAAATATTCAAGTGGGGCTTCAGGCTGTTCGTCGCAAAATCATTCAGCCAGTGAACCTGCTCTAAAGAAATTTGGCGGCCGCCTGCCTGAAACGCTATCGAGCTTGCGCTGAAGCGGTCACACAACACCCATTCTTTTCTTTCAAGCGCGGGACGAATAACTAAATCCACATGCTGAGAGCGGCTCGCTTCATAAAGTAACAATTCTGTTCGGGGAGTCGGCGCTTCTTCGGACTTTGATAAAATAATATTTCGAAGCTGATCACCGACAATTGTTCCGCCCGGTTCGCGTGTCTTGATGTACTTGCGATTTTTCGATTCCAAATAATTTTGAAGCTGGGCCATGAGAGAAGATTTGCCGGAGCCGTCTAAGCCTTCAAATGCCAAAAAAAACATAGCCCTTAGGTATCCCTTAGACCCCGGATTTTGTCACGATTAAACAGTGCGTTAAGGGCCTGGTTTGTGGATTTAAACTAGACGGGCGCTCAATCCAGTTATAGCTTAAGCGTTTTAGAAATTGATAGTACGGAGATAGCAATATGGTTTCATTTTTGACAGTAATTCACTTGATTGCATGCTTAGGTTTAATCGGTTTAGTTCTTATTCAGGATTCTAAAGGCGGCGGAGTATTTACATCTCAGTCTTCTTCTAGCTCAGTTTTGGGTGCAACCGGCGCAACTTCGTTAGCTCAAACGATGACGAAAGTGATGGCGGCGCTTTTAGGCGCAACTTGTATTACTCTTTCAATTTTATCTGCACGTTCAGAAAAATCAGTTGTTGATAACATGCCTGCCGGCAACCCGCCTGCGGCTGCCGCAACTGTTCCAGCGGGCACGCCAACAACAGAAGCAACTCCGGCAACTGCTGCCCCGGCTGCAACAACTCCGGCGCAGGTTCCAGCTCCGGCAGCTACGCCTCCACCAGTGAATGAAAAGAAATAATTGGTTTGTACCGGCGGTCATCACTGCCGGAATTATATTAATTGTTCTTTCTATCTGGGCCCCACAAAGCCGTTTCATAAAAAATTTCAGTGACTCTAATTTTGCCCGTCTCATTGAACGCACCGGCGTTGTTAAACTGCAAAACAACGAAATGTCTGCAGAGATTTCTATCAATTCAAATTACAAAATCGAAGCACTTGATGTTTTAAGAACAGAGCCCGGCTCTGAAGCCGTCATCGAATTCAATGGTGGTGGCCAGTTCCGCATTTCTGAAAAATCTGAAGTCGTGGTTGATCAGCTGGACAACGGCAACCCGCTGGTGGTTGTAAGAAGCGGCGAAGTCTTCGTCGAAAAATTCGGAAAGTCTCCCGGCTTTTGGATTCGCAGCGAGGGCCAGTTGTACAGCGCAAGTGACTTTGTTGTGTTAGACCGCAAAAACGCTTCCAGGCTGATGGACCCGTTGCCGTCGCAAAAGGGCCTGGCGCAGATCACCCAGGCTGAGATTGAAGTTATTTTAAATTCCAAAAAGAATGATTTTTTTAAATGCTTCGGTCAGCTCATTCAGAAGTCTCCGCAGGCAACAGGTCAGGTTCTGATTTCATTCACGATTGAACGCCAGGGGCTTCCGTCTAAAGTTGAAGTTTCAAAGTCCGACATCAATGACCCGCATTTTAAAAACTGCTTAAGTGAAGTCGTGGCGCGCACGCGTTTCAGAAGTTTCACGGGTGACCCGATTGCAACGGTTTTCCCTCTCAAATTTGAATAATTTTTTAACGATAATCTTTTAAATAATCGATCTGGCGCGGAATCCAAGGCTCAAAGATACCTTCAAGCTCGTACACGTGGCCGTTATCAACCGTCTTTTCGCGCAAAGGTTCAATTTTAGAATTCCATGACTGCGGAATAATTTTCTTTTCGATAAAATAATTTTTAATCATCTCGTAACTGGAAAGCCCTAAGATACGTCTTCTGATCAGCTCTTCAAATGTTTGCACCAGCAAGTCGCCTGTGAAACCGTATTTTTCGATGAGCCCGTCAGCAATAAAGCCGAGCTCTTCAAGAGACAACCGCTGATCCTGCACCAGATCCAGAGCTACCTGAAAGGAATTATAAGTCGCTAATGTGCGGCGGCCGTATTTCAAATAATATTCGGGATCAGTATCTGTTGCGAGATTAATATAAATCTTTTCAACCGGGTCCTGGATGTTAATTTCACTCTGTAAACGAAGGATTTCATCGATCTGAGCGTAGTTGACGCTGAGGTCATCCAGCAATGTGGTGAGCTGCGTTTCAGTGTGGCGGCGCGCACAGATGTCTGAAAATAAATTGTAGATAGTCGCATCGGATTCTGAGTCGTCGCCGAAGCAAATCATTTTTACATTTTTTGAAAGTTTTGTTCTTAACTGCAAAAGTGACTGAACTTTGTAACCGATTTGCTTACGTAAAAACAAAAGCTTCTTCGGAGCCAGGTTGCGAAGGTTGTCTTTATAAAACATTCCGATCGGCTGAATTTCATCCAGCACAAACTTTTCGTAAACTTTTGATTCCATTTGCGGCGGCGATGCCGAAACAAAAAATAACGGAAAGTCATCTTCGTTAAAATGTTTTTTACGGTAACGCGAAAGACTTCTGATTAAGTCAGGTGTGCCAGGTACATTCTTTTTGGTGAAAGCCTTTTCGAAGACGGTATAGAAAAGCCCGCGAATGCTATCTATCGTCGTGTCTAAATAAGTTTTATCCAAGTCCCAAACGTAGGCGAGGTCTGCCTGACTGTATTGTGCCGACTTCTGGTAATCGAAATAGACGACATCTAAATTGGTTGTGGATCTCTGCTTCCAATGACTCATGACTGCTTATATATTACCTAATTGCCTCAGAATTGAAAATAGATTACTAATTTAGCCATGAATTTTAAGACCTGGAAAGAACAGAAAAAAGTTAAAGATCAGGACCTGGTTTTTTTAAATTCCGTCAAAGAAGAACTGCATCAAGAGCTGTTCGCAAAAGTTTCTGAACAAATGGCCAGTCTTAAACCATCTTTTACCGAAGGCATCGCTTTTTTAGAGGCGGCCTCTGAGCTGATTCTTATGGGTCACACTGAACAGCTTTTCGAAAACAGCACGGACTTTCCGGCGTGGCAGCAATCACTTAAACGCCTTCGTTACCCGCAAACAACTGTGCGCGATGAGGAACAAAAAAAGAAGTTTGAAACACTCCCTTGGCCGGCAGGCTCGAAGGTTAAATTCGAAAGACGCGGCGATAAATCCGGAGTCGAACTGAAAGTTTTTATCAGCGGGGCCCCTGACGTTACAAAGATTCTAGCAGCACTTGAACGTGTTCAACAGGAGCTTAAATGAGCCTTCCCGTCTTTGAGCGCATTTTCATTGACGAGGCGTCCGAATCTTCTGACGTAGCTGCACGTGTGCGAAGTTTGTACCCGCCTGAAATTATTTTTAATTCTTCTTCCGATCAGGAATTGCTTCACCGCAAAGGCCCTATGTCGGCAGACGAATATAACCGCTCTAAAAAAACTTTGTGGCTTACCACTTTCAAGGGGCAGTTTTTTAAACGCTGCCCGGGGGCCACACAGAAGAAAGCACTAACCTGCTGCAATTACCATGTTTTAAACCTGGGAAGCCAGTGCAACATGAATTGCAGTTATTGTTACTTACAAAGCTATCTGAATTCTCACGTTACAAAAATTTTTACAAACATTGATCAGGCTTTGGCAGAACTGAAAGAAATGGCCGAAAGCTTTCCTGCACAGCCATTTCGCGTGGGCACCGGCGAAGTCATTGACTCTCTTTCTCTTGATGAAATCACTTTATATTCACGAAAGCTGATTGAGTTTTTTAATCAGTACCCGAACTGGATTCTGGAATTTAAAACAAAATCCGCAAAAGTTGAGCAGTTTCTCGATGTGCCGACAAAAGGTAATACGACGGTCAGCTGGTCGATCAATCCCCCTCAGGTGATTGAAAAAGAAGAGCACGGCACTGCCCGCCTTCATGAACGGTTATCCGCAGCTGAGAAATGCCTGCAAAAAGGTTTTAAAATTGCGTTTCACATTGACCCTATGATCTGGCACCCGGAGTGGAAAGAAAGTTATTCTTTCCTGGCTGAAGAACTGAATAGAAAGTTCCGCGCTGAAGATGTTCATATCATTTCTCTCGGTACTTTGCGGTTTCAGCCCGAGCAACGCCATATGATGCGCGAAAGATTCGGAATGAACTCTTATGTTACAACTGCAGAAATGTTCAAGGGCGAAGGCGATAAGTTAAGATACGACGCCGCTTTACGTTCAGAAATGTTTCAGTTCATGATTCAGAAAATGAAGTCATTAAACCCGAAGTGGAATATCTTTCTGTGCATGGAAACGCCGGAAACCTGGATTCAGTCGTTTGAAAAAATCCCGATGCAAATGCCCGAGCTGCGAAGCTTTTTTAAGCCTCTGCCGCAGGTTCGCGAATTTCAAAGCAGTGATTAAAAATTAAAGACAGAAATTTAAAAGCTTAAGCCATATCTTTTAGCTTGATATCGCCTGCAGGAAACTCGATCCAGTCTTCATTTGAAGGAAAATTTTTAGGCCGCTTCTCTGTTAGACCACGGTGTTTTAAATACGCCGTAAAGCCGCACAGGAAAGCTTCAAAAGCATGGCTGTTTTCTACCATCTGCTTCATGTCCTGATTGTATAAGAAAGCAATGTTGTGCTCATTAAGGCTTTGCAGAAACTGTGCACGGGATTCATCACCGCCGAAAGCGGCTTTGTGACTCCGCAAGTGAGATTTCATCACATTTAAAACATTACCCAGGCGCCACAACGTGAGCTTAGGAAAAACTTCAACACATTCAGCGTTTAAGCGTCGCTGAATAAATGAAGCTCTGGCCAATAACGGTGCGCTGTTAGAGCCCATCGCATGGTGCAGATGAAAGGTTTCATCCATTTCAGTCTGTAAATAAAATTCAATACAGCGCTGAGTGTACGGAGTAAAAAGTTTTTTCGGGCGCTTCTTTTTTAACTTTTCATTCTGGTGCTTCCACATCCATTGTACGTGCGTTTCTTCACAGCCTTCAAAGCCCGGGCACTTCTTTTTGCAAGTTAAGCAACCAGGCATCTTCCATGGGGTATCAAAGGCCACGTATTGCAGGCCGGGCACGTTCTGCTCGATGATCTCATGAATTTTCATGTCGCCCGAAACCTTTTCGTCGGATTTTATTTTTTCAAATAATCGCGACAGAAAAAGTTTTTTGTTCTCAGGGTAGTACTCAAGAACAGCAACACAGGCTTTATCAGACTTGCCACCGCCTAAAGAGACACCAACAAAACGAAGCACTTTACTCTCGGCAGAGCCGGGAGCAGTACGGTTCGATTTTTTGTCGGCGCTTTTTCTTTTACTCATTACATCCCGAACGGATCAACCGGTTTTGCGTTTAAGCACGTAAAATTTTCTGCTTCACAAACTTCAATAACTTTTTGGCGGTGCGAAGGCGCAACCCAAACCAATACACAGCCACCGCCGCCGGCTCCGCAGATTTTAACCGCATGTGCGCCGGCTTCGATACAGATTCGGTTCAGCTTTTCAATTTCAGGGCTGCTGAAAGCCGGTGTCAGCTGAATGCGGGCATCGTACTCTCGTCTGAAAAGCTCAGGCAGCTTCGACCACGAGTTAGACTGTACACAATCCTTAAGTTCGACTGCGATGTCTTTTATTTTGTTTAAAGCTTCTAAAACCTTTTCGTTGCCGGAAACCGCACCTTTCATCACTTCAAAATTGTTCAGTCCGCTGTGATGCGAGTGACCGGTGTAAACCAGCAGAAAATTATCGGCAATCGGAGTGCCTTCAAGACTTTGAACTTTTAGAGCCATCTCTTGCGACGAATAGTCGATAATATTTAATCCGCCGCCGACAGCAGGAAAGTAGTCCTGCGTTCCGGTCGGCGTACGAAGCATTTCGGCTTCGATATTGTGAGCCAGATGAACCAGCTTAAGTGGCGTCGGGATTTCAATCTTCAAAAGCTTATGCAAAGCTTTCAAGGTCGATATGACAAGACTGCTGCTGCCGCCAAGGCCGCCACCGATAGGGCTTTGCGAACTTGTGGTTAAGTGAAACCCATGACCTAATTTTTTAAAATCATTTTCGAATGAACGAAAGATCGTTTTATAAAACAAAAGAGAGTTGTCTGTTGACGCGCAAAAAGCGTTAAAGTCAGAGAATACCCATGACTTCTTGAGATCTAAAGACTCAATTTTAACTTCAGGCCCGTTGTTTTTTTTGATTTCACACGACGTCCAGATATCAATAGCCACGTTAACTGTGCAGGCATCCTGTACGAAGTTATATAAAGGCCACAAATCCAGTGTGCCCCCTGCCAGATCTACTCGTGTTGGTGATTTAAAATAAATAGTATCCAATTACTTCTCCGTCGCAGCCGGTTCCGGCGGATTTGCGTTTTCTACTTTATCGGTCTTTTTAACAATCTTTTCCGCCTGCAGATTTAAATTATCAATCGCAGATTTTTCTAAAGCAAAAATTCTATCTGACAATTGAGTTCTGGCATAGAAATATTCTTTTTCTTCGCCATTTTTCGTCAGTTTGAAAGAAGGACCCCAATTTAACTGCAGTAACAGTTTTTCAGTCTCAGATTTAATTATTAACATGTTTTGACCAACAAATTTATCTTTAACATCTGTATCGATAAATTCCGAAATTCTCAGGTCATGGATACGCTTAATTGTTTTTGCCATCTCGGCTTTATCAACTTCAAGGTAAGGAGAATTTGATGAGCCCATCAGCCAGCTTCCGCTGTTTAAAATTAGGTTAGTCTCACGGTCATTACTTTTGTAGTAAATCTTTTTAACTTCTTCTGCGTTAAACTGAAAAGCACTTGAACGGTCGCGAAGCCTATCCAAATTAAGAACACTGACTGTCTCCCACAATAGCGGGCTTACTTTCGCCAGGTACGTTGGGCGGTCTGATAATAAATAAAGAGAGTTATCCTTTTTGCTGACATTCATCTTCGCAAGCCACGAAGAGCTTTCTGTAAATAGCTCAACTGAAACGGCGGCCTTATCCAGCTCTTTATCTTTAAGTAAACTTTGCGAAGGTTCGCCTTCAAAAACATAACTTTCGATTTTTGAATCGGCGATTTTTCTGATGATGTCACGAATCTGGTTTTGGTCCAGCATATAGTTATGCTGACTGCTGACCCATTTGTTATCGGACTTTTTAAGCTCAAATGACTCTTGCAGCGTTGAAAGCTTCATTCTTTCAATTGCCGCCATGTTCTCTCTGAATAACCGTTTGTCGCGGTAATCGATCAGCTGCGCTTCAGCCTTTGTGTACCATACGGAATTACCGATGATGATTTTACTGCCGTTATCGACTTGCAGGTAGCTTTGCCCTTCAAAATTCTTTATTGCGCCCACAGCGACCTGTTCAGTAATGCCGCCGTTGTTGCGAAAATTAAAAATAGCCAATGGCTTGTCTAAGCCGAATTCGGCCAGATCGTTCTCTGAGAATTTTGAATCCGTCAATTTAACAACGGCTACCTGCTTTTCAGCACCTAACGTTGCAATCAGATCATTGACCACTTCGTTGTCGGCATCTTCCAGAATCGGCTCATTCAGCTTCCAGCCCGTTTGATCTTTCTGCAGTGAAATTTTCGATTCGCCTTTAACGATCTGTAGAAAGTTCACCTGGTCAGAAGAAAATTTAACAATCTGTTTCTGGCTGGACACTTCGTTATCGTAAGCGCTCTTGTATTCGAATAAATAAACGTATGCCGTCAGCGACAAAGTAATAAAAGCAAAAATCAGTGTCTTGTGAAAACTCTTCAAGCGTGTCTCCGGCGATACCAAAGAACAATACTGAGAATCATCAATACAAACGGAAGCGGGATAAACAGCCCGATCAAAGAAAAATTAAAAAACTGTGAAAACTCCGGCGGAGAAACCAGCATCTTCGTTGCCAGCGGCTCTTTCGCGGAGATCGAAATCAAATCTGTTTCTTTAGTTAATGACGAGATGGCATTCAATGCCAAATCACGGTTCACGTTCTGATAAAGAAGAATGTTACTGACGAAATCGGCGTCAGCTACAACCACCGCTGAATATTCGGCCGAGTTCGCTGTTAGCTTTCCGCGCGAGCTGACTGCGATATTAAATGCATGCGGCTCGCCGATGTAATCTTTACTATCCAGCTCTTTAAGCTCAACGGAGTTCTTCGGAGTCTTTACCAGTACTTCAGTTTTAATACGTGTTGAAGTATTCAAAACTTCAAGAGAGTGCGGGTTACGGAAGATAGTCAGCGGGTTATTGGTAAAAACTTTGGTAATCTCATCATTCGGTGAATAGTCGCCGGCATAGGTAGCGGCCTGAGCATTAACAACTGCTCCCATAGGTGAATCAAAAACGTTGTAAACGTAATTAGGATTCAGCTCGAGGCCCATTTTTTTAAGCAACGGGCCTAAACCGTAAGTTTCTTTTTCATCCAGCAATAAAAGTAAACTGCGGCCGCTATTCAGGTAATCTTCTAACGAAATGATTTCTGAAACCTGAAGCTGCTGAGTAGGGCCCGCAATAACAACCGCAGTCGCATCCGCAGGAATGTTGAGAGAGCTTGTCAGGTTAATTGTTTTAACTTCGTAAGAGTTTTTTGTCAGCAGCTGGGCAAAGCCGAATAAACTTCCCTCACCTTTTTCATCGGTAATGCTGCGCTCGCCGTGACCTTCTAAAAAGTAAATGGTCTTTTTATGCTTGCGGGTAACTTTGATAATGGCGTTTGTAAAATCCTGCTCAGAGTAGTTTTCAATACGGTTTTTAGAGCCGCGGTAATCAATAAAGGCTTCACCGGATCCTTTGTTGGCTCCGTAATCAAGCGCCAGGCGCGGGCGTTCATTAATTTCGACGAACTCGAACTTAACTTTATTAGAAATGTCTTCGTACTGCTTGATCAACTGACGGAAAAGCTTTTTATTTTCTTCAACACGTTCCGCGCCGGTTTTGTAAAAAAACTTTACGATCAGATCCCCTTCAAGGCTTCCGATAATCTGCTTGGACTGCTCAGAGATGGAATTAACTTTGTTGTAAGAAAAATCGAAAGTCATGTAGTGCTTAGCACCCAGGAAGTTGATAACGGTCAAAAAGATCACCGTCAGTAAAAGGATCAAGCCCATATTCATTCCGAGCTTGGTGGTCTTCATACTGAAGAAATCCACTAAAATTTTGTAATCGTAAAAAAGCCCGCCGATCAACGCAACGACAGACGTGCCCAGAACGATCCACATAAACGGCATCCAGGTGCGGATCGCAAAGAACAATCCCCCCAGGATTAAAAAACTTAAAATCGAAATGATAAAAAATAATTTACCTTTTTGACTCATCTTAATCGCTCCAGCGTGCGGATTCGATGACCCGTTCAGTTAAAAAACAAAATAAAAAGATTAAACTGAAAAAGAAAATAAGACCGTTTGTTCTAATCGTGCCCTCTATCAGGCCGGCAAGATGCGTGTTCAGCGAGATGTGCTCCAGCACCGCTTTCGCTGAAGGGCTGTCAACTGATTCATTCAAAGCGCCCACAAACCAGATCGACAGGTTAAATACGATCGACAATACGAAAGCCACCAGCCCGTTATCAGAAAGACTTGAAGCAAATAGGTTCATGGCCACATAGACAGCGGCAACCAGAAATATTCCGAATGCAGAAACCAGAGTCGGAGACCATTCAAACTCGAACACGCGCCGTGAAACCAGCGGATAGATGAATGAAACACCGATCAGGGCAAAAATCGTTACGAGTGTGGCAAAGTATTTACCCAGTACAATTGCCAGCGAAGAAATCGGTGACGTTAACAGCAGATCAAAAGTCTTTACTTTCTTTTCTTCAGAAAGCAAACGCATCGTCAGTGCCGGTACCAGAAACACAAAGACCAGATTCACGATAGCTAAATGCGGAAGAAACACAGCATAGTGAATATTCAGCATCTGCGGAGTAGCGCCGAACTGAAGCATGGCATTTGATGACGACTGTGCGAACTTTTCAAATGATATCGTAAACATGATTCCAAGAAGAATAGTCATCATGAAGCATAAAAAATAAAACAGCGGGCTTTTAAAATAACCCGCGAGTTCTTTTTTAAAAATCACATAAGTAGGTCTTAAATTAAACACCTGACTCTGTCTCCTGTCCGTAAGTTAATTTTAAGAATACATCTTCAAGGTTCGCACGCGCCGGTGTCAGTTCAACAAGACCTGCCCCTGAACGGATGACTTCGCTTGCGACCTTTTCGATAAGCTCTTCGTCTTCGTTCATTTTAATGCGGTAATATTGATTATTTACTTCTTCGATTTCTTCGACACCTGCGATGGCTTTAAGATTCGCTTTGATGTCCTGAGACTTTCTGGTTTTTAAAGTCAGCATGATAAAGCCTTTATTTAAATTCGCAATATCGGCAATCGACTCTTGTGCGACAATTTTACCTTCATGAATAATAATAACTTTATCACAGCTGGCCTGAACTTCCGGCAGAATGTGGGTTGAAAGAATGACGGTGTGTTCGCCTTTTAACTGGCGAATCAGGTTACGGATCTCAGCCACTTGTTTGGGGTCAAGTCCTACAGTCGGCTCATCGAGAACCAAAACTTCAGGATTTGAAACTAACGCCTGGGCGATTCCCACACGCTGCTTAAAACCTTTTGATAAATTCTTAATTAAACGCCGGCGCACATCAGTGAGCTGCGCTTTTTCTAAAGACATATCAACGTAGTCTTTAATTTTATCTTTCGGAACCTGCTTCAGTTCAGCAACAAACTTCAGGTAGTCATCCACCAGCATATCTAAATACAGCGGCGGAGTTTCCGGAAGATAACCGATTCTCTTTTTAACTTCGATCGGATTTAAAAAAACGTCGTAGCCACACACTCGTGCTTCTCCGCTGGTCGGCGCCATGAAGCCCGTAATAATTTTCATTGTTGTGGATTTGCCGGCACCATTAGGCCCAAGAAATCCAACGACATCACCTTTATCAATTTTAAAATTGAGGTCAGTAATAGCCCGGCGTTCACCATAATTTTTTGACAGATGACTGACTTCGATCATAAAAAACACTCCGTCGTTCTTTGACTATCGATTTATGGAATTAATTCTAGCTGAAATCACAGCGCAATCAAGAATTCGCGTGCATTATGATAGGTGACACGCCCCATCTTATCACCCTTGATCGGCTTCACATGACGGCATTCTACGGCCACTACCGCGTACTTTCCGCCCATGGCCGTTTGGCTTTTTGACAACCCCTCTTCCACCAGCCACTTTCCGACTGAAATCAGCTCGGAATCGGCCAGGTTCTGGGTTTTTTGCCTGTGGATAATGGCATGGGCGCTTGGATAGTCCTTCAAGTGAACCCAAAGATCATGGGGCTTTGAACTTCTCAGCAAATTCATGTTGTCTGCCGCGGATTTGCCCATGTAGGCGACAGCATCCTTCCCGAGAGGCAGCTTTCTTAGCCGGCCTTCAACCTTACGGGAGTTTTTCTTCTGCCCGTCATCTTTTTGCTTTTGCAAAAGCTGACTTTCGAACCGCTGTACTGACATATCTTTGATGGCTTCGATTTCCCGCTTCAGCGACTGAAGTCTTTCCCTTGCACCGACGGCTTTATTTTTAGCAGCTTTAGCTTTATCAAAACAAAGTTGAATGTTCTCAGAGATGGACTTTTCAAAATTTACGTAAACTGACCATTCGGGTTTAAGATTTTTAATCCCGTAGGATTTCAAATATTCGCCGACTTCAGCCCACTCTTCGGTTTCAAATTGTTCAATTTGGGTTTGCACAGCCTGCAGCGCTTTGGTTTTTTTATCAAGATCCCGTTCGCGGCTTTTAACCCATTTTTCATAAGGAGTGGCCGTGCCCGCCGAAGACTTTGCACTGCGGTCGCCAAGCCTTAAACGCTTCCACTGTGCTGTCAAAAACGCGAGCGACCTGACTTCTTCTTCCTGCTCGACAGGCTGATGCGGTGGCAGTTCTTTAACCGGAAACCAGGAAATTGATTTTTTTAAATGCTCTACGATCAGGTTTACTTGCTTAGGTACAGAGCGGAATTCTATCGTTGTCACATCACCGTCAGCGCCAAGCCTGAAAATCACGACCCGGCCTAAAGCCTCATTCAAGGCGCCGTCGCGGAACAACTGGTTTTTTGCATGCGAAGTGAGGAATAGGGCTGTGGGCTTGGTTTTTTTGTATTTCACCCACGGATTCTCTTCCAGCAGCGTAAAAAACGGGAATACGGGGTCTAAATCGAATACCAGATACATCATGCGGGGCTGTTTTGTGAAACGGTAAAATCCCAGCACAAGACCTTTCTCTGTACTGAGAACTTCCTGCAGCTGGGCCTTTTCAAGCTCTTCGCTGACATACTCGACCATGGTTTTAAGCTCTGAAAAACTAGGCGTTTTCACAGTTTAGACGATAGCTCACCTTGCCGAATAAATCGATATGAAAACTATGAAATCCTGCATTGCTGAACTCATCGACGAAGAAATCCTGTCTCACTTACACCAACACGAAACAAATGAAGAGTTCATTGAACGCATTTGTGGGCTCTGGCTTGAAGAAGTTGCCGCGAACAAAGGCTACGCACCGAAAGGTTACGGCGCCGATGTTGTTGAAGAAATTGAATTGCAGGTAACTGAAGTTTTTCGCATGAAAACTTACGGGTACTACAATTTGCAAGAGTACCGTCAAATGCACCTTAAAAAGCGCATCAGTTAATTTCCGTTAAAGATCAAACTTTGCGGATCACCGCAAAATACATCGGGCCGAACCCGCTTCGGTCCGGTAAAATCTGGTAACCATGTTCGGTTTTTTCTACGAAATCCAGATTGTCTGCAGCGGACCAGGTTAAAATTTCCGGCTTTCTTTTTTTGATTAACTTCTGCACCACTTCATCATTTTCCATCGGAGAAATAGAGCAGGTCGAATACACAATTCTGCCACCGGGTTTGCAGGCCAGCCATGCGGACGATAAAAGCGAGTACTGCCTGACTGCCAGATTTTTTGTGCGCTTTTCTGTCCATAAAGAAAGTTCGGACTGATTTTCGAAAAGATGCCGCTCACCCGAACACGGAACGTCCGCCAGCACACGGTCAAACTCGTCCGGCATTCTTAAGCCGTACTGATTTCCGTCAAGACCTTTTACATTTACAAAATCTCTTTCTGAGCGCGGAATGTATTCATGAAACACCCGCATCAGTCGCTCGCGTCTGCCTTCTGACATCTCGTTGCTGATCAGCTTATCGGGCTGCGCTTCGGCAAGAATCAGAGACTTTCCTCCTGGGGCTGCGCACATATCAAGACAGGCGTCACCCGCTTCGACTTCCAGAGCGCGCGCCACTAATACACTGGCCGGGTCCATGACATAAAATCTGTACAAGCCATCTTCGTTTTTTTCCAGCTTGTAGCCGTCAGGCTTCCAGTAGCAGTCCGGCAGAAAATGACATCCATCAAGACCATCAGTATTTACGTTTTGAACAAATTTATTTTTTCTCAGAATTTGTTTAGGCGGGTCCATTATATGCTTTCGCAGCGTAGGCCACCGCTCGCCGAAAACTTTTGTAAAATAATTTTCAAAAAGCGGATTAGTTGGGGAATTCACAGATAAATTCGCTTCCTTTTCCGTTTTCTGAAATCAGCTTGACGTTTCCGCCGTGATTCAACATGTGATGCTTCACCAGAGCCAGGCCCAGTCCGAAGCCGCCCTGATCGCGGTTTCGGCCCTTATCAACACGGTAAAAGCGCTCAAAAATTCTATCCTGATGCTCTTTCGCGATTCCCGGACCGTTATCACGCACTTTCAATACAACTGAAGCACCCGCGGGCTCCCAAGTGAGATCGATCTGATTGGACTCGCCTGAATACTTCACGGCATTGATTAAAAGGTTACGCATAATCTGCTTTGTCGCATCATAATTGGCATTCACTTCTGAAACGGCTTTTTGCACATTTATTTTTTTAGGAGTTAACTGCAGCGACGGCTCCAGCTCGCCCAGAACATCCTTTGTGATCTCATCGGTTGAAATTCTGGATTTAGTCAATTGAGTTCCGGTTTCAACTTTTGACAGGTTTAACAGTTCGCTCATGAGGTCAGACATTTGGTCCGTGCCTAAAAGTATCGGCTTTAAAAGCTCCAGCTCTTCTGCGCGTCCAGAAGCCTCCAGCTTTTGTTTTAAAAGTTCAGCGTAACCTTTTATGACCGTCAGCGGAGTGCGCATCTCATGAGAGGCGTTCGCAACGAAGTCGATTCTGATTTTTTCAGTTTTGCGAAGTTCTGATAAGTCATAGAAGACTCCAAGGCACCACGATTCATTTTCGTTGCGCGAGGGTAACGGTGTAACAAAAAGTTGAAAGCGGTCACCCTCACTTCTGTTGAAGCGCGAGTTTTCAAATGTTTTTTTGAACGTTGTGATGACCTGCGGGTCGCGGATGATATCCTGAAGTGAGTAACTGGCCGTTTCTTTCAGAGGCGCCCACTGAAAGAAGTTCATAAAGGCCGAATTAAAAGAAATGACACGTAAGTTCTGGTCTACTGTAACAATGCCCTCTTTTAATCCTGAGAAAACGGTTTCATAACCCCGGCGCTCTTCTTTAGACTGGCGCTTAAGGCGCAAATACTTTTTACGCAAAGTCAGCGCTGCCCGCTCCAGCAAAGAAAAATCTTCGTCGACTTCCGAAAAAATGTCGCCGATCTGAAGATTATCAAGGTCTTCTGATTTCATGAGCTCGATCATTTGTTTGGTTTGCTTTGCGATTATTCTTCTGAATCTGATGTAACTCAGAATGTAAGCTCCGAAGCTGACGACAACAATAGCGAGAATCCACAGCAGTATTTGTATCACAGAATTTCCGGCTCCGATTTGTCTTGTAAAGAAATCAGAATGCGGTAACCAACTCCACGGATTGTTTCAACGTGCTGGGCCCAGGTTCCGATTTTTTTTCTTAACGTAAATATATGAGTGTCGATTGTCCGGCCTGTAACATTCACGTCCTGGCCCTGAATCATATCGATCAGATTATCGCGGGTTAAAACTTTTCCGCCGGCTTTTAACAGCTCGGCAATCAGCTTAAACTCTGAAGGCGTCAGGTGAACTTCTTCTCCGTTGAGGCGCACGTCATGCTTTTCAGTATCAACCGATAGGCCGTCGAATCCTAAAACTGACGATTCATCTTTGGCTGCAACACCTGATTTTGATTTTAACTCTTCTTCCAGGTGCAACCGTCGCATCAATTGCCTGACTCGCGCCGCAAGAACCGCGGCATCGAAAGGTTTTGTCAGGTAGTCGTCTGCGCCCGTTTCTAAGCCGTTTACTATCGAATCGGAATCCACCCGTGCCGTAACCATCATTACTTTTGTTGAACCTAATTTGGAGCGGTTCTTTTTCAAAAAATCGATTCCCTGAGTTCCTGGCAGCATCCAGTCTAAAAGACAAAGAGAATATTTATTCGCAGTAACGGATGACTGGGCGGCATCAGCCGAATTGAAAACATCAACGCTGAACCCCAGATTAATCAGATTCAGTTTCAAAAGCTGCGAGATCGCCAAATCATCTTCGACCACCAGCGCTTTTTTATCTTTGATAAAGTCGTTGATCGCTAACATAAATTAATTATTGCCGTGGCGAACATCTTTTCCTGAGAATGCGAAAATAACGTCTTCAGCGATATTGGTCGCATGGTCTCCCAGGCGCTCAAGGTTTCTTGCGATTAAAATGTAATCCAGATGATCCTGTAAATGTTCGGTGTCGGTTTTCATAAGCTCAATCGACTGCAAGTTGATTTTCTTTTTGTAAGCATCAACCTGGTCATCCATCTTTAAAACTTTTTCTGCAGCGGCAATATCCATTCTAACAAAGCAGTCTAAAGAAGCCTTTACCATTTCCGATGTGCATTTAAACATTTGCTCCATATCCGAAAGGGAGTTTGCGAAGCCGCGTTCAATCAGCTCTCGTGAAAGGTGGGCCACGTTTACACACTGGTCACCCATACGCTCCAGATCCGTATTAATTTTAATAATCGAAAGAATCAGGCGAAGATCTTTTGCAACGGGGCCTTGCTTCGCTAAAACCTGCAGGCATTGCTCATCAATTTTCTTTTGCAGATCATTAATATTTTCTTCAATGCGGTGTACTTCTTTTAACGAGTTGAGTTCTTTTTTCAGTAAGCCGGCAGTTGAAATTGTAATGGCCTTTTCTACCAATCCCCCCATTTCGAGAGTCAGTTTTTTAAGGTCCTCTAACTGTGAATCCATTATTCTTTCCATAAACTACCTTTACGCTTAATTTTCAGGAAATTCTATCTTCTTTCTTGACCCCTGTCTGCATTCAACGCAAACCTATGCAAATGAGGCTCTCTTCGATCGATATAGGATCAAATGCCATTCGGCAATTGATTGTAGAAGTACAACCGGATGGCGGCTGGAAGGTGTTAAAAAAACACCGCGAAACTATCCGTTTAGGGTCTGATGTTTTTGATTCCGGGTCTATTAAGACTAAAACGGTTGTCAGGCTTATTCTGGCCTTTAAAAGAATGGCGAAAAACAATAAGAAATTCCGGGTCGACCGCAGTCTGGCATTTGCCACCAGCGCTTTCAGAGACGCTAAGAATAGAAAGCCTATTTTAGCGGCTATACATAAAACATCTAAAATCAAAATTAAGGTCATTTCAGGCCATACAGAGGCGGAGCTGATCCGAAAAGCTGTGCAAAAAAGTCTTGGTCTTCAGCAGGAAAACTGTCTGTTAATCGACATCGGCGGCGGAAGTGTTGAGCTGACTCACGTTCAAAATAAGAAAATCCATTACTCTAAAAGCTTTAAATGGGGAATGGTGCGCACGCTGACTCAGGCGCAAAAAGCCGGCGTCACGGCTACTAAAATTGTAAGCCAGAATTTAAAGAAGAATCTGAAAAGCCTTCCCAAAGGCCCGTTCGAGATGGCGATTGGCACCGGCGGAAATTTAGATGCGATTTCCAGGCTGAAGCTTCAGGCTTTGAAAAAAGGGCCTAACACGCTTGTAACTTATGAAGAGTTGCAAACGATGTATAAAATGTTTATCGCCACCAAACCTGCACTGCGCGCCGAAAAGTATAATTTAAAACCTGACCGCGTAGACGTTATTGAACCTGCGATGTATCTGACTTTGAATTTAATGAAAAAATACAAGATCGCCCGCCTGAAGATACCGGGAACAGGTTTAAAAGAAGGCGCTATTCTTTCTCTTCTTTAATGAGATCATCTTCAGTCACGTGCTGCTGCTGAACCGCCATTTTCATCAATTCCGCCTGCACTCCCATTACCCCGTGATCGGTTGTCTTTTGCTTTCTTTCGTAACTGGCATCTGACTTCATAATCCAGGTCTGACGTGTGTCGTTCCAGTAGCTTTGTAAAATGAACCAGAGTTTTTCTTTCGCGGCCTTATCATAAATCGGTGTAATGGCTTCAACCCGTGCGTGAAGATTACGGTACATCCAGTCTGCAGAGCCAATGAAGAAGTCTCCATCGACAGGATTTTCCTTACCGTTACGGAAGTAAAAAATCCTGGAATGTTCTAAAAACCTTCCGAGAGTGGACTGTACGGTGATGGTTTCGCTTACGCCTTTAATATTGGGCTTAATACAACAGAAGCCACGCACCAGTAAGTTCACCGGAACTTTATTCTGACTCGCTTCATAGAGCGCCAACGAAATGTCGTTCTCTTCCATGTTGTTGAATTTTGCGATCACCATTCCGGGACGTCCCGCCTTCACGTGATCACGCTCGCGGTGGATGAGTTCTTTGAACTTTGTGAACATGTTCACAGGAGCCAAAATGAGATGTTGATAATCCTGCTTCAGCGATTTACCGGTAAGGTAATTAAAAAATTCAACGAGCTCTTTCGTGATTCGTTCATCACAGGTGAGCAAGCCCAGGTCGGTATAAAATCTTGAAGTCGCTGAATTGTAGTTACCGGTACCGATGTGAGCATAAGTGCGAACGCGGTCAGCTTCTTTACGGACAACAAGAGCGGTTTTCGCATGAGTTTTCAAACCCACAACACCGTACACAACGTGAACACCGGCATTTTCAAGCTCTTGCGCCCAATAAATATTTCTTTCTTCATCGAAGCGGGCTTTTAGTTCGATTAGGCAGACCACCTGCTTACCAAGCTCAGCGGCTTCAATCAGTGCTTTAATGAACGGGCTGTTATCGCCGGTCCGGTACAACGTCATTTTGATGGCCAGCACATCAGGATCGACCGAGGCATCACGGATGAATCTTTCTACGCTTGAAGAAAAACTCTCAAAGGGATGGTGAAGAAGAATATCGCCCTTCTTAATGGCGTCAAAAATTGAAAGTAAAGGATCGCTCAGGGCCGCCGGAACCACAGGAGACCAGGTCGAATACTTTTCGTCAATCCAGTGAAGAGACTGGGCCAGCATCGAAAAATCCGTCAGGTCAAATTCCTGCGGCATAGAAAAAATATCTTCAGGCTTCAGCTCCAGCTGTTCAACAAGAAATGTTTTTAGCCACGGATCTGTGCAAAGACCGATTTCCAGTCTGACAATTTCTGCGAACCGGCGCTGACGCAATTCTTCTTCGATCATGGCTAGCAAGTCTTCAACGTCTTCTTCTTCACGGTCAGAATCAGCATTCCGCGAAACGCGGAACAATACGTGACCCACGACTTTCATTGACGGAAACAGATCTGACAATCGGGCCCGGATGATTTCGATTAAATGAATAAATTTAGTGGTGCCCTCAACGGCGATCCATTGATTGATCACTCGCGGGACTTTCACGCGGGCAAAAAGTTTTTCATCTTCGTTATGGGGGTTCACAAGCGAAACGCCCAGTGAAGACGATAGGTTCGAAATAAAAGGAAACGGATGGCCGGGGTCGACTGAAAGCGGAGTCAGGACCGGAAAAATGTTAGTGTCAAAAAATTCATTAACATATTTTTTTTCAGCTTCTTTAAGGTCATTGAATGCCACAACTTCGCAGCCCTTTTTTTTGAGCTCTTTGAGAAGATGCTCTGAACAGTCCCTTTGCTTCTTCAGCATCGCAGGGATTTTTTTCATAATCATGTTCAGCTGCATTTCAGGCGTTTGTCCGTCAGAAGATTTTGCAGAGATTCCGTAAGCCACGTGGCGCTTTAAACCACCGACCCGCTTCATAAAAAATTCATCTAGGTTCGAACTGGAAATACCAAGAAACTTTAAACGCTCTAACAACGGGTTTCGGGTGTCTTCGACTTCGGCCAAAACGCGAAGGTTGAAGTTCAGCCAGCCCAACTCACGGTTACTGAAAATCAGATTTGAAGAGCGAGTGTGCTCGACATATTTGATTTTTTTCTTTTTTCGGATGTTCTTTTTAACAGACGGCTTTTTGTTTTCTGTGCCGGTTTGATACACTTTGGGAGCTTTGGCTTCTTTTAAAGCTTCTTTTTTGTCTTTTGAAGGTTTCGTCTCTTTATCCATTTTGCCAAAATTTCCCAAAATATAACTGAGAGGCAGTTTATCGGGGTTTAGAGCCAGACTCAAGTCAAGATAGGATCAAGTCTTGTCGATAAGTCGGTAATGACAACTTCTTTAGCAAGATATCACGCTCGCGCCCCGCGCTACATTCTGGACACTCAGGACGACAGTCTCATCAGACTCTCCGGCGCAGAGCAGTTGGCTTGGGAAGAAAGCACGGAGCTGCGTGACGTGTCACTGACGGGGCTTTCCTTCACTGCTCCACAGGATTTATCTCCCCAGATCGGCGAAGTGATTAAGATTCAATTTTCTGTTCCCGGCTCTAAGCAAATGGCGTGCTACGCAGTTGTAATCCGGATTGAAAAAATCGATCCAATGGATAATTTGATCGGCGTTCATTTTTACAAGCTCGACAGAACGCAAAGACTTAACATTGTTCATGGCCTAAGTGACAAAATCAAACGTATGAATGAAGTGGCTGAAAAAGCTGAACCACGCTGGCCTTGGATTTCTATTCTGGGCCTTGCCTTCAGTCTTTTGTGCTGGCTGACGCTCATTAAAATTTTCTACTTCGGGCCGGGATAATGAGATTTGTTTTTCTTGGCTGCTTCATTTTTTTAACTGCCTGCGCCGGTCTTAAACGGGGCCCCAGCAGTACTAAAAATTCTGATTCAATTTTTAATCTGATTAATTCTGAAGAGGTTTTAAAGTCCGGTTACGGTTTTGAACTTGTGAATCTTTTTGCCTTAAACGAAAAGAAAGTTCAGTTTAAAACTTATGACATCACTGCCGCTGAAGCCAAAAAAGCTGTTGAGTCATGGCAGGCGGACCTCAGCGGTTATCTTTCCGTTTACAAAGATGACGTCAGCGTGCGCGCAGGCTCACGGCTGGTGCCGGTCAAAATCAGAGACCTCACCCGCCTTCAGCAGGCTTTAACATTATTAAATAAATCCGGCGAACCCGCAGAACGAGTATTACGAAAACAGGTCGAACTTATTTCAGCCTTCAATCAGAACTTTAAACTTCCTGAAAGTTTTAATTACGCAGGCTCTTCGATTCCGTTTGAGTTTTCTCTTGATGCGACCGGAAAATCCAGCTTTTCAGACAGCAGCTTTTGGCAATACTCAGAACGTAAACGAAGCCTCGGCATTATTGAGGCTTCGCCGGAAAATATTTTTAACAGAGACTGCCGCGCAGAAGCTTTAGACCTGATTTCGGCTGCTAAAGTCATCTGCGGGAACGCACAGTTTACCCTCCATCCGCAAAACGCGCCTAAAGTCGCCGCGCTGAACAGTATTCTGTACCGACGCTTCGGATACAATTCGGCTCCGGTGATCTTCGCAGCTGAAGTTCCGGTAGCTTACGAACGATCTATTTTACCGCTGTTGATAAAGCTGAATGTACGAATGAACGCCGTTCTGAAGTCCGGCGACACAGTTCCCTTTGATGCGTTTATTTCAAAATTAATTCCTTATTGCAAATCGCGAAATGAAAGCTGCTTTTCTGCTTCCGCACTTTTTGATCCGAATGTTGAAAACCAGTTAGAAAAATTAGTTTTATCTGATGTGGCGCTCAATGTTGACAGTGGTGACCATGTTTTTGGGCCGTGGGCTTTTGAAGAACTTGATCACCGCTTCCGCCCGGAAGTGAAGGGTCTGTTCTTTATTTCGGCTTTTACAGGCAATATGGATTTACGCAAAGACAGTAACGCCGTTGTCTGGTCAGCTAAAAATTTTACAGTAACTCACCAAATTCAAAATTTACAGTCGGGGCTGGGCGCGGCCCGGCCGAACGCACCCATGAATCTGAACGGATTTAAGTGGGAAGTTCTGAAAACCAAAAAACAAAAAGGCAGCACGGTCGTAGTATTTGACGGCTATCGCCCTTCGATAAAGCATCAGGCGCTTTCTGAAATCACGGCAGATGACGCGAAGTGGGCCATTCGCCAAATCGCAGGTTTGTCAGAGCAAGAGCTGACTGAAGCACTGGCATTAAGCGGCTTTTCCGCGGCAGAGCTTTTGTTAGCACGGGAAAAATTATTATCCATTCAGAAAAACTTCGTACAGACTCTGGGGCTTGAAAAAGAATTCAAATCTATTGCCGAAAGAAAAATTGAAAAAAATATTAACTACCGGTTAACCGGCCAGCCTGCAATTTTCGAAATTACTTCAAACCGGAGAATTCCTGTCCCTGAACGCGACGACGAACTAGTGAATGGTATTCTTAAAAAGGGCTTACAGCCCCTACTCGAAAATAAACGCAAAATCTCCAACACAGTTGACGAATAACTTCTGAGCTTTTTTAAAATCCGCAGATTTTAAATCGCTGATAGGAATTATCGGCATCTTGATCGAAAAGAAGTCCTGCAAGATAAGCGCATCATCATCTTCTTTAATTTTGCGGCTGTAATCAAACCACTTGTATTTGCCTTCGCAATTCAGTTTTCCTGCGTTTTGCATGTCTTTACCGGATACACGCAAAGATCTGCGGTACTCAAAAGGATCTGCCAGCAACAGGGAGCTTTCACGGTCCGTCAGAGAGGTATTAACAACTTTTACAATACCCGCCTGAGGTACGGCATAACCTTTTCCTGCGGATGAAACTAAAGTCTGCCAACCGGCCTGAAAGTTAAAGCCGACAGAAAAATCTTTTACGATCCGTGATCTTAAATTGTAGTTGTCAAACTTCCATCCTGTTAGATCAGGAAGATTGGTCGCCCATGTCACCAGGCGGTAATCAAGCTGCGCTTTCGAACTTGATAGCTCATCTCCGGTAATGCTTTCCGAAGCGAAACCCGCCAGATTAATCCGGCCTTTACCCGTCAGTTCGGAATCGTTTTTAAATACAATATCGAGATCAATTTTTATTGAATTGCTTTCCGGAGTTCCTGCAGGTGTTTTTGATTCACGTGCACCTTCCGGGGCCAGAATTACCGTTTTGTGATCAGCAATATCCGGATAAATCCGCCGTGCAGAACTGGTGTGGTTCGTCGGGTCTATCCAGTATTCTTTTCCGTCTTTTTCGGCCCATACAATCGCATGATTAAAATAAACAGCCGGCACCTTAATAGGTGAAGCGATTAAATCGAAATTGCGGTTTACAAACGCCGCATGAGCTTTGAATCCCATGCGTGTCAGGATGGCCGCCGTTGATACCGTCATGTCTTTACAGTCTCCGTAGCCGCTGCCGGAAATCACTTCTAAAGTACGCGGGTGATAAGCGCCTTTCACCAAACGCCAGTCGCCCAGGTATCTTAGTGTATCAGCCAGTCTTGATGTCACGGCATCAATTTGACTGTAAGGATCTGTTTCTTTCTTGGCTTCTTCTAAAATGGCTTTGTAAGACGCCGGAAGTTCAGACTTGATCACATCTTCGTAGGCAGTAATCGTTGCTTTAGGGAAGTCTGACCACTTTTCAATGTTGGTCACTCCCACCCACGTTAAAGATTCAGGAGCGTAGATAGAATTTTTTTCTTCGTAAATTTCTGTATAGATAGGTTTAACAAGTAAAACTTCGATTTTATTTTTTGATTTTGTGACATTCAAAAACTTTCCCGGATCAAAAACTTCAACGTATAACGGCCCTTCGGACTCCCAGATTTCATTATAATTTTCGATCGCAACATGGCGGCCAATTGTAAAATGGTCGTTAAAATATCCCGGCAGCGACGGCTTCGTTCTGACAAGGTGATACTTTAACTCCAGCTGAGAGCCGATCTCCACATTCGGGTAAGCAACGCTGACCTGATTTTGCGTATCGAAACCGGGACCACTGCTGGATAAAGGCTTAATCACGATGTCGGCCTCAGGCACTTCATATTCTTTGCTGCCATTGATCGTTTTAGCTTCAATTGAAACAAGTTTTTCAGCTTCAGGATTAAAATTAAATTTGTAAAGACCTTGGCTGTTACGGCCTTGTTCATTTTTAATCTCAATCAGGCGGTAAAATTTGGATTCAAACGCGCCATTTGCCTTAATCTTATTTTTAACTTCATTGAGCTTAAGAATATAAGGTGACTCGCTGACCTTACCCCAACGCGCCAAAGAAACTGAGGCAAAAAAAACAGTAAATACAAAATAGAAGATGTTTTTCATAGGGATAACTGTATCCAGTCTTGCCAATTAAGCCAAATAGATTATGTTATTTGAAAAGTGTGTCCTCATAGCTCAACTGGATAGAGCAGTCGTTTCCTAAACGATCGATGGTGGTTCAAGTCCTCCTGAGGACACCAGTCTCTCTTATAAACCGATGCGTTTCAAAAACTGGTCTTTTGTAATATATTTGCCGCCGAAGCTGCCGCTAACATCTGTCACCATTTGAATATCCAGCCATGTCTTGCCGCTGGATTTTATAAAATTAATCAGTTCATAGAGTGCCAGCTTCGATGCATTGCTTTCTAAATGAAACATGCTTTCACAACTGAAATATTTTTTAGACTGAACACCGTAAATGCCACCAACCAAAACGTCTTGCCGCCAAACCTCAAGAGAATAAGCATGCCCCGCCTGATGAAGTAACGAATAGTTTTTTTCTATTTCGTCGTTGATCCAGCTTCCGGCTTGACCTTTTCTTATTGCGGCCCGGCAGAGCTTCACGACCTGCGTGAAGTTTTTATTCATTGTAACCGTGAATTCCTGCCGGTGTTTACGAAGCCACTTCTGAAAACTTTTCGGGAGATGTAATTCGTCGAAGTCAATAACGCCTCTTTCTTCGGGCGCAAACCAGAGCAGCGGATAACCCTCATGCGGCCAAGGGAAAATTCCGTTTTCATAAGATAAAATTAACAACTCGGGCGTCATGTAGCCGCCGGCGGCGATGATGTCTTCCATCGTCTCGCCGCGCGGATGCGAAAAAATAACTTTAAGCTGACGCTCAACTTCCGGCGCAGACATCGCAGATTCCACACACTTTATCAACATGATGATTAAAATATTTATAGACTTGCAGCAATCTGCACTCTTGATCGTTTTTCACAAACTGCATGAGTGAGAGCAACTTTTTTTGATGTTCTTTTTTCAAAACGTTTTGATCTTCAAGTTTAAAATCTTCAGGAGTCGGATCCCGTAAGACTTTGTAACCGAACGGGGTCTCATCATTTTCTTCAAGGCAGCCCCAGCGGGTCAAAATGGATACCGCCGCATTGACTCTGAAGTCTTTGCGGTTTTTGAAAACCATTTGCTCTCTCAAATAATCAAAACCCTGAACCGACACAATGTCGTAACGGGTTTTAATGAGGTCAAAAACTTTTTCAATAAACGCCGCTTCCGGGTAGGCCCAGGTCAAAAATTGCATTTGAATACTGAGGTCATCCTGATCATACAGAAAATATCCCCACGACGTCTGCCCGTCACGGCCGGCCCTGCCCACTTCCTGAAAATACGCTTCAATACTTGACGGAATTTCATAGTGAGAAACAAATCGGATATCGGGCTTATCAATACCTAATCCGAATGCCGGTGTTGCCAGAATCAGCGAAGACTTTCCTTTTAAAAAATCGTTTTGATTACGCTTTCGCTGATCGGGTTTTAAATCCCCGTGGTATTTGACGTGATCAATTTTCTTGGACTGTAAAAAACGGCTGAAGTTTTCAAGAGTCTGAATCAGAGAAAAATAAATAATTCCTGACTGCCCTTTCTTTTCAGCAAGAACTTCAAGAAGTTTTTCGTTTTTGTCTTCTTCTCCGTAAATATCAAAAAAATTCAGAGACAAATTCGGCCGTTCAAGCCCGCCGAGAATCAGGTCATCAGGTAATTTCAGTCCAAACTGTTTTGCGATATCGTTCTGAACGTCGGGCGTCGCCGTCGCGGTTAATGCTAAAAGCGTCGGGTTTCCTAACCGCTCACGGTAATTTTGCAGCTTGAAATAATCGGGCCTGAAGTCATGCCCCCAGAGCGAAATACAGTGGGCTTCATCGACAACGAAAAGTTTTATCTTTCTTTTTTCAAGGCAGCTCCAGAATTCGGGTTTTTGAAAACGCTCCGGCGCTACGAAAATCAGTTTGTACTGACCTTCCGCGATTTGCTGCATACGTTGCTGCTTCTGCTCACCGCTCAAAGAAGAATTAATAAAGGTGGCCTCTATTCCGTACTCTCGGGCACGGTTGGTCTGATCCTGCATAAGCGCGATCAGCGGTGAAATTACGAGGACTAGTTCGTTTCCTCCAGCAAGTGAAGCAGCGAACTGGTACGTGAGGGATTTACCTGCTCCAGTTGGCATAAGTGCCAGCAACGGAAGGCCTGACAGCGACTTTTCGATGATCTCCTTTTGGGGAAACCTAAACGAATCAAATTTGAATTTGTCTTGAAGCCACTTATTGAAATCCACAGCCTTATCTTGTCAGGAGAGTTATAAGACGTCCAGAGCCCTCTCCATGCCGGGAAAGTGAGCAAAACCCTCAGTGATTTAGTCGGATTTTAGCAATGAACCTTTGCTCTGGGCCAGGTTTAATGCTACACCATTTCTTTTGTTAAATTATATAAACCCAAGATATTGAAAGAAAAGGGATAACTATGGCTAAAAAATGGGAAATTGCGAAGGTCCGAAATATCGGTATCTCGGCTCACATCGACTCCGGAAAGACGACTCTTTCTGAGCGTATTCTTTTCTACGGTGGTAAAATTCACGCCATCCATGAAGTAAAAGGTAAAGACGGTGTCGGCGCGACGATGGACTCGATGGATCTTGAAAGAGAAAAAGGGATCACCATCCAGTCTGCTGCTACGCAAGTACAGTGGAAAGACTATACAATTAACTTAATCGATACACCGGGGCACGTTGACTTCACAGTTGAAGTTGAACGTTCACTTCGCGTATTAGACGGTGCGATCCTGGTTCTTTGCGGTGTTGCCGGTGTTCAATCACAGTCAATCACTGTTGACCGTCAGATGAAACGTTACAATGTACCTCGTTTAGCTTTCGTAAATAAATTAGACCGTCAAGGTGCTAACCCATTCCGCGTAAAAGACGCTTTAGTTGAAAAACTGCGTTTGAATGCGTTCATGGCGAACATTCCAATCGGTTTAGAAGAAAAGCACGTAGGTATCGTAGATTTGATCACAATGAAAGCTTACCAAAATGAAGGTGAAGACGGTGAAAACATCGTTGAAATCCCGATTCCGGCTGACATGGTTGAGCAAGCTAAAGAATACCAACAAATATTAATCGGTAAGTTAGCTGACGTTGACGATGCGATCGCTGAAAAATTCTTAATGGAAGAAATGCCAACCGTTGAAGAAATGCGCGCAGCTATGCGTAAAGGCGTTATCGGCTTAAAATTGGTTCCGGTTTTCTGCGGATCTGCGTTTAAAAATAAAAACGTTCAGCATTTGTTAGATGCGGTAACTTATTACTTACCGAACCCTGCTGAAAAAGTTGAAAACGCATTAGACTTAACTAAAAACGAAGAGAAGTTCCCTCTTAAACCAGAGAACGATCTTCCGTTAGTGGCTCTTGCATTTAAATTACAAGAAACTCCGTTCGGTCAGTTAACGTACATGCGTGTTTACCAAGGTACGTTGAAAAAAGGTGACTTCATCATCAATCAGACAAACAAAAAGTCTGTTAAAATCCCTCGCGTTGTGCGTATGCACTCTGACAAGATGGATGACGTTGAAGCGGCTTATGCCGGCGACATCATTGCAATGTTCGGTATCGACTGTGCTTCGGGTGATACTTTCTGTGACGACAGAATTCAGGCTTCAATGCAGTCAATGCACGTACCTGATTCAGTTATCTCTCTTGCGATTGCTCCGAAGTCAAAAGACGGCGTGAACAATTTCTCGAAAGCGTTACAAAAGTTCCGTAAAGAAGATCCAACTTTCCGCGTTCACCGTGATGAAGAGTCTAATGAGACGATCATCTCTGGTATGGGAGAGTTACACTTAGAGATCTACGTTGAGCGTATGAAACGTGAATTCCAATGTGAAGTTGTTGTGGGTCAGCCGCAAGTTGCTTACCGTGAAACAATCACGGCTGAAGCTCCTTACGACTACACTCATAAAAAACAAACGGGTGGTTCGGGTCAGTTCGCGAAAATCTCCGGTACAATCCGTCCATTGCCTGCGCAAGAAGATGGTAAAACATACTTATTCAACAACAAAGTTGTGGGTGGCCGTATTCCTAAAGAATTCATCCCGGCTGTTGACGAAGGTTTTGCTGAACAATGCGTAAAAGGTCCTTTGATCGGATTCCCTATCGTTGGCGTAGAAGTTGACTTAGTCGACGGTTCTTACCATGACGTGGATTCATCTTACATGGCCTTCAAAATTGCAGCTATGGCGGCAATGCGTGAAGTTTACCAAAAAGCTAAACCAGCGGTTCTTGAGCCGATTATGAAGCTTGAAACGACAGTACCAGAAGAATATCAAGGTCCTGCGACAGGTCAGATCAATCAGCGCCGTGGTGTTATCACTGGTACAACAACAATCGAAGGCAACGTAACGATCGAAGCAGAAGTACCGTTAACAGAAATGTTCGGTTACTCAACTGACTTACGTTCTGGAACTAAAGGTAAAGGTGAGTTCTCTATGGAATTCGCGAAATACCAACAAGCTCCACGCAACATCCAAGAGATGTTAGCGAAAAAATATGCTGAGAAACGCGCAGCTGAAAACAAATAATTGAAACTAAAATTTCAATCCAGAGAAGGTCGGCATAAAAACCGGCCTTTTCTTTTTCTAGAGGGACTTTTACTTTCTTTTAGAAATCCCTCTAGAAAAAGAAAAGACCGGTTTTTATGCGGTCTTCTGCTTTTGAACTTTTAATTTCAGATTATTTTTGCGCTGCCAGTTGTTCGATTTCCTGGTTGCTCATGAGTGGCTTGAATACTTTTGCGCTGATTTGTCTCTGTAACAAGCTTGGTACTGCGTAGAACTTGTTTTTTTCGTTAGGAATCAATCGAGATTGTGTGATGTCTTCGCGAGCTAAGCGGAAGGCTTGAACGAAATTGATTTGTGGGCCCGCGAAAATATTTTTTAAGCTGGTCCATGCGTTGTTTGCTTTTTGAATTAAGGTTTGATCGTTAGCTGCGGCATCCACAACAAGAACGGCCATCGCGTTTAACTGATTTTCATTAGCTGCCATTGAAGTTGAAAGTTTCGGAAACAGGAAGTTGAAAATCATGCGGTTGAACTGGTATTTTTCTTCTAAATTGTAACTCACGAATTTGATGTTCGGGCTTTTAGCTTTGGCTGCCGTCATATCGATTTGTGCAAATGGCTCTCTTGCCATTTCTTTCAGGTAGCCTTGCGCACCTTTCATATGATTCGGTACAAAGTAAACGTCTGTATCAAACATTCTCTTAATCAGAGAGCGCATTCCTGCGATACGGATTTTATTTTCTTCTACCCATACCGGACCGTCTTCTTCTTTTTCGAAACGGTGATAAATATCCATTGGGCGCGGAACGATTCCAGAAAGCAACTCATTCACAACTTTTGAAAGTAATGCACCCAGGCCGCCCATCGATAACACATATTCTGCGCTCAAGGCAGGTCTTCCATTGTCACGCATAACCGCAGTTAAGTTGATCATATCTCGTGGCATCGACTTAGCTACACTGCCTGCAGCCTGATACGTGTCCTGACCTTCTGTGAAATTTCTTAAGTAACCTTCATAACCCGGTTTTACATAGCCGGCTGTTTTAGCTCTTTTGAAGACATCTTCCAGAGCGAATTTTACGAAGTTAGGGTCATTCAAAACTTTTCTGCTGATCGTGCGGCGTACATCAGGCAACTGGGTATAAATATCAGCCAGTTCATCACCGTTCATTTGATAATTTGGCTTATCACCGAACTTAACAGATGTATCGTAACCATTTGCCGGTAAAAGTGAACGGATCGCTACCATCGCCTTTAAGACCTGGCGGCTCATAACAAAATACTTTTCAACACTGGCGTCATCAACGTAAGGTCGATCAGGGTGATGCCAGAAGTGGGCGTGTCCCAGCTCTGCAATTGTTCCGGAGTGAGCAAATGAATCTTCCAGTGTGTGAAGACCAGCAGCGGCCATCATCAGATTTCCCTGCATTAAACCTTCAGTAAACATTTCGGTAGCAAACTCGTGGTTAGCTTCTGTTTCGGTAAAAGTACGTAACTGAACTTTTGAAGATGGATCAAGAATTGTCGGCAATGTGCTGACCGTTAATTTATTCGCAATTCGTGAACCGGGAAAGTGCAACAGGCGGCGCTTTTTAACACCCACATCAGGAAGAACGATCATGCTAAGAGGATCGGAAATATAAGATTCATCCATCCACTGAGTGCCGGTTGCGATTTTTGCCGCAATTTCATGGCGGATTCCCGCGAAGCGGGCCATTGCATAAGTCCCGTAAAAGTGAGTATCTGCATCGTATGCCTGAGCTGGCAAAGACGTCATTAATAGTAAAGCGGCCAGGGATTTCAAAAGATAGTTTTTCATATGAAGGCCAAAAAGTGCAATAACTCTACCCTACCCTTAAGGCGTATAGTGCTTCCAGGTGTCAATTTGTTCTACAGGGGCTCTTTTTTGTATGGACAAAACGCGCGGGCCTCCGTTCTAATTAACTCATGCGACTGTGGCAGATTATTGCTATTTTTACTCTCGCTTTACCTGCGCAAGCATCGCTTGCTCCGCGTATGTATTCTATAATGGCGCAAGTTAATGCCGGAGTTTATCAGGCGACTGCTGCTAATGAAGACCAGAGTTATAATAATAAATTGAGTATCGAATTATTGTATCTGGTTCGCGGCGGCCCGACGTTCGGTGGTCGTTACATGATTGAATCCCGCAATGAAAATCAGTCGAATACCGGTCAGGCTTACGGGCCAATGGCAGGATACTATGCTGACAACGGCTTTTTCGCCGTCTTCACATACGATGTTCTCGCAAAGCTTGGCAGATGGACCAACGGTGAAGGTTTTGAAGTCAGCGCCGGTTACCTGGAACACATTGGCGACGGGTATCACGTAGGAGCCCAGTTTTCTGTCCGTAAAATCAGGTACAAAACTGATATCACAAACAACGTGGCCGTCAGTAAAGATGTGACTGATCACTTCCCGAGTCTTTCGTTAATGTATTTATTCTAACTAAAAGACGGTGGCTTTACTGAAAATCAAACCGATTTCTTTATCGACAACGTGACTGTAGTCGTTTTTTAAATCATCGTACTCATAATACGCGCGCATTCCCCAACCTGAGAAAAGACTTCTCTTTTTAAACTCAAACTCAATTCCTATCCGGTAGCTTAACCCGTTATAAACTGAATTAGCTGAGTGATCGAATAAAGTCTGCGAGTAAAGAACTTCGGCCAAAAATCCTAACGGAAATTTTGAAACCGTCAGGCCGTACCATGTAAAACCCACACCCACATCAACTGCGTATCGGTCACCGATATCACCGTTGACGGTAAACGTATTCGGCAATTCTGAAATAATACTTCCGCTCTTGAGCATAAATTTGAAATGCCGTTCAAAGTTTTTATCTTCATTCAGCCACACAGGTTCCCACGAAAGAAATGCGGCCGTTCGCGCCTCTCTGTTTTTTAATACGAAAGTGTCATTTTCCGGGCGGAACAATTCCTGTTCGACGGCCATTGAAAAGCGGTGGCGGTAATAGTCTTTGACGGGACTGCTGTAGCTGACTTCTAAACGCGGATTTGCTGCAGAAAGCAAATAGTAATTCCCCACGTCGGAGTTAGCTTCCAGTTTCGAATATGACATTCCAAGACCGATTTTTAGATTTTCATCTAAAAACGGAAGATACTCATAATCAGCAATTCCGGCTTTGGCTTGCAGACACATTAACAAAATCATCGATGCAAAATACTTCATGCCCACCCGTTATTTTAACCAAATCAGCGTTGGATAATCCAAGTTTGTCCAGTCAGATCCGGTAAAGTTTTGACCCACATTTGAATTTGACTCCTCCGGCCCTTCACCTGAATTTAACCCATCATATCCTGAAATCAACCACTGTTGAGTCACATTCATGCGGTCCCAGTCATTTCCGTAATTCAGTGGCGTTACACAACTGATACCGCCATGGAAACCCATAAATAAGAAATCTGCCGAATCATCCCACAAACCTGCGGAAGCCGACTTACCTCTGATAATGAAACATGTCGACCCGATACTGGAAGTTACGCTTGCGTTAGCCGCTGAGCCACCGGCAGCAACATTATTCTGAGAGTACACCGGGTATGAAGCCAGCAATGATGATATCGATTTTGTCTGATTAAAATTCGCCGTACTGTAGGCCGAAATACCATCAGTCACACGCAACTGGGTGAATGCAAACTGACTTGCAGCACTCCAGATATTCGCATTGCGTGCAGGGCCTACAACTGAAGGCGAGACAAGGCCGCTTGTTTCATTAAATGGAGCAATTCCTTTTCTTGGAACGGCAGCTAATGTCCAGCCACCGCCCTGGGTGACCATATCACAGTAAGCAGGGAACTGGCCTGAAGCTCCGACATCACCGTCAGAATCCAGGTAGTAAATTCCGCTGACATTTGATCCTACATTTCTGTAGGACAGACAATTCGGTCCTGCGCTACTGACGGTAACCGATGGCAATGCTGACGTTATCGGGTATCCGTTGATTGAGGCTCTGAATGTCCGTGCGGCGCCAATCGTAGTGCCGGTGAAGGTCGCCGTATAAGTTCCGTCATTATTATCTGTAACTGCGCTCAGAACTCCGTTCGAAGTGCCCGCATCTTTCTGGATAACAACCCAGTGACCACCACCTGCAGAAACGTTATTTACATCGCGTGCTCTGACTGTCAACGTAACCGTTTCATTTACCTGAGTAAACGCCTGGCTACTGTTAACCGAAGCATTTGCAGTTACAGTTAAGGTCGAAAGAGATGGCGAAATCGCTACACTACCCGCTGTTAATCCATTTACGTTATTGCCGGTACTTGCAGTACCGCCCCACGGGTCAGTAACAGTATAAGTAATAGAAGTAGATCCGGTTGAGGTGGCCGTTACGGTAGCTGTACAATTCGGTGCTGTACCGCTGAACACAATATTTCCATTCGGAACAACAGCAGGATTCGAAGATACAGCTGACATATGAGATGTACAACTTAACGAATCGTTCGCATCTGAAATCGTAAAATTAATCGGCGTTGGTGCTCCGACCGAGAAACTTGCATCTGCAATCGGAGAAATGACCGGAGCCGCATTCGCGAGAACCGACAAATTGAAAGTCGAGTTTACATTCGGTGAGGTCGCATCTCTGACACGGATAATGATAGTACCTGACTGATTTGCATTTGTCAGAACCGGCGTTATAGTCGCTGTACAGTTCGGCGCAGTTCCACCGAAAACAATTCCTGTGTTGGCAACCATTGCCGGATTCAATGATTGTCTTAATAAACTACCCGCCGGCGGAGGACCAAGGTTACAATTTAAAACACTGTCCACATCGGCAATCGTAAAGCTCACAATTATAGGAACATTAAAATAAGTTGACGTGTCAGCAATCGTTGTTATCGTCGGGTTGTCGTTAATCGGTGTATAAGTCACCACAAATGGTTCCATGGATGAACTATTTCCGTCCGTGACCGTCAATGTGATTGTTGTCGTCCCCGTCGCATTGTTATTTGATAAAATTGATACCACACAGTTAGGTGCAGTTCCGCTGAAAGTAATATTGGCATCCGGAACTAAAGCCGTGTTACTTGATGTTCCACTTAATGAACCGGCGCAGGTTAACGTAGAATCAACGTCTGAAATAGTAAAGTTAGTATTGAACGCCGTCGATGTGCCGGTCGAGCCTGCGTTGTTATCTTCATTTCTGGTCGTATCGGCAATAGCAGATATAGTCGGTGTCTGATCAACGTCATTAACCGTCAGTAAGAACGTCGTTGCGTGAGTCAAGCCACCTGAATCTGTTACGGTTAATGTCAGGTTGCTTGTGCCCCACTGGTAAAGCCCCGGCGTGATAGTCGCTGTACAATTTGGAGCTGTTCCGCTGAAAACAATTCCGGCCACCGGTTGCACGGTCGTATTCGTACTGGCCGCACTCATAGAGCCGGCACAGGTCAGCGTGCTATCGATATCGTTAATAGTGAAGTTAACTGCTATCGCCAGGTTTTCATCCGTAACCTGATCTAAAACAGTACTGATCACAGGTGCATCGTTCACATTATTCACAGTTACATTAAATGTTGTCGGTGTAGACTGCGCCGGTAAAGGCAAACCCGTATCGGTAACAGTTAATGTGATTGTCACAGGACCGCCGAATTGATTTGCCGGTGGAGTCACTGTTACATCACAGTTCGGCGCAGTGCCCGCAATTACAATGTTTGCATTCGGAATGACTGTTGTATTGTTTGATGACGCCGTCACTGAACCTGCGCATGTCAGACTTCCTGAGGTTTCAACATCGCCGATAGTAAAGGCCAATGGTCCCGTTGACGCTTCTTCATTGATGGTCTGATCCGCAAGGGCCGAGATGGTCGGCGCATCATTAACTGCGTTCACAGTAACTGTAAATGTGTCCTGCGACTGTAAATTCGGCGTACCGTTATCAATGACTGTAAGTGTAATTGTCGTAGAGCCTGACATGTTAAGTTCCGGCATTGCGCTGACTGTACAATTAGGGAATGCTCCGCCGATGACCAGACTGGAATCCGCTATCAGAGCGGTGTTGCTGGATGTCGCCGTCACATTCGCGCTTGTACAAAGTAATACACTGTCGACGTCGCCGATAGTAAACGCTAATGGCCCCAGATTACTGTCTTCATTGATCGTCTGATTAGTTACGTCTGTTATTGTCGGCGGATCATTTACGGGCGTCAAAGTAACGCTGAAAGTAGAATCCATAAAATCACTGCTGGAATCAGTTACCCGAATCGTAACATTCACAGCCCCCGTTTGATTTAATTCCGGTGGAATTGTTGCCGCACAGTTCGGTGCAGTACCACTGTAAATGATGTTCGCGGCATTTATGATGCTGCTGTCAGAGGTATTCGCAGATAAGTACGTCGCGGTACAAGCCACCGGGCTATCAACATCGGTAATTGTGAAGTTAACAACGGCCGAATTGTCTTCATTAACTGTTTCATTCGCAATTGAAGAAATGACAGGCGCATCGTTAACCGCCGTCACTGTCAAAGTGAAGGTTTCAAAATCTGTCTGAACCGGAGCCCCGCCGTCGCTCACAGTAAAAGTTAAGTTCGCCGCTCCGAATTGGTCAGCCGTCGGTGTAATGGTCGCTGTACAATTCGGTGCTGTTCCGGTGAATGCAATTCCGGCTAAAGGAATAAGCGCAGCATTTGAAGTGGCTGCACCAATGGATGTTGTACAGTCAAGAGTGCTGTCAACGTCAGTAATCGTAAAGTTGATAGTTTCAATTGTATCTTCTGCAGTTGCCTGATTCCCGATTGCACTGAGCACCGGCGGATCATTCACCGCATTCACTGTAAGACTGAACGACTCTGTATCAATAGCAGCGGCACCATCGGTAACAGTAAAAATAATATTTGAAGAACCCGAGGCGTTCAGCACGGGAGAAATTGTCGCTGTACAATTCGGTGCAACACCCGTAAACACAATGTTCGCAACCGGAACAACTGCCGCATTGCTTGACGTGGCCGACATTGCGCCTGCACAGGTCAAAGTGTGATCGACGTCTGTTATTGTGAAATTAATAACGTTGTCAGTGTCTTCATTCGTCGTCTGATTTCCGATCGCACTTAGCACCGGTGGGTCATTCACAGGGACTACCGTCAATGTAAAATCCTGAAATGCTGACTGAGCCGGAGTACCGGTATCGGTAACAGTAATTCTGACATTACTTGCGCCGAATCCATCGGCCACCGGAGTTAAATCCGCACTGCAATTCGGTGCTGTGCCGCTAAAGATAATATTTCCGGCCGGCAGCAAGACGCCATTACTTGATGTTCCAGATAACGAAGTCGTACAGCTGACAATGTCATCCACATCGGTAATTGTGAAGTTAATAGTGTTCACGCTATCTTCAGGAATACTTTGATTTCCAATGGCGCTGATAACCGGAGCATCATTAACAGAGTTAACAGTTAACGTGAAAGTCTCTGCATCTGTCTGTACCGGAGCACCTGTATCTGAAACCGTGAACGTTAAATCAACGGTTCCGTGCTGGTTAAGTACAGGGGTAATGGTGGCTGTACAATTCGGCGCGGTTCCTGTGAATACAACATTCGCCACCGGTGCCAGACCAGCATTGTTCGACCCGGCTGCGATAGAAGTCGTACAACTTAAGGTGTCATCTACATCCGTGACCGTAAAATTTATAACTTCTGCTGCATCTTCGTTAGTCGACTGATTTCCGATCGCACTTAAGACAGGAGCATCGTTAACCGCATTAACTGTAAGAGTAAAAGTTTCGGCATCATTTTCAACCGGTGCTCCACCGTCTGAAACGGTAAAGGTTAAATCCACAGTGCCGTTTTGATTAAGTACCGGATTGACCGTGGCTGTACAGTTCGGTGCTGTTCCTGTAAAGACAACGTTTCCTGCCGGAACAAGCGCTGCATTCGTCGTAACAGCCGCGACCGATGTTGTACAATCCAACGTGCTGTCTACATCGGTAATCGTAAAGTTAATTATTTCTGCATTATCTTCATTGGTCGTTTGATTGCCGATTGCACTTAACACCGGAGCATCGTTAACCGCGGTCACAGTCAGTGTAAATGTCTCAGCATCCGACTGTACAGGAACCCCGCCATCAGAAACTGTAAATGTTAAATCCACAGTGCCGTTTTGATTAAGTACAGGATTAATTGTAGCCGTACAGTTCGGGGCCGTACCTGTGAAAGCAACGTTTGCAACCGGAACCAACCCTGCATTTGTAGTAGCGGCCGCGATTGCTGTCGTACAATCCAAAGTGCTATCTACATCAGTAATCGTGAAATTGATCACTTCAGCATTGTCTTCTAATGTTGTTTGATTACCGATAGCACTGAGTACCGGCGGATCATTTACTGCATTGACAGTTAAAGTAAAGGTTTCCGCATCCGTTTGCACAGGAGCACCGGTATCAGAAACAGTAAAGGTCAAATCAACAGTGCCGTTTTGATTAAATACAGGATTAACGGTCGCTGTACAATTCGGCGCCGTTCCGGTGAATACAACATTGGCTGTGGGAACAAGCGAAGCATTATTTGTTGAGGCAGCAATTGAAGTCGTACAATCCAGTGTATCGTCTACATCGGTAATCGTAAAATTAATGATCTCTGCATTGTCTTCATTAGTCGTTTGATTTCCTATTGCACTGAGTACCGGAGCATCATTGACTGCCGTAACAGTTAAGGTAAACGTTTCAGCATCGCTTTGAACCGGAGCGCCGCCATCTGAAACCGTAAAAGTCAGATCAACACTTCCATTTTGATCAAGCACAGGATTAATTGTCGCCGTACAATTCGGCGCAGTTCCGGTGAATGTAACGTTAGCAGCAGGAACCAGAGAGACATTCGTAGTGGATGCAGCCATTGAAGTTGTACAATCTAAAGTGCTGTCTACATCCGTAATTGTATAATTGATGATTTCAGCGGTATCTTCGTTTGTCGTCTGATTGCCTATCAAACTTAAAACAGGGGCATCATTGACCGCTGTCACTGTTAAAGTAAATGTTTCCGCATCTGTTTGAACAGGTGTTCCGGTATCGGCAAGAGTGAAAGTTAAGTTAACAGACCCGTTCTGATCAAGTACCGGTGTAATCGTGGCAGTACAATTCGGCGTTGTACCGGTGAAAACGACATTCCCAGCAGGAACAAGCCCCGCATTTGTCGTTCCTACTGTAATTGAGGTTGCACAGTTCAATGTATTATCAACATCGTTAATTGTGAAGTTAATGACCTCTGCGGTATCTTCATTTGTTGACTGGTTCCCGATAGCACCCAAAACCGGCGCATCGTTGACAGCATTAACAGTTAACGTAAAAGTTTCCGAATCGTTTTTAACAGGCGAACCTGTGTCTGTTACTATAAAAGTTAGATCGACAGTTCCGTTCTGATCGGCAGCCGGAGTAAATGTTGCGGTACAGTTCGGCGCTGCACCTGTAAACACAACACTTGCAGCCGGCACAAGGCCTGCGTTGTTGCTTGTGGCACTCATCGATGTCGCACAATCCACAACGTTATCAACATCCGAAATCGTAAAGTTGATAGCGATTTGCGTATCTTCATTTGTACTTTGAGGGCCTATTGCACTCATAACCGGTGGATCGTTAAACGGTGTTACTGTTAACACGAAATTCTGCGAATCCTGTAAATTCGGCGCACCATTGTCATTTACCGTGAATGAGATATTCGAAGCGCCGAATAACCCCGGCGTTGGAGTAAACGTGGCCGTACAGTTCGGAATCGTACCACCGAAGACAATGCTTGCGACCGGCATTAGCCCGGCATTTGAAGAAGTCGCCGACAAATTCAGGGCACTACAAGTCAAAATGCTATCGATATCGCTGACGGTAAAGTTAACAACAACAGAATCGCTTTCTTCTACCGTCTGCGGGCCTATTGCAGCCATCACCGGAGCGTCATTGACCGGATTAACCGTTAACGTGAATGTCTGTGCGCCGGTACCAATCGGAACGCCGTTGTCCGTAGCCGTAAAAGTTAAATCAACCGATCCATTTTGATCTGCAAGTGGAGTAATCGTAGCTGTACAATTCGGCGCTGTTCCACTGAATGAAACGGCTCCAACCGGTACCAGCGATCCATCCGTTGTTGACGCTGTTACAGAACTTGTACAATCAAGAATTGAATCCACATCTGAAATTGTGAAGTTCACATTAACAAAGCTGTCTTCACTTACCGTTTGAGCGGCAATCGGTGCAACAACCGGGCTGTCATTGATCGGATTAACTGTCAGTGTAAAGGTGGTCGCATCGTTCTCAACCGGCATTCCCGAATCAGAAACAGTAAAGGTTAAATCTACATTTCCGTACTGATCAAGAACCGGTGAAACTGTTGCCGTACAATTCGGAGCAGTTCCCGAAAATGAAACATTCGCTGCAGGAACTAGTCCTGCATTTGTCGTTGTAGCCGCAACGTCTGTTGTACAATCTAAAGTGGAATCAACGTCAGTAATAGTGAAGTTCACCGACGCCGGCACATCTTCATTCGTACTTTGCGCCGCAATGGCACTGATAACCGGCGCATCATTTACGGCATTAACTGTAAGAGTGAAAGTTCTGAAGTGTGTTCCTGCAGTCGGAATATATCCGTCAGAAACCGTAAACGTTAAATCAACCGTTCCGTTCTGGTCAGCAACAGGAGTAAATGTCGCTGTACAGTTAGGAGCGACTCCGCTGAATACAATCGAGGCCGCTGGCACCAGTCCGGCATTATTTGATAATGCTGTTACCGAAGTGGCGCAAGTCAGCGGGGAATCTATGTCAGTTATAGTGAAATTTACCGAAGTCAGTGTGTCTTCATTTGTGGATTGCGGGCCAATGACCGCCATCACCGGATCATCATTCACCGGATTCACTGTCAGTGTAAATGTTTGCGCGTCCGTCAGTACCGGCATACCCGCATCAGTCACTGTAAATGTCAGATCAACTAAACCGTTCTGATCGGGCAACGGAGTGATTGTCGCCGTACAGTTGGGCGCTGTCCCGCTGAAAACCACGCTCGGCACAGAAACCAGAGCCGCGTCTGTCGTGCCGGCAGTAACATCTGCAGTACAATCCAACGTTGAATCCACATCTGTTACGGTAAAATTTACGGTGAGAGGCGTGTCCTCATTTGTAGCCTGCGCGGCAATCGCCGACATCACCGGCGCATCATTAACTGCATTCACCGTCATAACAAAGGCAGATGAGTCCGTTAAGACCGGCATGCCGGAATCAGTAACCGTTAAATTTAATGTTGATGTGCCTGTTGCATTAAGGCTCGGTGATACCGTCGCCGTACAATTCGGTGCTGTTCCGCTGAAAACAATATTCGCAACAGGAACAAGGCCCGCGTTCGTTGATGTCGCTGAAAGAGAGGTTGTACAATCAACCGTTGAATCCACATCAGAAATCGTAAAGTTGACTGCCAGTGGAGTATCTTCGTTCGTTGCCTGTGAACCGATCGCAGAAATCACCGGCGCATCATTTACCGGCGAAACGGTAAGCGCAAATGCCGAAGCATCGGTCTGCACCGGCATACCCGAATCTGCAACCGTAAAAGTTAAATTTAAAATTCCGAATTGGTCAGGCAGCGGGGTAATCGTCGCAGTACAATTCGGGGCCACGCCGCCGAACACAATGTTTCCTACAGGTACGATCGCACCGTCAGAACTTGCGGCACTCAGCGACGTGTTACAATTCAAAGTAGAGTCCACATCCGAAATTGTGAAATTCACCACCAATGGAGTGTCTTCATTTGTTGTCTGCGCACCGATCGCTGCGATGTCCGGAGCATCGTTTACCGCCACAACTGAAACCGTGAATCCCTGCGTGTCGGTCAACACCGGAACACCGGTATCAGTTAATGTGAATGTAATGTTTGAAGAGCCCGTGTTGTTAAGTGTAGGAGAAATAGTTGCCACACAGTTCGGAGCTGTTCCGCTGAAAACGATGTTAGCAACCGGAACCAGCGCAGCATTGCTGCTGACTGCCGAAACGGAAGTGGCACATGTAACGCCATTCTCAGGATCGGTAATAGTAAAGTTGACTGCAATCGGCGTGTCTTCGTTGGTAGTTTGATTCGCTATAGCTGAAAGCACCGGCGGGTCATTAATATCCAGAACCGTCATCGGAAATTCTGAAACTACAGTACTGCTTGAAACTCCGTTTTGGTCATCAAACACAACGCGAATATTACAAGTGCCTGTGTAATTCAGAACGGGGCCGAATGTTACGGCTCCGGTGTTTGCATCAATTGAAAGGACTGCCGCATTGTCTGAACATCTCGGCACTGTCGTGTTTGCATTATCAAGAGAATAGAGTCCGAGCCCTTCTTCGCTGGCTTGCACATCCGCATCTGTTCGAATCACTGTTGGAGCTGTGTCTTCAAACACCGGGCTCGGATTCGCAATAGTCAGTGTCGGTTGTACGTTCACTACATTGACATAATACACGTAGGCCGGTGACGTTCTAAATTCATTGAATGCACTCACCACGATTTGGCAGGCACCGACCTGATTGTCACCGGGACCGCCGGTTACAAGTCCCGTGGTTGTATCCAAACTGGCCCACGAACATGTCGTTAATAACGTGTCCAACTGAAATTGCACGGCAGCAACAACATCACTTGTCTGCAACTGACAGGAATACGGAACATCTTGATTAAAAGTGTTCGTGCAATTTTGTGTTAATGTGAAAGAAAGATTTAAGATGGGCTGACGAATGTCTTCGCCGAGCGGGTTGCGTGTACACGCTCCGCAGAACAGCATAATTAATAAGAGTCGAAGAAACGTCCAATGTTTCATATATCGCTGTATGTTAAATCCTTAAAAAGACTCAACAATTCATTATGTCGCAAGTGTAAGTAAATTGATAGAGAAGCAGGGCAAAGGCCTCGTCTTGTATTTTAATAAAACAGCAAGACCGCCCGACTTTTGACCTAATAAATGCTGTCTCAATCTAAGACTTTCGGCCAGCTAATTTGATGCAATCAAGCGTTGTTAGTCCTAATTCGTATTTTAAGGTGCTATCGTTAGTACTTTCGATGTTTATAACAATTTTGTCGTTTCTCTTTGTTGTTTCCGTTTCGTTTTTCTGCTCGCTCTGTGAAGCCGTGCTTTTGTCTTTGTCTCCGGCCTTTGTAGAAGTAAAAGCTGAAACAAAATCCGCCTCAGGAAAATTGCTGAAGCACATTTTTAATAACAGTAACAAATCCATATCGGCCATTTTAACTTTAAATACTACCTCACACACATTGGGATCAGCGTGGATCGCTTACCAGGTGCAACAACAGTTCGGCGATACATCCGTTACAATCAGTTCGGTCTTGCTGACATTTTTAATTTTATTTTTCGGCGAGATCTTTCCAAAATCACTTGGAACAAATCATTCAAAATTACTTGCGGTGCCGTGCGCGTACGCTATTCAAATTATGATTATTGTTTTATATCCGGTCGTTAAGTTTTCGGCGGCTATGTCGAAAGCATTATCCCGCCCGTCTGAAGAACCGGATATTACAAGAGATGAAATGATCAAGCATGCAGAGATGGGAGTTGAAGAAGGTACGATCAAAGCAAAAGAATCAAACATCATTCGTAACTTACTTAAGCTCGATAAAATCTTTGTCAGTGACATCATGACTCCCCGTTCAGTATTTACGGCGATTGATGGATCACTTTCAGTTGATGACGTTGCAAAAAAATACCGTCCCATCCGTTTCTCGCGGCTTCCGGTCTATGAAAACTCGCTCGACAATATTGTGGGAATGACCCACCGGTATAAAATCCTTGAAGCGCTTTCGCAGGATCAGCATACAAAATTAATTCGGGAACTTATTCTTCCTATTAACACAGTTTCAGAGCGCATGACCGTTGCCCAGGCCATTGATTTTTTCATCAAAGAAAAAGATCACTTAGCGCTAGTTACGGATGAGTACGGAGTTGTTACCGGCCTTGTAACCCTTGAAGATACTGTCGAAACCTTACTGGGTGTCGAAATCGTCGATGAGTTCGATAATATCGAGGACATGCGAAAGTATGCTCTCGAGCAATGGCAACTTCGCAAAACCGGGCGTCGCTAAGTCGCCCAACCATTATATTTAATTCTATTTAGTCGTAACGGTGGACTTTTGATCGGTCACTGATTGGACTGTATTTTGAGCAGGTTGCCGAGCAGGATCAAAAGACTGGGGAGCAAATAGCACCACCTTGAATAAGAGAACTACCAGAGCCGTCATGAGCCCTAAGATCGCGAAAAGACGAATAGTTTGGTATTCTTTATGGTGTCGTAGCTGCATATGATTCAATTATCCTTTGCCGATGTAACCAAAAAGCATAAAATAGGCCAATATTTACAGGGCTAAAAGGAGACCGCATGACCCACCAGGAACTGGCGCAGAAGATATTCGATATTGCTCACTTAAAAGGTGATTTTCTTCTCCGAAGCGGACAGCGGTCGACAGAGTACTTCGATAAATACAGGTTCGAGTCCAACCCTCAAATTTTAAAAGAAATAGCAAACCAAATGGTGAAGCTGATCCCCCCGGGAACTGAAGTTTTGGCCGCACTTGAAATGGGCGGTATCCCTGTCGGAACGGCGCTATCACTGGCGTCGGGAATTCCTTGCGTATTTGTTCGCAAAACCGCGAAAGAGTACGGGACCTGCCAGTTTGCCGAAGGCATCGAAATCAAAAATAAAAAAGTATGCGTAATTGAGGACGTCATCACCTCTGGCGGACAAGTACTGATCAGCACAGCTGATCTGCGAAAACTTGGCGCGCAAATTGAAAACGTTCTCTGCGTGATTCACAGAGGCGGAGAGACCGCTGAACAGAAGTTGAAAGAAGCCGGCCTCAAGCTACAACCACTCTTCGTAAGGGGAGATTTTCCTAAGTGAGAGCTCATGCGACAATTTAAAAGAATTCTCCCGTTCGTTCTCATTCTGATGGCCGTTTTCGGCGTTCTTCATTATCTGATTTACTTAACAATTGTCCGCACACTTCCCGACCCGCAAATTCAAAATGTCTTAACACTGGTTTTTTGGTTTGGCTGGTTTGCAATCCCTTGTGGACTGTTTGCTAGCCGTAACCCCAACCCTGCTATCCGGAATTTCAGCTGGGTCGGTTTCACATGGATGGGAATCTTTTTTATTCTCTTCTCACTTTCGCTTGTAGAGTTAGTTTTGGCCCTCATTCTGAATCATTCTCATTCAGAGTGGGTTCTTTATGCCGCCGTACCACTGGTTTTATGGAGCCTCGTTCAAGGCCTGAAGCTGCCGCAAGTTGTAGAGCATGAATTGAAAGCGCACCGCCTGGCCGGAAAAACAATGGTTCAGCTTTCTGACCTTCATATCGGGCTTTTGCACTTAAACCGCAACTGGCTTTTAAAAGTTCTCGCAAAAGTTAAAGCCTTAAATCCTGATATTCTTGTCATCACCGGTGACATGGTCGAAGGTGACATCGCTCATATCAGTGAAGATGTCGATGCATTTTCTGTAGTCAAAGATATTCCTCACAAATTTTTTATCACCGGAAATCACGAATACATTCACGGCGGCACCATCTGGGAACAAAAAATGCGAGAGCTTGGGTTTCGGGTTTTGCACAATTCAAATGAGATTATCGAATTCGGTAATGCCAAACTCCTCATGGCAGGAGTGCCGGACCGGCTTGTAAGAAGATTCCAGCCTGACACATTTTCGCAGCCGGATTTAGCTCTGAAAAACGCAGCTCACACGGACTATAAAGTTCTACTTGCTCACCAGCCTATCAGCGCAAAGGATCTGAAAACGCAAACATGTGATTTAGTTTTATCGGGCCACACACATGGCGGCCAGATATTTCCGTTTCACTTTTTAGTTAGGCTTTCACAGCCGGTAGTTGCGGGATTTAAAATGATCAATAACGTTTTGGTCTTCGCACACAAAGGCACAGGTTTTTGGGGCCCGCCGATGCGCCTTCTTGCGCCAAGTGAAGTTGTCATTTTTAAATGGAAGTAGCCGTTAAAATCGTTTAGCTCTCAATATTTTTTAAAACCGCACCGACCAGATAAAGTGATCCGGTAACCACACAAAGATCGCCTGGTTTTGCCTGTTGCCTAATAGACTGAAGTAAACTGATAACGTCTGCTGATCTTCCTGCGGCCTTTGAAACCGCTTCAGGAAGATAGTCTGAAATTTTGCGGCCTTTAAAAGGAGTTTCTGTCAGATAAAGTTTAACCCGGGGTAACGCTAAAAACTTTTTTAGCATCTCATCTGAATCTTTATCGGCTCCGATGCCGACGACTAAATGCAGGTAATCCCACGAGTGATCTTTTAAAATTTCGAGCAGGCTTTCAACGCCCTGAATATTATGATCGCCTGACAAATAAACTGGGCAATTCCATTCAGGAAGACTCAGCTTTTGCATGCGGCCGTTCCATTTAATTTTATTCAGCGCCTGCTCATGGCCTTCCAATGTAAAACCGATCGAGTGAAACATCGTGACTGCATTCATAATATTTTCTGCGGCTCTAGCTCCGGGGATATTGATTTCAAAATCAAGACCCATGTAGTTTAAAAAATACCGCGGCCCGCCTGACGATGATTTCACTTTCAGCTCAGCACGCTCTGATTCAATCCAGTTAGAGTTGGTATTTTTCTTAAATTCCTGCATCAAAGGCACAACTTCAGAAGGCAACGGGTGGTGAATAACAATTCCCTTTTTAGTAACGATACCGAATTTATTTTTTGCGACTTCGGAAATAGTGTTACCCAGAATTTGAGTGTGATCTAAGCCAAGCTTCGTAATCAAACTGTACTTATGAGGAAACGCATTTGTCGCATCATAAGTGCCGCCAAGACCAACTTCAAATATCACAAAGTCAGGATTCAACGCCCATTCAGAGCTGAAATAATAATGCCCAGCCATCAATGTCAGGGCTTCAAAATGGGAAAGTTCACAGCTTCTGATCAGCTCTTCACATTGATTAAATAATTTTAAAAAATCCGATTCGCTGATGGCAATAGAATTAAAACGAATTCTTTCAGTTGTACTGACTAAATGCGGAGAGCTGTAAAAGCCCACCCGCTGGCCGGCTTCAGTCAGCAGGGCTTCAAGAGCGGCACAGGTTGTGCCTTTACCGTTTGTACCGGCAACAACAATGATTCGGTTAGGATCCAATTGGTTATACCAACCGGTCTGCACGAGAGCTTTTTCAATTTTTTGCAGGCCAGGCATAGTTTTCGGCATGATCTGCAGCGATTCTAAAAAACTGACGGCTTCACTGTAGGAATTCAGCATAACAAGCCTCTGGATCTTAACGCTGCAACCTGTGATTCAGGGTCATGCACGCGAAGGTACTGAACGAAAGCCTGATTCAAATTCTGAGTCACCAGTGCGGTCTCAGCGTCACGCTCGGCTGCCGGCCGCTTGCTCAACATACTTAAAAAAGATTTTCGGGAGTGTCCGATCATAATTTCATTTTTAATTTCTGCAAAGTGTTCAAGGTGTTTCAAAAGGAAGAAACTTTGTGCTGCTGTTTTGCCAAAACCGATTCCCGGGTCAAATATGATTTGCTGGTCTCCGACACCCAGATTAAAAAGCTGTTCACGTTTTGAATTCCACCAAGTCGTCAATTCATGAAACGGGTTTTTATCCTGTGATAATACTTTGTCTTTCGAAGGCGGAATTCCAAGCGAATGCATAACGAATGCTTTTTTCCCTGAATCTTTCAAAAGCTTTTGCATAAGCGGGCTATCAAAGCCGGAAACATCATTTAAATAATCGACCTTGTACTTAGCAGTAATGACTTCAGCTACTTCTCCTCTCCTGCAATCCAACGATACATTCAGAGGAGAAGACTTTAAAATATCAAAAATCCAGGTTAACCGGTTCAACTCCTCCTGCGGAGATACGGTTGCGGCTCCCGGGCGGGTTGATTCAGCACCTACATCGACAACTTCAACGTTATGACTTAAAAATTTTTGCAGTTGTGTTTCGACCGCTTCCTGATTTAACCATTGTCCACCGTCAGAAAACGAATCCGGGGTGATATTCAATATACCTACTATTCGTGGCCAAACCATTTCACTGATTTTAGTATTATAGGGTAAGTCGGCCGCCCACGGTTTGGCCCAATCAGGCACCGACAACTTCTTACGTGCCTCAGGCCAAACTTCGAGTAACGGTAACAAAGCAAATGGCCGTTCGCACAGGCGCAAATGCGGAATAGTGAGCTCGGCTGAATGAAAAGGGTCCCGGCTCCAGTGGAGAATATCAATATCGATTTCCCGCGGAGCCCAAACTTCTCCCGCTTTGCGGCCTATATCCGATTCAATTTTTTTAAATTTCTTAAGCCAGGCAACCGGGTCGGGCTCTCCCGCTACTTCAACCATTACAACCGCATTTAAAAATTTTCTATTCCAGTCAGCAGGAGCCTTATCAGGAGTCAAAGCATCAGATTCATAAATGGAAGATACTTTCAATACGGCGACGTCATGTAACTGTTTTATCGCGCTAAGTGCCGAACGTAAATACTCCAGAGAGTTTCCAAGGTTAGAGCCTAACCCTAGCGCTACAGTTGTTCCGAGCATATAAAGACCGCGCCATTTTTTAAATTTTCAATAGGCACCTGCAGTTTGCGCACCGACAGCGTGACCTTTCCTTTTACGGATTGGGAACGAAGATATTTCGTTAAGGATTCAAAAACCTGTAAATTCAAATGCTCAATCAGATGATAAGGTTTGGCTTTGCTTACATTTTTTATGGTTTCAGCCAGCTTGGAATAATCGATCGCATGCTCAAGCTTGTCAGTAACTGCACCCTGTACAGCTTCGGCGAAATCTATTTCCAGATTAAATCTGACCGGCTGAAGATACTTTTGCTCTTCAGCGCTGCAACCTAAGTGAAGTGAAACTTCGTAATCCTGAAGCCTGAGAGTCTGCTGCACTATTTGACTCCGGCAATGTAAGCGATCCAGCTTAAGCAGGATTCGCCTTCTTTAACCCGCTTGAAGATTCCGTTACCGCGTCCTTGCGCGTTTGTGCCTTCCCAGTAGACCGTCGTCATCGAAAAACCAACTTCAGTCATAATCTCACGGATTTCCTGAATGCTCCACATGCGCCAGTCGTAATTAAAAACGTTCGTGTATTTTTTGCCTTTATATTTGAAATGAATTTCAAAATAAGCCTCGTTCGTTACAGGATCGAAATTTTTCTGATCCCAGTAATACGTAAACTTCCCGTGACGTGTTTTATCTTCAATTGCATCTGTGCATTGAGTTCCGCCGAAGATATCCAGCACAAACAAACCGTCTTTGTTCAGAGATTTGTAAACATTCTCAATGTAAGATTTTAAAACTTCACGCTTCTTGAAAAAGAAATATGAAAAATTAACCGCAACAGCTACATCTGCCTTGGGCAACCCCGGAGTCAAAACGTTTTTCTGAATCAGAACCACGCGCTGTTTTTGCTCGTCGGTCAGCTTTTCAATGTAATGTTCGCGTCCGTAATCCATCGGCTCTTGATCTAAATCCAAACCGCATGACTTGTGATTTTTGTTCAGCTTCACCCATTCACAACAGATAGCACCTGTACCGCAAAAGTCTTCACGCAAAGTAACAGGATCTTTTCCGCCGCAAAGTTCACGGTAAACGCGTCGGTAAAATTTTACGTCCTCTTCAGGTGACTGAACGGCTTGTTTGTAAAACTCATATTTATCAAATGGCAATTTAACTTTGTGATAGTTTTTATTAAATGCCATTACGGAACCTCAGCGCAGATTTCCCTGATCAGGGATTCAATCTCATGCTTCTGAGGAACGCTGTTATCTTCTAAATGCGGATGCAAGCCTATGCCCGGCACATTCTTTCCGGCTAAAACTTTCGGGGCCGCCATCAGATGATAAAACAATTCGGTGGTCACACGGTAACACAGATGTTCACCGAAGTTCGTCACATCGGTATCTTCATTTACGAATAAAACACGGCCTGTTTTTAGAACGGAATTTTTGATCGCCTGCCAGTCGTAAGGATAAATACTGCGTAAATCGATAACCTCAACAGAATAACCTTCGGCCTTCAGCTGATCCGCCACTTCATTACATAAAAGTAAATGACGCCCGTAACTGACGACTGTGATTTGCTGGCCTTCGCGCGTAATTTTGGCTTTACCGATCGGAACCAGGTGCTCTTGAATGGCAGGCCATTTCGCTTTCCATTTTGATCGGTCACCGATAGGCGCATCAATAAGGTTTTTCAAGTCGCGCTCATCTGCCGGTTCGCCCGGAATTAAATCCTCACCGCGAACACGCATTAATGCTTTCGGGTTCAAAAACATACACGGGTTCGGGTCTAAAATACAAGACAGCAGTAAGCCATATGCATCCAGCGGATTAGAAGGCATAACCACTTTCCATCCGGCTAAACGTGAAGCCCAGGCATCAAATGAATGTGAGTGATACACGCTACCGCGAATACCCGCACCGACCGGAGTCATCACAGTTAAAGGCAAATTGTACTGACCATTCGTACACCAAAGTGTATTGCCGGCGATTTTCAGTAAGTCGATTGTATTAAAAATATAATCAGCAAATTGAATTTCAGCGACGCAGCGGTCACCCGCCATAGCAATTCCCATAGCCATGCCGATAATTCCGCGCTCATCTAACGTGGAATTCCACGCCGTCTCAAGGCCCTGCGTTGCTGTGAATACACCGCCTAACGGCGCACCCACATCCTGACCGAAGACATCTTTTAACTGATAATTTTTTTCTGCATAATGAAGAGCCATTCGAATGGCTTGTGCCATATTAGCCATTAGAATTTTCTCCAGTCTGCATTTTCGTTTTGCGCGTAGGTATGATCCCACACGCTTTCTGCTGTCGGTACAGCTTCACTTCTGGCCTGCTCGGTCGCGCGAATGCCTTCGGCTTCGAAATCTGCCCAGGTTTTTTTAGCCTCATCATCGGTAATAACTTTTGCTTTTAAAAGTCTTTGTTCGAATTCTTTGACCGGATCAATTTCATTTTGCACAGGGTTAGCACCGCTTGCAGATGAATGGCCGTACAATCGTGAAACGTGCGCTTCAATAAACGCAGGCTTACCGGTGTTACGGATGTATTCCATGTCTTCCTTAAGCGCGATGTAAGTTTCAACCGGATCATTGCCGTTGATAACACGCGATTTGATATTGAAAGCTTTTGCCCGGTCCGCGATATTCGTTTCGCCGTGCTGGCCTTCATACGACGTTGAAATACCCCATTTATTATTTTGCACGGTAATCAACATCGGAAGTTCCTGGCCTTTACGTGAAGCCAGAATCAAAGACGATGCAAAATCACCTTCTGCAGTTCCGGCGTCACCGCCGGTTACAATCGTAATTGATTTTTTGCCCAAACGTTTTTGAACATGAGCCGTCCCGCAAGCAATCGGGTACTGAACTTCCAGCGGAGAAGTCACCGGCGCCACATTCCATTGCGGAAAGCAGTAGTGGTTAGAAAAATTTCTTCCGCCCGTTGATGGGTCAGTGGCTCTGTTCATCATCAAACGAATAGAATCAACCATAGTTAAACCAAGTGACAGAAGCGTCGGCGTACAGCGGTAATGTAAGTGAAAGAAATCAAATGCAGGCCCCTGCCCTTTGCGTGCAAGTAAGCCGAGCGGAACTCCCCAGGCTTCTTCCCCAGGTCCACCGATCCAAAAATACGATTCACCGGCTCTGTAAATTTTGATAAGCCGTTCTTCTAAAACGCGCGACTTCACCATCAACTGGTAAATTTGCGTGAGAGTTTTTTTGTCGAGATCTCCGAATTGATTTGTGGCCATGTTGTCTCTTCTTACCCAGCGCACCTAAGGTGCGACTTAATTGGCGACCTAAAGAGCGACTTTGCTAAACTCGCATCATAGCGAATCTCCTAGATAAAATCCTGATTTTATAAGGTGCGAAAAGTTTTTTTGTAGTGATTTTGAGCATTTAGCAAGCACATTGACAATAGCGACATTGAACTCACATTATTACTTAGTAATTTCAGTCATAGAACAATGTAGGAGTGCCCATGACTTATCTAAAAAGATTTGGCTATTTCATAGTAACCGGGATGCTGGTGGCATTGACCGTCAGCTTAGTTGTAAGCTTTTTGACTCAGTTTCTGGGCATCAACCTCGGTGGTGGCGGATACGCCGGCCTTTTTATACTTTGTTTAGTTTACGGTTTGGTGGGTTCATTTGTTTCATTACAGCTGTCCCGCTGGATGGCTAAAAAATTTCATGGCGTTCAGGTTATTGATCCTATCACCACCAACATAACCGAAAGAAAGTTAGTCGATACTGTTTATCGTTTGGCCCGCAACGCAGGGATGGAGACTATGCCCGAAGTGGGTTACTACGAATCTGCCGACATCAACGCTTTCGCGACTGGCCCTTCAAAAGCCCGCTCACTTGTCGCGGTTTCAACCGGACTTGTGAATCAAATGTCAGAGTCAGAACTTGAAGGTGTTCTGGCTCACGAAATTGCCCACATCGTTAACGGTGATATGGTCACACTCACACTGATTCAGGGTATCGTAAATGCATTTGCGATGTTCCTGTCCCATTTGATCACCATGGCGGTCATGAATGCGATTAGAAGAAATGACGACGATGAACGTTCTGGTTTCGGTGATTTCATGTTACGTCAGGTGATTTACAATGTTGTTTCAATTGTTTTCATGATTTTAGGGTCACTGATTGTGAACTACTTCTCTCGCGCACGTGAATTCCGCGCAGACGCAGGCGGCGCACGCCTGGCATCACAAGAGAAGATGACAGCGGCGCTGGCTAAGCTTCAGCGCGCTTATGCCCTTCCTCACAATATTAAAAGTGATGATGATAAAACCGGTGACAGCCTGGCCACTTTGAAAATTTCCGGAAAAGCTAAAACAGGTTTTTCAAGATTATTCATGAGCCATCCGCCACTCGAAGAGCGCATCGAAGCACTGAGAAACAGAACTTACGCTCAAAGCGCATAAGCTTAAATACATTTAATACGGATTAATCGCGCGGCAGATTCTTCTTTAGAATTTTGCCGCTATCACCTTTAGGCAGCTGGTCTAAGAACACAATCTTCTTTGGAATTTTATATTTCGCTAAATTCTGGACGCAGTGACTGATCACCGATTCTTCAGTTAGAGCCGGGTCTTCTTTTACAAGAAACGCTTTGCCAACTTCTCCCCACTTTGAATCAGGAATACCAATGACCGCCGCTTCTTTTACGCCCTTTATCTGGCGAAGCACCTGCTCAACCTCGGCAGGATACACATTTTCCGCTCCTGAGATGAACATGTCTTTTCTTCTTCCGACGACGTAATAGTAACCCTCATCATCGAATTTCACCAAATCACCCGTGTAGAGCCAGCCGTCACGTATAGTTTCAGAAGTCGCAGAAGAGTTCTTCCAGTACTCTTTCATGCACATCGGGCCTTTCAGTATCAGTTCGCCAACCTGATTGGCACCAAGGGACTTTCCGTTTTCATCAACAACTTTTGTTTCAACATAAAAGTTCGCAAAGCCGATCGACCCGATTTTTCTCATCGAAGAATCCTGGTGAAGCGAAAACACGTTAGGCCCGAACTCTGTTAAGCCGTACCCTTGGCGTACCGGAATACCTTTTTCATGCCAGGTCTTGATCAGCTCGATAGGCATCGGCTCGCCACCCACAATCGCGTAACGAATAGAAGTTAAATCAATTTTTTTGAAGTCCGGGTGGCGCGCCATCATGTCCATGGTGGTCGGCACCCCGAAAAGCAGAGTCGCTTTATCCTGACTGCTGGATTTTAAAATGAGTTCTGAATCAAACTTTTTAAGTAATACAATCTTTCCGCCGCGATGAAGAATCGGGGTCGTTAAAACGTTCCAGCCACCTGTGTGAAACAACGGTAAGAAAATAACGGCGCACTCATTCTGTGTCAGGTTCAAACTGATCGACGTATTGATAGAATTCCAGAAAACACTTGAATGTGTCAGCACAGCACCTTTAGGCGATCCTGTTGTTCCTGAGGTGTAAAGAATCATAAGAGCGTCATTCGGCGCGGCAGAAAATTCACTGTGAACGGCCTCGGACTGCGAGCTGTTCTTTACCAAAACTTCGAACTCTTCCAGGCGATCGAAGCTTTTAACGGCGTGATAAAATTCTTTTTGGTAGACAACTAACTTCGGCTGCGAATCCGAGATAATGTGAGTGATTTCTCGTTCTGTAAGGCGATAATTAACGGGAACCAAAATAGCCCCTAGCCGTTGAACCGCAAAAAACACGACAATATACTCAAGTTCGTTAGCTGCAACAACGGCTACACGGTCACCGCTAGAAATTGTGTGTTTAGTTTTAAGGTACCCCGCCATTTTACAAACCTGGGTGTAAAGTGCGGAGTACGAAAGTTCACGCCCACTTTCACCGTCTTTCAAAGCGGTGTTCGATGGAGAATACAAATTCCATTTTTTCAGCCAGTCGAGTTCCATACTACGTGTCGTAACCCCACTCAAAAACGATGGCACTCATACTCATACCGCCACCCGATCCGAGCATAACGCAAAGATCACCTTTTTTTAATTTGCGCTTCTGAACAGCGTCGGCAATACACATACCGATAGAGGCGCTACCGGTATAGCCGTACTGACCCATAATGTAATGAGCACGCTCGCGCGGTACACCAAGTTTATCCATCGTTTCATAGATGCTCTGAATATTAAACTGCGTAACGAAGAAATGCTTTACATCAGAAGCGGATTTATTAATTCGCTCCACCAACTGATGCGTCAGGCGCGGCCAGTGAATTCCATTTGTCTCAGGTGGAACACGTTTAGGAAAAGCCAGCAAATGCCTTTTGTTTTCAACCGCATCGTGGCTCGCTGGCTCAGCTGTTCCGCCGGCGTAAATTCCCATGTAGTCGTGATATTGCCCGTCTGTGTACATGGTACTTGCTAAAAATCCGCTTTGATCGTCAGACGGCTGAAGAACGGCGGCCCCTGCCCCGTCTGCAAATAAACTCGTTGTTTTATAATCGGCGCGGTCAAGGTACTTTGACATTCCGTATGCGCCAACAACTAAAATATTCTGGTAATGACTGTCAGAAGAAATATATTTTGAAGCTGTATCACATGCCGTAACAAACCCCGCACATGCCGAGTTAATATCAAAAGTTCCTGCATTCTTAGCGCCCATCCGGTATTGCACAACAGACGCTGTTGACGGAGACAAATAATCAGGTGTATCGGTAGCGACGATTATCAAATCCAGATCTTCCGGAGAGATTCCCGCATTTTGCAAAGCCTGCTCTGCTGCAGGTAAAATGAGATCGCTTGTTCGCTGCGAAGAAGACATCCAGCGACGCTCGGAAATCCCGCGCTGTTCTTTCAAAAATGTGCTGATATCTTTTTTAAAAAGCTCGTCGAAATATTCATTTTTCACGACATTTTCAGGAGCATAAAGTCCCGTGCCGACAATTGTAGCTTTTCTCATAATTCCCCGTCCGACTTAGAGGTGTTTTTACTTGCTTGCACTGACGTTTTTACTTGCTCCGCAATGGATTGTATAGCACAAATTGAGTCTTTCAGGAGACTCATATGGCTGACGTAAAATTCGATTTTACCAATAAAACTGTAATCGTTACAGGTGGCGCACAGGGAATAGGCTTCACAATTGCCCGCCAGTTTTTAGAGGCCGGAGCCAAAGTCAGCATCTGGGATTACTCAGAAAAAGCGTTAGAAACGGCTAAGAGCGAACTTTCGTCTTTTTCAGCCCGCTTACAAACACTTCAGGTCGATGTTACCGACCGCGCTTCGGTAGCCAGTGCCGCACAAACCACTTTTCCCAATACAGATATTCTCATCAATAATGCCGGCATCACTCGCGACAAATCTTTTGCAAAAATGTCTGATCAGGAATGGGACTCTGTTATCAATACGAACCTGACAGGATTATTTAACGTAACGAAATCGTTGCTTGAAAAATTTAATTCTGGTTCAAATCATAAACGTATCGTTAATATTTCAAGTGTGGTCGGATTGTTCGGCAATTTCGGCCAAACCAATTATGCCGCTGCAAAAGCCGGAGTGATCGGCATGACCCGTACTTGGTCTAAAGAGCTGGGCCGAAAAGGCTTCACCGTCAATGCGGTTGCCCCCGGCTTTATCAAAACTGCTATGACAAACGCAATGCCACCGGAAGTTTTGCAGCAAATGAGCTCCAAAGTTTCGGTTCAGCGCATGGGCGAAACAAGCGACATCGCGCAAGCGGTAATGTTTTTATCCAGCGAATCTGCGGCCTACATTAACGGTACTGTTATCTCTGTCGATGGCGGCCTGACGATCTGATGACCAGCTATTTTTTTAAAAGCTCCCGTGGTTACAATTACCATTATCAGGTAAAAGAAGGTTTATTGCCTGATACCACGGTTTTTCTTCACGGCAATATCGCCTCAAACCGCTGGTGGCTTCCCACAATATCTGAATTCACTAAACGCAGTGAAGGAAAGAACCTTCCCGGCGACATGATTCTGATTGAAATGCTCGGTTGCGGGTTGTCTTCCCCGCCATCTTCTCCTGAAGACATGGATCTGATTGGCTTTGCTGCTGATTTTAATGAACTGATCCGCAATTACTGCGGCCAAAAGCACTTAAAGCATGTGAATCTGGTCGGCCACAGCACCGGAGGATTTGTTGCTGCTGCCATGACGGCGCTTGATTCCCCATTGTTCCGTAAAGCCGTGCTGTTGAACCCTCCGGGTTCGGAAGGCATTGTGCTGACCGGAGTAATAAAAGCCGCCTACGACTCGATGAGGAAAGATAAAACGGTTTTAGCGCAGGCCATTGGTTCAACCATTTACAAGAACGATTATAACTCAAACTTCTTTCGGGATGTGATTTTAGAAGACGCTCACAGCGCGATTCAAAAGATCTCGTACTGGATCGTTCAGGCGTTTCATCAGATTAATGCCTCAGAACTGATGAAAAAGTCCACCGTTCCCACTCTGGTTCTCTTCGGTGAAGAAGACCGAATGCTGTCAGCCAGCGCGGCCGAGATCATGGCTGTCGAGCATCTGCAAAATGCAAAATTTGAATCTGTACCCGGTCACGGACACAGCATGAACTTAGAAAATCCTGCTGCATTTGCTGACCGCATTTCCGGTTTTCTCTGGTCCTGAAATAAAAAAGACCGGCTTGCGGCCGGCCTTTTCAGTTTTTCTTAAAATTTAAAAACTAGTTGTCTTTTTTAGCTGAGTTTTTATCAACCGCAGTTACGGGTGTGCTGATTGTCGCATCCAGATCTTTACCGTTTTCAAGTTCAATTAGGTCAGACAGAACATCAGCTGCTTCCTGAACGTCTGCACGCTTAAGATATTCTTTTTCTTTTTCATCTTTAGCAGCATAACGGGTCTTTTTAACTTTTTTCTCTTTTTCACCTTTGTCTTTAAGAACTTCTGAAACCTTAATTACTTTGCCGGATTTTTTAGTCTTTTCCAGCTCGTCAGAAATCTTCTTAAATTCTTCGCTCTTCGTCACACGTTGAGTAGAACGTGATTTCAGCTTCGGAATCCAGTCAGATTTGATTTTCTTCCAAGTGCCGTCACCTTTTTCTACGAACGCTTCATTAGATACGAATGAATCGATCTTTTTAGGCGGAAGTGAATAATCCATGCTCTTTTCACCGATATCATCAACGGTGTAAGGGCTAGGAATCTGAATGTCCGATTCAACACCGCGGTGCTGAGTTGAAAACCCGCCCGGAGTAAAGAACATGCCGATCGTTACCTTTAATGCGCCCAGATCACCGGGCACTGCTATCACTGTTTGAATGCTGCCTTTACCATAAGTATGGTCGGCACCAACGATAAGAGCACGTCCGTAATCTTTCATCGCACCTGAAACGATCTCAGAAGCAGAAGCACTGATTCTTGAAGTCAGAATCACGATCGGGCCATCCCAATCGACTTTTTCATCCACGTCGGCCAAAGCGTTTTCAGAACCTTCGCGGCGCGAAGATTGTTTTACGATGTTACCGGTTTTAATGAACAAACCACCGATTTTAACAGCGTCATCCAAAGAGCCGCCGCCGTTGTTAGATAAATCCAGTACCAAACCATCTACGCCTTTTGCTTTCGCTTCAGCTACAACCTTCTTCATATCGGTCGCAGCAGATTTTCCGCCGCGTTTTGAATCCGAGTAGAAAGAAGGAAGGTTAATAATACCGATTTTCTTTTTTACGCCTTTAACTTCTTTGTCGATGTAATAAATTGAAACCGCATTATCTTCTAACGAAATTTTTTCGCGGGTTAATTCGACATCGAATTTTTTGTTGCTGCCTTCAGATTTACGCAAAATCGTTAATTTTACTTTTGTGCCTTTAGGGCCACGGATCATTTTCACGACATCTTTTAAATCCATGTCGATCACATTTTCCATTTTTCCGTCTTTGCGGCTTACGGCTACGATTTTATCCTGCGGCTCAACTAAGCCCGACTTTGAAGCGGCCCCGCCCGGAACAAGTGCTTCAACAACTGTAAAGCCGTCATCCTGAGAGAGTGTGGCACCGATACCTTCAAGCGAAAGGCTCATGTCGATAGTAAAATCATCATAGTACTCTTTAGAAAAGAAACTTGAATGCGGATCTAAAGAAAGAGCAAATGAATTCAAGTAATTTGCCACCAGAGTTTCATATTTAGTTTCTTTAAAACGCTTTAAGTTTCTTTCGTAATTTTTAACGACGCGTTTTTTAGCTTCTTCCAGCTTAATGTCAGTCGCCATGTAGTTCGCCAATTGAAACTGAATGTATTTTTTCAGGAATTCATTCGCTTCATCATTTGTTTTAGGGAACTCTTTATGGTCAGGGTCATAAGTAAATTCAGTGTCTTTTTCGAATTTAAAATCACCTGGAGCAGGTTTCTTTTTAGCCGGCTGGCTCAATAAATTTTTCACGTACGTTGTACGCTCTTCGATACGTTTAGAAACCAAATCCTGAATTTCAGTTAAAAATTTACAATCGGCTTTTGCAACGTCATCAAACGCATTTTTCATCAGGTTCTTCACCGTTGTAACATCAGACTCAAGCAAATAAATTTTCGCAGCATCCTGACGTTTGATGTACTGAGTGATAACTCGGTTCTGCAATTCTTTATCTTTTGTTTTCTGAGTTAAATGGTTTTGTAAAAAACCCATTTGAATCGGCTCTATCCAGTTGCAATCAAGCGATCGTGTGAAAGCTGCACTCTGTGAAAAAGCTGCACTGCTGATGAGGAGAGATACAATAAAAACAATTTTTGTCATGATGGAGTCCTTCTGTTGACGTACAAGAAATTATATATGCAGAGTCCGTAATTGATAAGCTGTTCTTAAAAAGTTACGCGACACGGTTCCATAGTCGAGATGAGACACAGTTAAACTTTAGTCCAGTTTATTTAAGATTTTCTGCGGGTTGGATCAAACAAATCCAGCTGTGAGGCCGTGTCCTGCAATACTTGCGACTTTAAACCGTGCTGACTGATTTCGTGTTTAATGAAGTCACCACCATGCGTTTCAATCATGAAGAATGACATTTCAGGATATTTCGATTTAAGACGCGTCATTTCTTCCACAACAAGTTGTATGTTTTTGGGATCGTCATCACTCATTCCGAAACGGTGATGTGGACTGTAGCCGTAAATTTCAATGGCTTTTTCAACAGAAGCGCGGATCGCCCGTTGTTTGAGTTCGGCAATTGATGCTGTCAGGTTCGGGTCACCTAAGTGGTGGCGCACTTTTTTGTTACTGACTGCGTACACGCTTAAGTAGTGCGGCTCTGTCGGCAAATAACCGGCACGAATAAACTCACGCACGCCTTCTTGAATCGTATTAGCCTCATGTCCCCGTGCCGTGATAATTGAAATCGGGCGCTGGTTGAATGTCGCGTGATAAAAGCAATGCCACGAAGGGCCCTTCCACTGTAAATCCGGAAGTTTTAATGCCTTTTGTACATCTTGTACGAAAAGCTGCGACTTGCCGCTCAGCTTTTCTGCTTCAGTAATATCAACATCCCTGAAGTACCTGAAAGATCCCACAACATCATCGTAGTTAATATTAAACGCTTCGTAAGGGCCACGTTTACCGATATGCGAATGGTGCAAAGCCCACTCCGAACTCGATAAGAATAACTCTTCATTTGTTTCTTTATGAAAAAGCACAAGCGGAGTCGTCAAATAGGCGATGTTATCGTCAAAATCGAAAAAATAAAAACTGCGCCCGCCTTGACGGTAATTACGGTCAGGCTCTTTAAGCCAGGTTTCACCCAGCTCAAGCTGACCTTTGTAGTTGTTATTTTTATCGTCGCTCATATTATTTTTTTGATTTCTTTACGACCACTTTTTTTACTCCTTCAACATCAGCTTTTTTTGCGGCCGATGCTTTCGGAGTGATTCGTCCTTTGGTTTTGGTCTTACCTTTACCTTCAGCTTTACCAGATCCTAACTTTTCATTCACTAAAGTAAATGCTACTTCAGGTGTTAATTGGTCTACAGTCGTACCTTCAGGTAAACCGATATTCGCTTTTCCCGCTTTTAAATACGGTCCGTAAGGCCCGTTAAACAAACTGACCGTCACATCATGATTCGGATGCTGACCGAATTCTTTAAGCGCAGACGCCTTACCGCGGCCCTTCTTAGGCTGCGATAAAAGCGCAACCGCTTTTTCTAAATCCATTGTGAAAACAGTTTCAGTTTTCGGGATCGAACGGTAGTCGCCATCATGTAATACAAACGGACCAAAGCGACCGATTCCGACTTTGATATCCTTTTTAGTGTCAGGATGTGAGCCTAAGGTTTTCGGCAAAGACAAAAGCTCTAAAGCCATTGGCAAAGTGACGTCTTTCGGGTCCGTTCCGGGAGGCAAAGATCCACGCTTGATTTTCTCATCGTCGCTTTCGCCTAATTGAACGTAAGGTCCGTAACGGCCATTCAGTACATAAACTTTTTTCCCGGTAACCGGGTCATCACCCAAAGAGTCCGCACCTTTTAATTTTTGATCTATCAGTTTTTCAACGGCTTCCGGCGTGATATCTGCCGGAGCTTCAGCATCAGGAATTGAAGCACTGACATCATCGCCGCCGCGTTTTGATTTAACGTAAGCGCCATAACGGCCAACGTGAAATTCATATTTATCCAGGCCATCCAATTTGATTGTACGCGCTTCTTCAGGGTCAATCTTATCCTGCTGAGCTTCAACTGTCGCACGAAGCCCTTTCGGCCCGTGGTAAACGCCCTTCAGGTAAATTTCCCAGTTCATATCACCATCAGCAATATGATCCAGCGATTGTTCCATTTCAGATGTGAAACCCAAATCCACGTACTGCGCTAAATGCTGCGATAATAGTTTTGAAACGACCATTGCCGTAAATGTCGGAACCAATGCTGATCCCGCTTTACGAACATAACCGCGGTCCACAATTGTGCCGATAACACTCGCGTAAGTGGATGGACGGCCAATGCCTTCCTTCTCCATCGTTTGAACAAGCGAGGCCTCTGTAAAACGCGCCGGCGGTTTTGTTTCGTGCGCCGTCGGTTCGACTTTGTTAGCTTTAACAGCATCATTTGTTTTCAACTGTGGAAGCTTAACGTCGCGAGATTCTAAATCCGCTTCCGGATCATCGCTTCCTTCAACGTAAGCACGTAAAAAGCCCGGGAACTCAATTGTGGTTCCCGATGCAGAAAAAATAGCGTCGCCTACAGAAAGTTTTGCACTGACCTGCTTTTGTTTCGCATCAGTCATTTGCGAAGCCATCGTGCGCTTCCAGATCAAGTCATAAAGTTTAAACTGACTTCCCGTAAGACCGGTCTCATCAGGATCCTGAAAAGAAATTCCCGCAGGGCGAATTGCTTCATGGGCCTCTTGTGCACCTTTGGCCTTTTTGCCTTCATAAGTGCGAGGTGAAGCCGGTAAATAATCTTTTCCGTACTTTTGTAAAATCGATTCACGTGCGGCGTTTATTGCTTCATTCGAAAGAAAAGTTGAATCCGTTCTCATGTACGTAATGAAACCCTGCTCGTAAAGCTTTTGCGCCACTTGCATTGTTTCCCGCGAACTCAGACCCAGTTTTCTGTTCGACTCTTGCTGCAGAGTCGAAGTAATGAACGGTGCATACGGCTTTCTTGAAACGGGCTTTTCTTCGACTTCCGTTACAGACCAGTTCTTTCCTTTGATTTCAGAAAGAATGTCCTGAGCGCCAGCGAGGTCAAGAACAGTTAAATCTTTTCCGGCAGCCAACTGACCTGTCAAACCGTCGAAGTCTTTACCGGTGGCGATTTTTTTATTTTTATAACTAACAATTTTCGATTCAAAAGCTGTTCCTGATTTTTCAAGTTCAGCCTGTAATCCGTAGTAAGATGATTTTTTAAATTTCAGACGTTCTTTTTCGCGGTCGACAACAAGTTTAACCGCAACCGACTGAACGCGCCCTGCAGAAAGACCGAAAGCCACTTTCTTCCAGATCAACGGAGAAATCGTATAACCGACCAAACGGTCCAGCACACGGCGGGCTTCCTGAGCACGCACCAGGTTGTAATCAATCTCTCTGGTTTCATCCAGAGATTTTTTGATCGCCTCTTTCGTAATCTCGTGAAAGACCATTCGCTTTGTCGGAACATTTGGCTTTAAAACTTCCAGCAAATGCCAGCTGATACTTTCCCCTTCGCGGTCTTCATCGGTCGCGAGATAAAGCTCATCAGCTTCAGATAATTTTTCTCTTAAATTTTTAATGACTTTGGTTTTATCTTTTGGAATGCAGTAAAGCGGTTCGAAATTTTTATCGACGTTTACACCTAACTGCGCCCATTTTTCTTTTTTAACTTTTTCAGGAATATCTTTTGCTGATTGAGGCAAATCACGAACATGACCCATGCACGATTCAACGATGTAGTTACTTCCCAAAAATTTTCGGATGGTCTTGGCTTTAGTCGGTGACTCAACGATCACTAACTTGGTCCCTGAACCAGAATTTCCATTTGTACGCGATGCTGCTTTCTTCACTCTATAAATTCCTCTACACTACATAGAAACACTTATTTACACGAAAGCACAATGAAAAATTTGTCTGATTTCCATTCTAAGATCGAGTTTGTTTTGACCGATATTGATGACACTCTTACGACAGATGGCCAGCTTGAATCTCAAGCCTATTCTGCTCTCTGGAGACTTCACGACGCAGGACTTAAAGTAATTCCTATTACCGGACGGCCGGCCGGATGGTGCGAGATGATCGCCAGAATGTGGCCAGTAGCCGGAGTTGTAGGCGAAAACGGCGGTTTCTACTTCAGATATGCCGCTCTCGTAGGCGATTCAGTCATCGGCAAGAAAAGCGCAGCAAGTGGCAACCCGGATAGCAATTCTCCGAATGAAAAAATAAAAAAAATGCAGCGCTGGTTTTTCGCTGACGAAAAATTTATTAAGGAAAATAAACTTAAACTTTCTGTTATAGAAAACGAAGTTTTGTCCAGTGTTAAAGGAACTGCGCTCGCTTCAGATCAATTCTGCCGACTTATGGATTTAGCAATAGACTTTTGCGAAGATGTTCCAGCACTGCCCGATTCTGAAGTGACCAGAATTGTTCAAATTTTCGAAAAACACGGAGCCCACGCGAAAGTGAGTTCCATTCACGTGAACGGTTGGTTCGGAGATTACGACAAGCTCAGTACTAGTTACCGCTTTCTAAAAACTGAATTCGGCCTGACTGAATCTGACATCTTAGCCAAATGTGCATTTGTAGGTGATTCTCCGAACGATGAACCTATGTTCAGCCGGTTCCCGCATTCCTTTGGTGTGGCAAATGTTAAGAAATTTTCTTCACGAATGAAATCGCTACCGACTTACGTGAGCGAATCCGAAGGCGGAGACGGTTTTTCTGAAATTGCCGACCGGATTCTTCACCTGAAGGACTAACGTCCAGAGGTAAACCTTTTTAACTTCATACTTAAAAAACTCTGCCTTACAATCAGAGCTGTAAACACAACACGATCAACAGCAAAGGAAGTTTATGTCTAAACTTGTAATCGCCGTGGCTTGTCTTTTAGGTTTTCAAATCGCACATGCTCAATCTTTTAAAGTCGTAAAAATTGCAGGAAAAAAGGCGATCGTTGAAGTCGACGACCCGAAAATGATTAATGTAAATCAAACTTACACAGTCGGTGGCGGCGGAGACATGATGGGATCCTCGTACACCGGCGGCTCAGGCGGATATAAACGCGATAACGCACTGACATTTGATTTTTCTTACCGCACCCAAAGCTCACCCAGCATTTCAACGTTATCTCTTAGCGGCAGCTATTTATGGAATTTAAAACAATATGAATTCGGTCCACTTCTCGGAATCGCAAACATTTCAGGTAGCGGCGCCAGCACAAACGTGACCACTTTCGGCGGCTTAGGTTATTACAACTTAAACGAAAACAAACCAGGCGTACCTACAGTACTTGCGGTTGTCGGCGAGCTTTCCATCACAAGCGGCTCAGGCTCTTCCGTTACGAACATTTCTGCGGGCGGCAACTACCGCTGGTTCTTACTCAGCGGCGATCACTGCTTTTCAACGTCATTGCTTTACAACTTATCTCAATCAAGCGGTAACAACACTTCAGGCTTCTCAATCGAATCAGGAATTGCGACCTACTTCTAAATTAAAGGTGAACTGTAAAGTTCACCTGTCAGAAAAATAACAGTAGTTAAAATACGGTTAAAGTAATAAATTGCGCCACGGGTGACATCATCAGTGGCCGTTGATCTCGGCTGGCATCATTATCTGTTGCCGGCCATGGGGTTGCCTTTAACCAGCCGTAGATCAATTGGTCCTTTTTTTGTTATTCAATTTTAGTCTTATCAACCAGACGTTTTTGCTCTCTTAAAAATCAGACGATTTTGCTTTTATAAATCAGACGGTCGGAGTTTTCATCGCTCCAGACATAATGATGAACCGATCCATTCGCAAAGAAGTTCAAATCCCAGCCTTTTCCTTCGCTGAAAATGTAAGTCAGGCCGCGCATCACCATTCCGTGTGCGAATATAGCGATGGAATTCCGGTTTGAATTTTGCGCGATATCCAGAAACACCTGGCGTACGCGAAACATCATCTCGCGCTTGGATTCTCCATTGGGAAAGCTGAAATCCAAAAGCCGTTCATCGTAAGAGCGCCACTTCAAAAGACTGTCATCGCCGTACTTTAATAGAAGCTCATCCATCGTGAGCCCTTCGGCATCACCGATGTTCGTTTCTTGTAAACGGTCATCTTTTTGGATTGTAACCCGGATATCCTGGGTAGCGATTTCGGCGGTCTCCAGCGCACGCAGAAGCGGGCTGGAATATACGGATTCAACTTGCAGTTGCTGCAAGACAGGACGAAGCCGAGCCGCCTGCTCCCGTCCCAAATCATTTAACTTTATGTCTGTTCGCCCCTGAAACCGGTGGTTCTTGTTCCAGTCGGTTTCTCCGTGGCGAATGACGTAAATATTTTTAAATCTCAAAACTATTTCTTATTAGCTTTGATCATGCGCTTTTTCTTCGTAATGCGTTTAGCTTTATGACGAGCGCTTTTGTTTTTAGAATTCTTTTTTTTACCGCCAACTTTTAATGCCATGAGGATCTCCTGTTTCGTTTATTTATTTTTTATTATTACCTTGGTTCAACAAAGCTGCAAATGGATTGTTAAACGGATTCCCCGGCTTAGGAGCTCCAGCGCCCCTAGGTCCGCCGGAATTGAAACCCTGCTGCTGACCCTTCGGTGGGAATTTGTTATCGCGGCCACGGTTGTCCTGCGGTTTACCCTTAAAGTCCCCGCGCGGCCCCTGTGGACGAGTGTCCTTTTGATCGCGGAAAGATTTATGCTCAGGCGCTGCCTCAAGTTTCATAGATAATGAAATCTGATTCTTAGCCTGATCAACTTTCAAAACTTTAACCATAACCTGATCGCCCGGATTTACAACTTTACGTGGATCTTCTACGAATTTATGAGCCAATTCTGAGATATGAACAAGCCCGTCCTGATGAACACCGATATCCACAAAGGCACCGAAGTTCGTTACATTGGTAACTAAGCCCGGGCAAATCATGCCGTCTTTTAAATCTTTAACTTCAAAAATATCTTCTCTGAACTGGAACACCTTGAACGGATCACGGGGGTCACGTCCCGGCTTTTCAAGCTCTTTCATCATATCATCGAATGTGTACTCGCCGACGATTGACGCCCACTTTGTCCGGGCGGCCAGAAGTTTCTTAGCGCCTTCTCCGACAAGCTCGTTGATGTTCACACCCAAATCCTGCGCCATATCGCGGATCGCGCTGTAACGCTCAGGGTGAATGCCTGTTGAATCCAGAAAGATTTTACCGTTTAGAATTCTTAAAAAGCCAGCCGCTTGTTCGAAAACTTTCGTTGTAAAGCGCGGAACTTTCATTAAATCAGAGCGGTCCTGGAACAGACCGTTTTTCTTGCGGTATTCAGTAATAGCCGTCGCTAAACCCGGGCCAATACCCGACACGTAAGACAACAACGAAGCCGAAGCTGTATTCACATCAACGCCAACGTTATTCACGCAACTTTCAACTACGCCTTCAAGGCCCTTCTTCAAAGCCGTTTGGTTCACATCGTGCTGGTACTGGCCAACACCGATAGATTTCGGGTCAATTTTCACAAGCTCTGCCAGAGGATCCTGTAAGCGTCTCGCAATAGAGATCGCGCCTTTTACCGTTAAATCCAAGTCAGGGAATTCTGTTCTTGCGACATCACTTGCAGAGTAAACAGAAGCACCTGATTCATTAACCATAATGACAGGAATCTCTTTTTCTTTTCCTAAATTTTTCAAAACTTTTTTCAAAAAGATTTCGGTTTCGCGGCCCGCAGTTCCGTTGCCGACTGCAATTGCTTCAATTTTAATTTGCTTCGTCACTTCACCTACAAGAGTTTCGGCTTTCTTCTCTGTGCCTTCTCCTAGAATGTGCATTACGGTATGAGAGACGTAGTTACCGCCCTTATCAACAAGCGCGACCTTACAACCCGTTCTTAAACCAGGGTCAACTCCAAGAACACATTTAGGTCCGTACGGAGAACCAAGCAATACCCGTCTGACGTTTTCACTAAAAACTTTAATCGCGTGTTCATCAGATTTTTCTTTTAATTTTGCATGAACTTCATTCTTAACCGAAGGAACAACGTAAACGTTCAACGCTAAACGCGCACTTTCCTTCAGGTACGTGCCAATCGCAGTGTCAGGTGTGGTGGTTGCAAATTTTTCGTAGGTTTTCAAAAGCATTTCATCGTCACCGGAAAGATCGACTGTTAACTCTTCCTCTTCCCAGCCACGCTTCATCGCCATGTAACGGTGAGACGACTTTTCTTCCAGTAAATTTTTGACCGGCTCAGAAAAATCTTTCGCATACATTTCGTATTTTGAATTTGGCTTGTAACCTTTAGCTGCTTTGGCTGTTACTTTACCTTGTTCGAAATAATTTTTTACAACAAGCTCACGCAAAGAAGCATCATTGGCAATTTTTTCGACGACGATATCCTGCGCGCCTTTAAGAGCATCTTCATATGTTACGATTTTCTTAGCCGCACTGATAAACTCCTTGGCTTTTACTTCCATTGTTTCAGCGGCTTTTGCTGTACCGTGACCGATGTCCCAGATCCAGTTTGCTAAGGGCTCAAGCCCTGCTTCGCGGGCAATAGTGGCTTTGGTTTTTTTCTTTTTCTTAAACGGCTTGTAAATCTCTTCCAGCTCGTTTAAATCCCAGGACAAATCGATACGCTTCGAAAGCTCAGGCGTCAGATTATTTTGCTCGCCGATTTCTTTCAGCAAGAAAGCTTTACGCTTTACGATTTCCTGAAAGGTTTCATTCGCTTCAATAACAGTTCTGATCTGAACTTCATCTAAATTTCCGGTTTTTTCTTTACGGTAGCGGGCAATAAACGGGACAGTTGCACCTTCTGCCGCTAATTCCAAAACAGCAGCAGCAGACTTTGGAGAAATTCCCTGAGCAAAACGAGACAAATAACTCTGCAGAGTTTGTTCCATAATACGTTCCTTCTAATTTCGAATCTTGGTTTTGTTTGGATACATGGAGTTGGCCAAACAGATTATTTATGACGGTACATGATCAAGCCATGTGTCGGATCATACGGCGAAACGCCGACGCTCACGCGGTCGCCGACAACAATACGAATATTGAACCGGCGCATTTTTCCGCAAAGCTTTGCAGAGATAACAACTTTGTTGGCTTCTAACTCAACCTTGTAAAGGCCGCCAGCAAGCGCATCCACTACTTTTCCGTCGAACTGGGCTAAATCATCTTTTGACATGCGCCTCAAATACTAAAGTTTTTATAAGATTAATCAATTGAAAAATTTCAAAACTAGCTTTTGTAGTTGCTGATTAACATTCGAATACCGTTCTCAAATAAAACTTCGAGACGGTCATTTTCATTCGTTAAAACAAAACCCCAACCTAAAACTTTATGCTGTAGCGGAATTAAAGATTGATAAGATTCGCTCATTTTGTAAGTAGCAGCTTTATCTTTTCCGTACTTTTTAAATAGCTCGTTCCATTTCGCTTTTTCGTCGTTCAGGTTTCCGCGGTCAACTTTCACGGGTTTTACTTTGCTTATTTTTTCGACTTTAGCGGGCTCTTCAGCAGAATTTGTTTCAAGTAGTGAAACTATCGTCTCGCTTTTTTTAGCTTCGACCGGTTCTGCTTCGGCCGTAGCTTTGCCTTTTTTAGTCATAAGCGACGGTTTAGAAGCTTTTGCTTCCGGCTTTGCAGCCAGTTTCACCGGCTTAGCAGGCGCTGCCAGTTTAACGGCTTTACCAGTTGCTTTTGCAGCGGGCTTTTCAGCCTTGGCTGCCTTTACGGGTTTAGTAGCTGGTTTAGTTGCCTTAACGGCAGCTTTAGCCTTAACCGGGGCGGCCTTCTTCTTAGGTGCAGTCTTTTTAGCCATAATTCCTGTAAACCTCTTATTATGTACATATATCCTGCTGCGCTCTAACGACAAGGAAAATGATGTCTTTTCTTTCGCAAGGCATTACATTCTAAACATGAATTCAATTCCTGTTGAGAGAATTTCCGATGCCGCCGGCAGCGTGCTGACCTCACGGCAAGCCTTTTCCACTGCAGTTTCTGCGGTTTTACCGCCGGAATCTGCAAACGCAGAAAGTCTCGTTTTCATTTCCAAAAAAGAGCATCTTGATTCTATCCGCGGTAAAAATATTAGAGCTCTCATCGTTCTTGAAAAACTATTTTCTGAAATAAAAGAGTCATTGCCTGCCGGGATTCAAATTTGGACCGCTTCAAATGTTCAATTGGCAATGACAAGAGTTCTCCCGCTGTTTGATAAAAACGCCCCTTTCTACAGAGAAGGCATACACCCTGCAGCCGTTGTTCATCCGACAGCAGTCGTTCATCCCAAAGCACATATTGGGGCCTTTGCTTATGTTGGCGCCCATGCACAGATCGGCGAAGACACCGTCATTTGGCCCCATGTTTATGTAGGCCCCTTTTGTGAGATCGGAAAACGCTGCTACATCGCTTCTCATACAACGATCGGTTCTGACGGTTTTGGTTTTGTCTCTGATAACAAATTTAATCACACTAAAATTCCGCAGACAGGAAAAGTTGTCATTGAAGACGACTGCGAACTGGGTGCTCACTGTGCAGTTGACCGCGCGACTTTAACAGAAACCAGAATTAAGCGCGGCTCGAAGTTTGATAATTTCTGTCACATCGCCCACAACGTCGAGATCGGTGAAAACGCCCTGGTCGCTGCGGGGTTTATTGTCGCCGGCTCTACTCGCATCGGTAAAAATTTAATGACATCAGGAGGAGTTCACGCCTTAGGTCATCTTACTATTCCTGATAATGTTATTCTTTCTGCGCGCGCAGGTGTTACTCAAAGTATCGAGGCTTCAGGAATGTACGGCGGCTACCCGTTAGAGCCGCATAAAGAAAGCATCAAAACTTTAATGTCAGTTCCTCACATCAAGAAATTACGCAAACAAGTTAACAAAATTTTAAATCATCTGAACTTAAAAGATGAGGAGGCTTAATGTCTTACGAATTTTACAAAATTATTCATTTAACCGGTCTTGTCTTATTATTTTCAGGTTTGGTTACCCTGCTGTCTCTGAAGGTGGCCGGCGTAACACTTGAAGGAACATCTAAAAAATTTGCGTTTCTCACGCATGGAATCGGATTGCTCTTTTTGCTCGTCAGCGGCTTCGGTTTACTGGCCCGGCTTGGAATGGTAAACGGTTTGCCAAATTGGGTTTACGTCAAACTCGCAGTTTGGTTGTTCTTCGGGGGCATTGTCGCGTTGATAAAACGCAAAAATGTGGGCTGGAGTTTCTACACCATTTTACTTTGCGTGTTCATGCTGGCCGGATATGTCGCAATCACAAAACCTTTCTAATCATAAATACTCTCAAACTGAACTGCTTCAAGAAGCTGAAGCCCTGTTAACAGGCCGCTGGATAACTGATCTCGCAAACATATCGGCGCTGGTGATGGCGCACTTCGGGAATATCAATTGGGTTGGGTTCTATTTAGTTCCTGAAGGTAAAAAAGATGTGTTATGGCTGGGCCCGTTTCAGGGACTTCCCGCCTGCACCGAAATTCCATTTTCAAAAGGAGTCTGCGGGGCTGCCGCTACTCAAAAAAAATCTCAGCTCGTAGAAGATGTTGATGCGTTTCCGGGGCATATCGTTTGCGACTCCCGCTCAAAATCGGAAGTCGTTGTCCCGTTGCTGAAAAACAATGAGGTCATCGGTGTTCTTGATGTTGATTCGGCCTCATTAGCCCGGTTTTCTAAAGACGATCAGCATTTCTTTGAAAAACTGACCGCCATTATTATGAAACGATATTTATAAAAAAATTTTTGAGCAACCGCTTAGAAATCAGCTCTCTTAGGTGAAGCCGTTTCTTTATCAGTTTTAGGCTTGCGGTGGCTGCCTTCGTACATTTCGTATTTCAGAAAACGGCACTCGATGTTCCCGTTATAAACGAAATGTTTTCTTGTCGCTTTCAGCTTCATTTCAGCCAGCAAGTCTTTATTTCCTGACAGGACCCACGCTTCTGTTCCGGTAAAGCGGTGCTTTAATGTAAAACCTAAATCACGGTAAACGTCTTTCAAATTGTCTTCATCACCGATACGTGACCCGTACGGCGGGTTACAGATGACGATGCATTTTTCTTCAGGTGGCAGTGCAACTGAAACTGAAGTGCTCTTAAAAATAATGTGCTCAGCAACACCTGCGCTCTTCGCATTCTTTTTAGCAATATCGAGAACTTTTTTATCAATGTCGTAACCGTAGAATTTAAAATCAAGCTCTTCTTTTTCTGCTTCAATAGCTTCTTGTACAACGTCGTCCCACGCTTCACGGTCGAAATCCAACAGATTCATAAAACCGAAATTTTTTCGTTGTAAACCAGGCGCCACATTCAAAGCCATAAGAGCGGCTTCGATTAAAATGGTTCCTGATCCGCAGAACAAATCAACGATTGAAGTTTTCTTGTCCCACTCTGCCAGCCCCAAAAGACCGGCAGCTAAATTTTCTTTCAGTGGAGCTTCACCGGTTTTCAAGCGGTAACCGCGCATAAATAAAGAATGACCGGAGGTATCTACGGAAACGGCAAATTGATTTTTAAAACCGCGAACATGAATTCTTAAATGCGGTTCTTTTGAATCCACATCAGGGCGTACGCCGAACTTTTCACGAAACTGATCCACAATCGCATCTTTAATTTTCATTGCGACAAAACGCTGATCGTGAAGCTTACATTCTTTTACAACCACATCGACTGCTAAAGTCTGATTCGGTTTAATGTATTTTGTGAAGTCGTGCTTTTGAATGTTGTGATAAAGCTCATCATTTTGGTAAGCAGGAAAGTCCAAGATTGGTTTTAAAATACGGCTGGCAAAACGCGAGTTGAGATTGGCTTTATAACATCCGGCCCAGTTCGATTCGAAGATTACGCCGCCTGCAGTTTTTTCCCAGGTTTTTAAACCAAAAGATTGCAATTCTTTTTCAACGAGATCAGCCAAGCCCTGTGGGCAAGAGGCATAAAAATGAGCCATATAAAACCACCTATTTAATTGTCAAAAAAACCGAAAATACCGATTATTGGAATCAGGCCATGGACATCAGTTGTCCCTATAATCCGAAAGCTAAGTCTCGGTGTATTTAGGCCCGCCGCCACCTTCAGGTACGGTCCACTCAATATTCTCGAATGGGCACTTAATATCACAGGTTTTACAGTGAATACAATTCGTATAATTGATTTGTAAATCATACTTCCCTGTCTCAATTTTCGAAGGAAGCATCTCGTAAACGCTAGCCGGGCAAAATTGAACACAAGGCGACTGATACTGAGGCTGACATACCGTCCGGCATGTATCGCCATTCTGCAACAGTAGGTGATTAGGAGAGTCTTCATCGTGTGAAGTCCCTGTAAGATATACACTGCCCAGCTTATCGAACATCAACTGACCGTCAGTCGCAGGAAGCTTGTTACGGCCAACTCCCAGGGTTTCATCCCCCCACATGTCTTTTACTTTAACTGTGGTCTTAGCATCTTCATGGGTCGGCATATTATCGAAGAGCCCGCGCCCTCCTGTCATTTCCTGCAACGCAATTAAAGGCATTGAGGCAAACATGCCTTTCGATAAAGTCTGGTGAAAATTTCTAACTCGGTACAATTCTTTCTTAACGTAGCTGGCGTGAACTTTTTCTTCGTAAGATTTTAAAACGGCCGATGACGAATCCTGTTTTTTAATCGCATCAAAAGCTGTTTCCGCTGCTGCCATGCCGGATTTCATCGCCAAATGAATTCCCTTCAGCTTCTGAACATCAACCATACTTGCCGAATCTCCGCAAACCATGAACCCGTCACCGTATAGTTTCGGCATTGAGTACCAGCCTCCCGCAGGGAGAGTTTTCCCACCGTAGGCGAGAACCTTGCCGCCTTTAACCATGTCAGCAATAAATGGATGAGTTTTTAATTTTTGCAGTTCTCTGTGCGGATCAAGCAACGGGTCTTTAGAGTCAAGATAAGCAACAAGACCCAGAATAATTTTATCTCCCGGAATGGTATAAATAAAAGTTCCGCCAATCGATTTATTCAGCGGGTATCCCATTGTGTGAATGACTTTTCCTGCTTCAACGGTTCCTGCAGGCATTTGAATAATTTCTTTTACGCCTTCTTCAAAAACTTCTGCATTTTTGCCTACACGCAGTTCAAGCTTTTTAGAAACTTGCTTAAACAGACTTCCGCGCGTGCCTTCTGCAAAAATTGTGGTTTTTGCTTTAAGAATTAATCCAGGCTCGAAGTTTGATTTGGGGTTACCCTCTTTGTCGCGGCCCTTATCGCCGGTTCTCACGCCGACAATTTTATTGCCTTCATACAAGGCCTCTACAGCAGCAAAGCCCGGGAAGATGTTTATTCCCTTAGCTTCGCACTGGCTAGCCAACCAGCGATTGAACTTCGATAACGAGATTATGTAATTTCCGGCATTATGAAAAGGCGGCGGAACGATCGGAAGTTTAAATGCAGAGTTTTCACCAAGATAATAAACCGCATCTTTTTTAACTTCAGAATCCAACGGGCATCCCAGCTCTTTAAAATTTGGAATGAGCTCTTCTAAAGCCTTAGGGTTTAATACTGCACCTGAAAAACTATGAGCACCGATCTCCGGGCCCTTTTCAAGAACAACGATCATCTGGTCAGGAATCGGTTCGGCCTGCAACTTTCCTTCAGCCACCTGGCGGTTATGCTCTTCTACCTGCGTTGCAATTTTGTAAGCGCATGAAAGCCCTGCAGCTCCTCCGCCGACGATCAAAACATCGACGTCCATCGTTTCACGGGTTACGCCTTCCGGTAAAGAATCATGAACCTTAACATTTGCCATTTAAAATCCCTCAGATGGTTCTTCGATTTTTTGAACTTTTTTCTTCTTGTTAGGAGCCTGGTACAAAACAGTTTGAACTTTTAAATCTGATTCGTCAGGCCCGCCTTTATAACTGCGAGTCCTCGCAATCTCCATGTAATCAGCAGCCAGTACATTTAATGAAAATAGTAATGAAGCAAATAAAAATGTTTTCACGCTGTTTCCTCTTATAAATATATATAGCAAACCCGGGTTTCAGGCTATTAGAAAAGATTCCGGCGGTGCTGATGCATCGGAATTTGCTGCCGCACTTTTTCAATCTCGGCTTTACTGATCTCGTAGTAGAAAATTCCTACACCCTCTGTAAGATTTTGTACAATATGGCCCCACGGATCGACCACCATCGAATGACCGTAAGTTTCTCTGGTTTGGGAGTGCTGCCGAGACCGGTGTACTCCTGCTTGCGCGGAAGCCACTATATAACACTGCGATTCAATCGCCCGCGCTCTTAATAGCACTTCCCAATGCGCTTGTCCGGTTTTAACAAGAAATGCCGCCGGCACTAAAATAACATCCACTTGCTCTCGGGCATACCGCGAATACAGTTCGGCAAACCTCACGTCATAACAGATCGAACTACCGAACTTCAAACCGCCAAGTTCAAAAATATTCGGAGCAGAGCCATGCTTAAAACTGTCAGATTCCCTGATCGGTTTTTGGCCGTGCAAAGCGATATCAAAAAGGTGCATTTTTTTGTAAACAATTTCCGCGTCTTGGCCGGGCCGTATCAACACAGAAGCATTGAACACAGTTTCATCATCTTCGATCGCAGATGTAAAATGAATGGCCACGTTCGTTTTGTTACTTAAAAGTTGCAGCTGAATAATTTCAGGTCCGGTTAATCTCACGGGTTGGACTTTTTCATCTTGCTTCAGTCTAAAGAAGAGCGAATTCTCCGGAAAAAAGATAATGTCCGGTTTTTCTGCCGCCGCTCCCTGAATCATGGCCGACATTTGCATTAGATTTTGGTTAATATCATCAGAGCTGTTAAGTTGAGCGACTGCAATTTTCATAAAGACTATTCAACTTCAAGAAAAGAATAAGAATCCATTTTTCCGCATTTGAACCCACCCTCTTCAATGTTCTTTCGAACATTATGAAGCACCCCCACACAGCTTGCTGTATAGGTAGCCGAGCTAATCACCTGCAGATAACCTTCTTTTGAATAAACGGTATGACACTTACTGTTTTCGGTACGGTAGGCACGCAGCCAGCGAACACTGCCTTTTGAGTTCTTACAAAGATAAAATAAATCCAGGTTGTCAGAATCCGGGGTCTGCGCAAACGATGGCAGGCCGGCAAACAGAATAGTTGATAAAATCAAAATAAAAAGGCCGTTTGATCTCATAACTTATTCTCAAACGGCCTTATTAAAATTTCTATTTTTTTCATTCTTAGGAGCAACAGCTCGACTAATCTTAGACTAGCCTAAAAACTACTATTTTGCTTTCGCAGCAGCTTTCTTAGTTGTCTTCTTTTCTTTAGCCGCAGCTGCAGAAACTAACTTCACATTTGAATAATCAATAAAGCCTTCTTTTTTCAAAAGACCGTCTTTTTTGTCATAGTGAGTTTGAACTTTTACGCCTTGAACTTTGATTTTCAAAGCAGAAGGTTTCACTTCTAATACAGTGCCCTTTTTGCCTTTATCGCTGCCAGAAGTAACTTGAACAGTGTCGCCTTTTCTGATTTTTAAATTCATAAATACTCCCGATTACGCTTTCTTAGCCGATTTGTTCATTTTACGGCGGATTTTAGATTTAACAGTTAATGCGCGTTTAGAAAGCACTTCATTTGGTTGATTCAAAATATATTGATCAAAACCACCTGAGTGTTCCATATCGCGGATCGCGCTAGCAGCAACATATAAACGAACCATTTCATTCAAAGTGCGGCTAAATATGCGTTTTCTTTGAACATTTGGCATTGCCACGCTTTTAGTTTTAATGTTCGAGTGGCTCACCAAGTTCTTAACAACTGGACTTTTGCTAGTTAATTCACAACGGCTCATACGATCTCCCTACTACTTAATAACGTACTAAATAAACTCAAATGGACTCTTAAAATAACCTTAATTATTATCTTCCAAATCCGAGCATTCTGGTATATTACATTTATTCTTCAATTGGCAAGAGGTTAAAATGGAAAAAGAGAACAGTCGCGAAAATAAGAAAAACGTCCGTAGCAAGTACCGCACAGAGTACTCTGGCGACCATAATTTTGATTATAAAGATCCAGCTTCATTACAACGCTTTATAGGCGATGCTGGTAAAATTACACCTGCCCGTATTTCTAAGCTGAGCATTGCTCAACAGAAGAAAGTATCTGGCGCAGTTAAAAAAGCTCGTAACTTGGCTCTACTTCCGTCTGGTACTGATGCTTACGATACAGCACCACGACCAGAATTAATTAGCCCAGTTCCATTTGAAGCTTAGTTAATTTCGTATTATAGTACTTAACAGATTGTTGTTCCTATCTTTAAAGCCGACAGAAATGTCGGCTTTTTTATTTTTGCGACAATGACCTATTTCGCTCTCGCCAGAAGGCGACCCCAACTGCTATCAGCATTACAATATAAAGAAAATTCGAAGCTCTGTGCAAAACCTCAGAAGGTACGCCGAATACCGAGAGCTCTTTAAAATCTTTCTCCCAGTTCAACACACGTAAAAGAAAAATCGGAAGCGCAGAAAAGATAAAAAACACTGAAGACGCCACAATGACTGAAAGATTTCTTTCTGACTTTTGCATTTCTGAAAACAAAATCAAAAGCGGAAGGATTACAAATCCGGATCCCGCAATCACGCTTGCAATTTTTTTATCGGGGATAACCGCAAAAAGAAGACCGACGACACCGATCCAAATAATAAGAACGATAAACAGCGACTTTGAATTCAGCTTCATAGTTTCCAATCTTTAAGACTTATTCTTAATTTCAAGACAAATCTCTTCCAAAAGCAAACACAATACAGCTTTGGCGGAAATGCCGTGTCTCGTTTTTTGCTTTTAGGCAGAGCGCGGAGGAAACATGAGCTTTGTATATTTAAAGGTAGAAAAAAATGAAAAGGAATTATCCAGTCTTAAAAGCAGTCTGATCAAATTCGGGCTGCGCCCTAACGATTGGGTTATCCGGCCCAAAACAGAAAATATCTTCAGAATAGAAAACGCAGAAACTCCCGAATTCTATTTTGAAGGCGTGACTAAAAAAAATTTCGGCCAAAAAGTTTGGAAGCGCATCTATTTAAGAAATATTTAGCATTACATATATAAGTCACAACGGACTGAGAACAGGCTTCGCGAATAGATTTCATCAGCCTTCAAAGATCCGTTGGGATTTGTCAAAGTCTTGAATGCGCGAGGACGTTTTTCATCAACTCGGTCTTCAGCGATGGCTGACTCGGGCCAATTATCTGGATATTCTCTGTAAACTTTGGCTTTCAGTGCTTCGTATGTTTGCTCGTCGGAGATGAGTATGAAAGTTCGCTTTAGGTAACAGAATGTCTGCAAGTGGGTTGTTGTTAACCAGCCTAAACGCTCACCTGGCCCGCCCGGAGGCTTATCTCCCCAGGCAACAAGAGCCATAATTTGCAGTCCTTCGGAGATAATGAAAGAGAAACCTTCATTTTGCTGGCTGAACTTGATTTGGCACTTGTCATTAACGACCCGCAGTTCCTGAATCAGCGTACGTAAGCCGGTAAAGTAGTCGTTGCACGAGCCGATCGAATTCCCTTCTTTGCACCGGTTTTTCCAGTACTCGAGCTGCGGAAAATGCTTCAGCTTTCTCCCCTGATAATTTTTCTTCTGCTCGGTGATTGTGAGGCCCAGCATCTTTTTTTCAAACAATGTGTTTTGAACTTCGCATTCATCCCTTAAAGGATCATTGTAAACGAAAAAACCGATAGAAAGGATGATCACCCCCAGCACGAGTAGGGGTTTAGGAATTTTCTGAATAACTTGATTTAAATCAGCTGCCATCTCTAGCTAAGTAAAACCACCGCTAACGCAATCACAGCCGGCAAACCCTGAACAAAAAAGATTCTCATGTTCACGCTGTAAGCTCCGTAGAGAGCCGCTACAATCACGCATCCTAAAAAAAAGATCGCCAGTTGTTTTGCGAAAACAGAATCAGGGTGAATCATCGACCAAACAAGCCCCGCTACTAAAAAACCGTTGTACAACCCTTGATTGCCGGCCAACACTGCGGTTTTTGCTGCCTGCTCGGCATCCATTGCAAAAGTTTTTAAACCGATGGGCTTAGTCCAAAGGAACATTTCTAAAACCAAAAAATAGGTATGAAGTAAAGCCACGAGACCGATTAAAATATTTTTTATCATACTTTAAAGGTAAATCAGCAGCGGCAACCCGTACACTCTCAGTTAGATTATTAAATACTCTCTCGATTTTAGTCCAGTAAGCCTACCCGGTTTTTTTGCCGGAATCCTTCAAAGGAAGAGTGAGAACAAAACAAGTGTTTTCCTGATTGCCGTCGTAAAAAAGATTTCCTCCATGGCGTCTGGCGATACCAAGAGAAACGCTAAGACCAAGTCCAGTGCCCTTTCCGATTTCCTTCGTGGTAAAAAAAGGCGACATCAGTTTTTGCTCAACGTCAGCAGGTATCTTTTCACCACTGTCAAAAACCGAGATTTTCAGCATGTTCGCATCTGGCTTGCCGGATATTCTGATCCATTTTTTATCAACTGATTTCACGGCATCAAAGGCATTGTTCAATAGATTTAAAAGCACCTGCTCAATTTGAATTTGCTGACAATAAATCTCAATATCATCAACATCCGCAATGACTTCAATTTCATTACTCTTAAAACGTTCGGCAGAGAAACTTAAAACTTCATCCAGAATTCTTTTCGCAGATACATTTTCAAATTTGTCGTTACTTCCGTCCCGCGAAAAAGTTTTCAAAGAAAGAACTATTTTGGCAATTCGGTCCACAGTCTTGATAATTCTCGCTACCGACTGGGCTACAACATCTTTATTCAACTCACCGGTTTCAAGCATGTATTCACAATTCTCTGCCGTCATGCGAATGGTCGCCAATGGAGTATTGATCTCATGTGCAACACCTCCGGCCATCTCACCCAGTGCGGATAACTTCGAGTTGTGAATATTGCGTGCCCTTTGAACTTCAAGTTCCTTCTCTGCCTGGGCTCGTTCAGCCACACTCTTACGGTACATATAAAAGATTTGAATCCACAAAAAAGCTGCGATAATCAGGCCAATCAGAGTACCCAAACTGTAATAATAAAATCTACGACGGTTGTCTTCGAGCTTTTTTTCATTTTGAGTTGAAAGCAAAAAGGCCACCTGTGCCAGTTTTTCACGGAAGTTTTCGAGCTTAGGCAGTAAAACATTGAAGTACTCATTTTTAGCACTGTCCATTTCACTTTGCGCTAAATGGTTCAGGACTTGCAAATCTGCATCAAAGACAGAATTTAAATCACCGAGCTCCGCATCCAGATTTTTGAGGCGGGATTTTCGTTGATACGTTTCAACGTCTTTTAAACTTTGCAGCAGGCCTTCTTTAACTGAAACGTATTCTGCAATAAGTTCCGCGTTTTTGTTTTTACTAACAACTAAAATATTAAGTAAATCTTTAGACTGATCCGTTAACCTGACTGAAGTTGAGACCGTTTGCAGTAACGGAAACTCCACGCTGTAGATCTGCTGAAACTCGTCATTGGCCTCTTTTAAAAGATATAATAACGTACCGAACAGTAAAATACTGACGATAGCGGAAGTAATCATGGCTTTGCGAAATGAAAGTGTTAACACAGTATTTTATCGGTCGTTTGCCGAATTGAATTTAACATACGCGTGCTAAAATGAAGCGTCTACAGAAACAGCGTAGGTTTGTACTGTGTCAGGCTCGCCTGCAACGCCAGGAACTGCTGCTGGATTGTTAAGATTAGACGACATTGCGTAACCGCCATCGGTGTAAGTGGTCATGGTGGCTTCAACTTTAAAAACGATGTTATCTGATATAAAATAATTACTGCCTGCAGTCAGAGAATACTGCTTCCCGATGGCGTTACGAAATACTCCGTTCGAATCAAATTCATTTTCAAACAATTGCGATCGGGTTAGATGAAGCTTCATTTTATCGGAAACGTCGTAACCCAAAGTAATATAACCTGAGCGGCGCACGTTTAAGGTTCGTTCTGCAATTTCAGACGCATACTCAGCCAGCATCCAAACAGTGCCTGAAGACTTCTTTAACCCAACAGACCAGAATTCAAAGCTGCCCAAATCGAAATCAACCGGAAACGTTAATTCAGGATTCACTCCCGGTCCTAAATTTACTACTTGTTTAGCATCAATTCTGAATGCCGCATTCACCTTGTTGTAACTCGCTCGCAATAGCATTGAGTTCGTTTCGTAGGTGGTCACAACACCGACCATCTGAATATCTCGGGTTGATTTGGCTTCCTGAACACCGTTAACTAAAAATTGCCCTTCGCCGCCACCCGCATAGAGCTCCGCTTTGACTTTCGCATCACCGATCGTTCCCAAATGTGCGTAGTTCACTGTGTTAAGGCTATTGATCGGGTTGAGCGAGTACACCTCTTCCGGAGGCCGCACCCACGGGTACAAAATACCGACATTCATATGATCTGATATAAGCCAAGTAGCAACACGCTGGCGGCCCACTCTGAATACAGAAACATTGTTCGCATCTTTGTAAGAAAGCAGAGCCAGGTCTACCGGATTCGAATACCCTGTTGTTGACTGTTTAAAAACAAGATTAACAATACTTTCCCAATTTTCATTCAGCACTGACGAAGCTGAGATAGCGTACTTTGAATAGCGTGAAACATCGAAGTTTTTACCTGTGCCGTCATCTTTCAAAATCGGTTTGTCATTCTGGGTTGCAGCCGTTGTCATAAAGATGTTCCAGTTGAATTCGTACGCAGATGCAAAACTTCCAACTGAAAAAAGAACAATCAAAAGTAGCCTAATCATTTTTTTTCACTCCTGATGTTGCTAAAAGACTATAGAAACATAGCATATACTTATAAACAGTTTGACTCAAACATAATATCATATCAGCATTTTTCCATGGCAAAGCGTAAAGCGCCCTTTTACATTTTAGTTGCTGCAATTTCAGCTCTTTGCCTTTATTCGAGTAAAGCATTTTCTAAACCAAGTTCATTTATTGTAATTGCGAACATAATGGCGCCGGTGGAATCAATTTCTACAAGCGAGTTGCGGGATATTTATAACGGTGACCGCGTTTTCTGGAAATCAGGAAAACGTATCCGCGCTGCCCGGCTTTCCGACGACACTCCTGCAAACACAGATTTTTTATCAATCGTCGTAGGCAAAAGCCCGTCGCAGTACGTGCAGCACTGGCGACACAAACTTTTTTCAGGAAAAGGTTTGCCGCCCAAGGTACTCGAGGACGCAGAAAAAATGATGGTTTACATTGAAGAAAATGAAAGTTCGATCGGCTTTATTCCGGTTTCAAAACGCATTAGCAGCCCTAAGCTGAAAACCATTGAAGTTACCAATTAAGTAAATTATTTTGAAAGCCTTTCAATAAGCCACTTCGACTCAGGCAATTGACTATACTTCGTTTGCAGCTCCGACAAAGCGTCTTGCAAATTTAACCCCGTATCTACTTTAAAGTATAAGAACAAAACAATACGGCTACGTAACTTAAGAAATTTCAGCTTCTCTTCACTGACTCCGGCCGGTGGAGTTTGAATCTCTAGCACGTTCTCAAAATTATTCCGGGCGAATGACTTCAAAGCTGTATCATTTATAAAGACGGTTGTATTCAGGCGCGAAAAATACAGAGAGTTTAAGGACAGAATTGCCTGGTCTTTCTGAAAAAACTTTCCAGCTTCAGATTCCAGAAACAGCATGGCCCCGTGAAAAAAGCTGTTACTCGTCTGCTCAGCTGAAAGATAGTTCGCAGTATCCAGAACTACTTTTCGTGCCTCTGCATTTTCCGCGGAGTACAAGGCAATCGACCGCGCATTTAATACTTCTTTTTCGGGGTTTTTCTCACTCAGAAAATCCGCAAATTTATTAATAAGTTCAACCGGGTAACCTCTTCGCTTAAGCATAAAAAGCGTCGATACGTTGTAGTTCAGATTGCCTGGGTTTGCCTTTACATTGTACCAAAGCCAGTCTGAATAATCTTTTACCTGTGAAAAGTAAGTGAAAGTCGAGACAGAAAAGTAAACGATACCAACTGATAACAGCGAAAACGTAACTTTAATTCGGGTCTTGAAAAAATGCCGGTTAATCAAAAAATAGCAAATTGCAGCGGTCGCAAAAAAAACAGACAGGTAAACACGGTGATAAAAAAGAACATGCAGGATGGAATAGAATGAGGACTGCGGAAGGTAAACGGCATAGGCCATCAGCAACAAACTGGCGGCAAGTGTTCTCTTTCGCAAGAACCAGACCCCCAAAACAACAAAGATGGCCACGTAGACAGTTAAATAAGGAATGAAATTCTCTGAATAGATTTTATCAGCGCTATTATGGATCGAGTGAATGAATTCCATCGGAAAAGGGTAAAAATATTTATACAAATAAATAAAAAACACCTTCGTTTGAATCAGGAAGTAGCGCCAGTTTTCAAATTTAAACTCTGTCACCGTATCGGCAGACGCCAAGGCTGTCCCTGAATAATTCCAGGCAGGAATCACCAAGAATAAAAGATAAGGCGACACCCATTTTACTATGTCGGTCCACCGGGCATTCACGGTCAGTAAATAAATGAGAAGGACGGCCGGCAAAGCAACAGAGACAGGCTTTGAAAGTACAGCCAGCAAATAAAGAAAAAGCGAAAACAAAAAAACAGAGCGCGCTCGCGATTCGTAGAACTTGATAAAATAAATAAAACTCAGAAGTAAAAATATTCCCGCAAGTGAAACACTTCGCTGGACGGCCGACTGAACCACATGATGATTCAATGGATGAACCAGGAAGATCGCAGCTGCAAAAAAAGAGATGGTGCTTTTTAAACTGATATTTTTTAATAGCTTTTGCAGAAGCTGAAACCCTGTAAACGCACACAGCAGGTGAAAAAGTAAATTCGTTAGCTTGTATATAAAGGGCTGCAAGCCGGCCATTTTGTAATTCAGCCAGATCGTCAACATGACGACCGGTCGGTCAACGGTATAATAAAATAATAAATCCCAAAGATTTCCCGCAAGCAGGTTCTCGTACTCGATCACCCGCAGTACATCATCTCCCACAAAATCACCGAAAAGCGCCGGCCAAAAAACTACAAGCGCCAAAGCTGATAAAATGAAAAAAACTGATCTGGAATCAGAAAATATCTTTTCGGCTTTTACAGACAAATTCTGCTGGTCGTTGCTGTTTAAATTCATTTTATTACCAGTCTCAGTTTACACACTGAGAGCCTGCTTCTGCATCCAGTTTTTTGACGGAGTCAATTTTCGCAGCCACTTCGCCCGCAAATTGACTGACGTTAAGTCTCTTGGCCTTACAAAGATACGCCATGGCCTTGCCATAATTCTTTCGTTCTATATATGACTCGGCTATCGCCATGAAAAAGGCGTGAGTTTCATAAGGCGTCTGCTGCAGGCTTGCCAGTTTTTCTTCAGTCAGGTTTTGTTCGACAAATCTGTCAAGATTTTCATAATCGCGCCTGTTGAAGTATAGCGAAGCGATCGCTGCCTTGGCACTTAAGTGGGACGGGTCAATAGCATCAGCTCTTTTAAAATACTCCAATGCTTTTTCATCATTACCTTTTAACTGATTGATTAGTCCGAAATTTCTGTTAGCGAAGTAATTATTAGGATTTCCTTCGTACAGATTTTCTGTAAACAGTGAGATATCTTTCCAATTAATCAATTGCATGAATGAAAAAGCTCCTAAGCCGAAAAGGATGATGGCGGCAATCTTATTCGCAGACCTACGAAAACCAGAAGCCTGAATCCACTCTAACAGCATAGCCGCAAAAATCGCCACAGCTACCATGATCATATACATGTAGCGGTCAGCCGTCGTAGAAATTTTTTGATGTCCGAATGTAACAATACCTGAAGTCGGTATAAAAAACATAAATCCCAGCAAAGCTGCAAAAACCGCTTCGGGCGATCGCCGGTTTTCATTCTTACGAAACCAACCTGCCAACGCGATCAAAAAGACCACAGCCAGAGCCACATAAAAATAATACAGTTTGTTATCTAAAACATTTCGGGGGAATCTAGCGTAATCGACATAGTGCTGAGACGGCAGTAAGATTTTAGTAATATAAAAACCAAGTGCATCTAACATGATAAGCGGTCGTTCTAAAAGCGACACCATCGCATTCGGATGCTGCGACCACGACTGCTCTGTCTTTGCCATTTGAATAGCATAGAGGCCAAGAAACAAAGTCAGTGGCATAGGCCCCACGGAGTTCCAGGTGTTTTTTAGGCGGTCACGGATGTTGCCCGCGGCAAAGTAAATAAAGTAAATGCTAATGAGAACCGGCAACACAACAGCCGTGGGCTTACATAAAATGGCTGCCGAAACTAAAAGGGTTCCGGCTAACCACTTCCGATGACCTGTAAAAGAAGAAGAAAAATAAACCCACAGTGACAATAAAGTAAAAAATGCGAACGAAGTGTCCTTAAGGGCGCTTACCCAAGCTACGCTTTCGACCTGAACCGGATGAACCGCGAACAGCAAAGCGGCCAGCACCGAAGAGCTTAGTGTCATTCGAAAACTTCTTAGAAGCAAAAACACCAGCCACGAATTTGCTATATGAAGGACAACATTTAAACCGTGAAACACAGCCGGATTCAAACCGAAGAATTTATAAAGCAGAGCCCATGCAGAATAAACCAGCGGAATATACAATCCTTCATGTGCATGCTTCCAAAAATATAAGATTTCACCTTTTATTAAAGGCTGATTCTCAAAAACGTGAATATGGTCGTCATAATACAAAAATCCGAAGCTAACCGACCAGCCAAAAACTAAAAGAACGGCTGCGCTGATAACAAGGACCGGCCAATAATTTTCCCGGCTGAGTTTAATCATAAGTGCCGTGTCACCAGAAAACTGCCATTTTCCTCAATAACTTTAACCCATGGGTATTTCAAATATTTAAAGACCCAGCTTTTCAAACTTTCACAGCCGCCCATATTGGATAAGTAGGATTTATTAATGATGGCAAAGCTGTATCCCTTTTCACTTACATATCTTCGCAGGGATTCCGGATCGTTCATGATAGCCCCGTTCTTAAAAGCAATTGCATTTGAACCGCAATCGAGTTCCCCTAAAAACAGATCCGCTTCTACGGCCTTAACCATATCAACATTGTAAACCGGAAAAGCCAGATAGGCGGAGCTGATTTTCTGACCGTGAAAGAGTCTCAGAAAGTTGTAAATCGGCTCACCTGCCCACGCGCTTGGAATCATCACGACAGTTGAATCCGCGGCCGCTGTGTTTTTTATTTCCGCCAGAGCTTTTTCTGGAATCAAAGCTTTGTATTTGAATGTGGGCGCAAACCACATGGCATTCGCAGCAGGTCCCCAAAGAATAGCCCAGGCCGATAGCGCTATTCCCAGGCGGGATTTCAGTTTTTGACTCCAATTTGTTTTTTCAATCCAGGTCAAAGTCAGAACAATCAGAATTAAGTGCGTAATCACAGCAAAACGCGAAGGAGTTCTGCCGATTTTAAACGGATAAAATTCAAAAATCCATTCTGTAACAGGCAAAGCTGGCCCAAACGAAATATAAAGATAAAAAGCGGCAATAACGAGTGCGACCTTTTCAACTAGCGTGAGGCTGAACTTTTTGTAAACCAGTAAAGCAATAAAAAGGAGTACAACCAGCCAATCCATGGCATTCGCATTTTCGTAAGCACCGCTGGAAAACCCAAAGTAGTTCCCCACCACATGACTTACAAAAGGAAATAGCAAACCATTCAACGTCAGTGAATAAGCCTCTCGCATTGCGCCAGCATTAAAAACAGGGTCTCTGTTGGTCAGAGTAAAAAACAACATCGGGCCCCAAAAATAAAGGAACGTGGCAGCGCCCGCCCCGATTCCTAAAAGCAAATTCCGCCGTTCGAACGCCGGGTAAAATTTTACCTGCCTTATCAGATAAATCAGAAACGCTAAATAAATCAGGAACAAAGCCGTCAAGTTCTGAAATGTGCCGCATAGGGCGAGACTCAGAAGCAGCATCGAGCGAACTACTTTTTTTAAATCAGTTTTGTCATACGTAAATATCGCAAATAGACTGAATTGAAAGCCCCAGATAACGGATAACAAAGTTAAATGAATACTCGAGCGGATAGCGTAAAAGCTGCAAAACCAGGTCAGCAGCACATAAGCCCATCTCAGACTATAAGTGCGCAGCAGCACTCCGGATAGGGCCCACGCACTTAACACGATCAAAAGAATCTGAAAAAAAGAAAATAAATGAAATTGAAAATGAGGGCCTGCGCTCACAAAAGGACAGGTCAGAATAAACGGGAAAGGGCTGTCATAATTGCCGGCGACGCTAACTCCGTTGGGTGCCATAAAAGGCTCAAAATGAAAATCTCCTGTTACAACATTCTTGCAGTACCATTCACCAATAGCGGCATGCGCGTAAGGATCACCCGGACGGCCCGCCAGATTTTCTCCGGTGTTCCAATAAGGCAATGTGTGCAGGACCGCTAAAAGGATAAGAACTGCAACTGTTTTCATTATCTGGTGAAGCTGCTCTTAATTTTAAAAAACTCAGTCAGAAATTTATCAAACTTATGATCCAGCTTTACCGGAGAAGCCGTATTTAAAATTTGAGATTCAAACCACTCATCAAAAGCCACAAGCTCCTGACTTTGCAATCCTGCGCGCTGCAACCCGATTCGATTAATTCTTTTCACTTCTGAAGGCGTACCAAAAGAAATAGAAAAAGGAATTACATCTTTTGTAACTGTGGAGTTCATCCCGATCAACGCGTAGGCGCCAACAACTCTGTTTTGATGAACGACTGTTGATAGGCCAAGGTTAGCACCGATACCTAAATGACTGTGGCCGCCGACAATGGCGTTACAGCCCAAATTACATGAGTTTTCTAAATGAGCATCGTGCCCGACATGTGAACCTTTAAGGAGTGTACATTTATTGGCAACGTGAGTGGCCGCTGAGGTTCCACCATTTATCGTCACGTATTCCCGGATAACATTCTCGTTTCCGATCTCCACGGGCCCCGGAGGACTGAAAAAATAATTCCGGTGTTCAGCCGGCGTTCCGATCGAAGCAAAGGCCTCAAGCCTGTTACCGTTTCCGATCTTTACATTTGGGCCGATGATACAATAAGGGCCGATGTAATTTCCCGTTCCGATGACCGCCTTCGGATCAATGACCGCTGTCGCGTGAATGATATTTTCTTGCATACTAAAAGGATAATACCAGCCACAAATTCCCAACAAGATATTTGTGACCGTATCTGCCGCTCTCAAAAACACTGCGTCATTCACCCGCTTTGGATGTACAAGCATCGAATTCCGTTCAAAATGAATTATGCGCTTTGTGTTTTTAGTTGCCGCTTACAATGAAGCCCGTATTTTGCCTTCCCTCATTGAAAAATTCATGACTTTGCAAAGCCGCAACGTCGATTTTGAAGTCTGCATTTTAGATAACGCCAGCACTGACGGCACCCAAAATCTGGCAACAGAAAAGATGAAAGAAGTTCCTTGGCTACGTTATCTTCGAATCGAACAAAAAGGCCTGGGTGCGGCTTTTACGGCCGGGCTAAAACACTACAAAGATATTTCTTCTAAAGACTTTTGGTTTGTTTTTACCGCTGCCGATTTGCCTTTCGGTTTTACTGATTTTGACTCATTCCTGGAGTATAAAAATAAATATCCGAATTGCGGTTTGTTTGTAGGAAGCAAGCAGCACCCACATTCGCAGGTTAAACGCGACTTCAAACGTAAGTTTATGAGCGCCGTATTCCTCGTTATTCGCCGTCTGGTGCTGGGATTAGCCACTAAAGACACCCAAGGGACCATCTTCCTAAAGTCCGAATACGCTGGCACTTATGAGCAAATTAAATCGGTTGATTATTTTTTTACGACAGAGCTTATTTATTTAGTCGCAAAAAAAACTTCTATCGTTGAAATGCCGGTGACTTACTTACCTGAGCTAAGACCATCAAATGTCAGAGTCATTGCAGACGGTATGAAATTCATAAAGCAATTGGTTCGATTAAGATTCAGATAAAGTTTTAAGTTTTAAGTTTTTTAGATTTCTAGATTTTTGTGAAATTGGTCGGGGAGATAGGATTCGAACCTACGACCCTCTGGTCCCAAACCAGATGCGCTACCATGAATATATGATTCCAACCCACAGTGGTCAAGTCGATTGCCCCACCTCAAGATCAATTTACTTCTTCTAAACGCAAAAAATGCCGCTAAATACGGCATTTTTTATCTAACGAACCTATGTGCGAATTAGGCGATCTTTTTAATCTTCTCGAGTTTGTCTTTCATGACGATGTTTTCTTGCTTCAACACCTGAAGCTCTTTCGACATGAGCAATACTTTCTTTTGTAGCTTATCAATTTCTGCAGTGGCTGCAGACGGATTTCCACCGAATGAAGCGGCCGCAGAAGGCCCGTCAAACGACAATGCGGCGCCGGCCTGTCTTGTTTGCTCGCCTTTTTCAAGAAGTGATTCAAACTCTTCTGGAATAACTAAGTTAGCATCGATCTTATCTGCTTTCAGCGTACCTTGAACAAGTAACGCACGCGTTTCTGAAATTACTTTCATTACGCTTGAAGCGATACCATTAGCGTCCTGAGAGTTCTCCTGCATCAGAGTTTCGATTTTTCGTTTTTCCTGATGTGAAAGTTTTTGAAAAAAAGTTTCAAGAGCTTCCGGAGTTAAACTTTTCAATGCGGCAGAAAATGCAAGTGGATTTACGACAGCAAGTACTTCAAGAAGAACTTCAGGCTTCCAGCTCAGAATTTTTTCAAAGCTAATACTCTTCTGAATTAAAGCCTCGGCCCAAGCCGGACTCTCATCAGTAATAATAGTCATGAACTGTTCACGTTTTTTCGGGCTACAAGTTTCGATAACCTGAATCAACTGAACGAACCCGCCTGATTTTTTGTATCTATCAACCATTGCCATATGATTACCTATCGGCATATCCGGCAAAAAATCATACAGTGTTACAGAAAAATTTTATTTTTATTTTTTGCTAAAAATCAGGTTTTTCAGAGGAGAATATCTCGAATTAATACACTCTCTACGTAGGTCCAGTGTAGCATGAGTACTTTACTACCACATCAAGTCCTTCATTTCCTAAACTGAAAATGAGTTTGTCGCCATTCAAAGTAAACGGAACATTTGAAGTTGGATTCGACTTCAATGTTACACTCGGCTGAGACGAAGGTGCGCAGCGAAGTGTAATCATGCGTGAGTCATCTGTAATTTGAGTCGCAATATTGTTGAAATGATTACTGTAGTTCGTTTCGCAAATATCCAGAACTTGCCCGCGTGGGCGAGGATTATTTTCGATATCGCGTGCTGATGAATTTGAAAGATTCGCGTATTCAGTTCCGATTCCGCCTGAAATCGCCGGACCATAGGCATTCATAACAACCTGGCCGCTGCTTGTACGTAATGTTTGCTGAGCCTTGCAGGTTGAGTCTTTTACGATGATAGAATTGAAGTCCCAGTATTTTCTCGGATACCGCTCTTGCATCATGGCAGCGAATGTTGAGGCGCGATCCAATGATTCCATCGCATTACCCTGACGAACATTATCATTCGAAATTAAAATCACATTTAAATTTGCGTCGTCGCGCATGAATGAAGATGAATTTTCAGAAACAACTAAATTAGCTGTGTAAATTCCACGAGTATCCGATGAAGGACACGTTGTCGGGTAATTTCTCACGTAATCAGAAGCACTTTGAAATGAAGTTCCGTAATAGTTAAACATCGAAATAATCAGATTCTCACAGGCGATGGTTTCATTACGCTTAATGGCATAATTAAACAAGGTAACCCGCTCAGAATCGTTTTTTGTGATGTAAGAAGCGCCCGAATAGTATTTCACAAGTTTTTGGCTTGAAACTTTTGCAAGGTCGGTTGTTGTAATAGCAATTCGGTAATCTATACGTTTTGAATCCAGATTTTGAATGAAGCCAGAAAACCGGGCTGCCATCTCCGCTTGGATCTTTGACATGGAGGCTGAGTTGTCAGTTACGAAAAGGATATCAACCTTTCCTTCGCCGATTTTAAATTCCTGGGTAATATCGACAGAGTTTTGCTGAACATTACAATTCAAACCCTCACAAAGAGTGTTCGCGCTTTTCGATTCTCCGAATTTAGTAGGAGAACAGGCAATGACTGACCCAAGCACTGCACTTAACGTAAATTGTAGAACGTTCATTTTAGTCAACATCGGGTCCTCACCTACAAGTACAATAGGCAATGAAAATGCCACGTAAATAACAATAGGTTCGATTTGATACGGAAGACTGTCAAAAGTGTATACAGAGTGCCCTTTTACCTTAGCCACTAATCGCATTTGCCCGAACTGGCAACCGGCAAAGACTTACAGGTAATGGTCGGTTTCAGTTACGTTGCATTTCAAACGGACTCTAGAACGAAAAAACCCGATTAAACTTTCGCTTAATCGGGTTACTAAAAAAAGACCTGGCATCGTGCTACTCTCTCACACTCTTACGAGTGCAATACCATCGCCGCAAGAGAGCTTAACTGCTGAGTTCGGAATGGGATCAGGTGTGACCTCTCTGCTATAAACACCAGGAAAATTGTTTTAATTGATTTTTAGCGATTAAGTGAATTAGAAACTTTAAGAATCCATATACGTCTTGCGACGTTTTTTCGGAAATTCTTTTGAAATATAAAATTTTTAAAAAAGCCTCACGACCTATTAGTACATATAAGCTGAGTACATTACTGTACGAACACTTTATGCCTATCAACCTCGTAGTCTCCGAGGAGTCTTTAGGGGGCCGAAGCCCCAGAGAAATCTAATCTTGCAGTTAGCTTCCCGCTTAGATGCTTTCAGCGGTTATCTATTCCGAACATAGCTACTCAGCATTGCTCCTGGCGGAACAACTGAAACACCAGAGGTTCGTCCATCCCGGTCCTCTCGTACTAAGGACAGGTCTGCTCAAATTTCTTACGCCCACAGAAGATAAGGACCAAACTGTCTCACGACGTTCTGAACCCAGCTCGCGTACCACTTTAATTAGCGAACAGCTAAACCCTTGGGACCTGCTCCAGCCCCAGGATGTGATGAGCCGACATCGAGGTGCCAAACTCCATCGTCGATATGGACTCTTGGATGGAATAAGCCTGTTATCCCCGGAGTACCTTTTATCCGTTGAGCGATGGCCCTTCCACGCGGGACCACCGGATCACTTTGGCCTGCTTTCGCACCTGCTCGACTTGTAGGTCTCGCAGTCAAGCCCCCTTATGCCAATGCACTCGACGCCTGGTTTCCAATCAGGCTGAGGGGACCATCGCGCGCCTCCGTTACTTTTTGGGAGGCGACCGCCCCAGTCAAACTGCCCACCAGACAGTGTCCCTCTCCTCGTTAAGAGGAGCAGGTTAGATTTCAAAGTTTGCAAGGGTGGTATTTCAAGGTTGCCTCCACCAGATCTAGCGACCTGGCTTCAAAGGCTCCCACCTATCCTACACATTCAAACTCTAAAATCACTGCCAAGCTACAGTAAAGGTTCACGGGGTCTTTCCGTCTTTCTGCGGGTACCCGGCATTTTCACCGAGAATTCAATTTCGCGAGGCCCTTGGTTGAGACACCGGAGAAGTCGTTACGCCATTCGTGCAGGTCGGAACTTACCCGACAAGGAATTTCGCTACCTTAGGACCGTTATAGTTACGGCCGCCGTTTACTGGGGCTTCG